>QCHM01000001.1 GCA_003279615.1 Prochlorococcus sp. AG-402-B19
AATTGGTAAAAATACTTGCGTTTTTGAATATGGTGACGACATCATGATTCTCGATGCAGGTCTTGCTTTCCCTACTGATGGAATGCATGGGGTTAATGTTGTGATGCCTGACACTACTTATTTACGTGAAAATCAAAGTCGAATAAGAGGCCTGGTTGTAACTCATGGTCATGAAGATCATATTGGTGGAATTTCCCATCATTTAAAGAATTTTAATATTCCCATTATTTACGGTCCCCCCCTAGCTATGTCTATGCTTAGAGGAAAAATGGAGGAAGCTGGGGTTGCTGATAGGACAACAATACAAGTATGTGGACCAAGAGAAGTTATTAAAGTTGGTCAACATTTTTCCGTTGAATTTGTAAGAAATACACATTCAATTTCTGATAGTTATTCCTTTGCTGTAACTACTCCAGTGGGGGTAGTCTTTTTTACTGGTGATTTTAAATTCGACCATACTCCGCCTGATGGTCAGCCTTCAGATCTAGCTCGAATGGCTCACTATGGTGATCAGGGCGTTTTATGCCTTTTATCTGATTCAACCAACTCTGAAGTTACAGGATTTACTCCTTCAGAATATTCTGTTTTCCCAAACTTAGATAGATACATTGCTACTGCTGAGGGCAGAGTTATGGTTACTACTTTTGCTAGTTCGACTCACCGAGTGGCGATGCTTTTAGAGTTAGCAATGAAAAATGGTAGAAAAGTTGGCTTGCTTGGTCGCTCTATGTTGAATGTTGTTGGTAAAGCAAGAGAACTTGGATATATGCGTTTTCCTGATGATTTGTTTTTTCCAATTAAACAGATTAGGGATTTGCCTGATAGAGAGACTTTTTTATTGATGACAGGTAGCCAAGGTGAATCAATGGCTGCTTTGAGTCGAATTGCGAGAGGTGAGCATCAACATGTTCAATTGAAAACCAGTGATACGGTTATTTTTTCTGCTAGCCCTATCCCTGGAAATACTATTTCAGTGATGCATACGATTGATAAACTAATAAAACTGGGTGCAAAAGTTATTTATGGAAAAGATAAAGGCATTCATGTTTCAGGTCATGGTTGCCAAGAAGATCAAAAATGGATGCTTGGATTAACCAGACCTAAATACTTTATTCCTGTGCACGGGGAGTACAGGATGCAAGTTCTTCATGGGAAAACTGCTGTATCCATGGGAGTTCATCCGGAAAATGTATTGGTTATGGAAAATGGTGATGTTGCGGAATTGAGACCTGATTCTCTCGTTCAAGGTTCTCCAGTTAAATCTGGAGTGGAATTACTAGATTCTTCCAGAACAGGAGTTGTGGATACTCGAGTTTTAAAAGAACGACAGCAACTTGCGGACGATGGAGTTATCACTGTTCTGACCCCAATTAGCACTGATGGCGTGATGGTTGCGCCACCTAGAGTCAATCTTCGTGGAGTTATAACGAATGTTGATGCTAAAACGATGGTTAATTGGACTGAAAGAGAAATTAACTGGGTTTTAGAAAACCGATGGAAACAACTTGTTCTCAAGACAGGAGGTAAGTCAGTCGAGGTTGATTGGATTGGTTTGCAAAGGGAGGTGGAAGCAGGTTTATCTCGTAGGTTGAGAAGGGAGGTTCAGGCTGAACCGTTAATCCTTTGTCTTGTTCAACCTGCTCCAGGTGGTACTCGAGCCTATAAACCACAACTTGATCAACAACAAGATTCTCGACAAGTAGTTAAGAAAACTACTGATCAATCGTTGAAAGAAAACAAAACACCCTTAACTACTAAAGAGAAAAGTTCATCAACAGAACAAAAAGTAAATAGTGAATCTAATTCTGATGAAATGCCAACGGGCCGAACAAGACGTCGTAGATCAGCAATTAGCTGATCATTGAATAATTGTTTTTTGACTAGTCTTGTTTGATATATAGATATTCTCTTTGTTCCAGCTTATTAGGAATTCACCATGAAGATAGATTGTTCCAGGTGGTTTGCCTTTAGATATTTTGTTGTTTATTTCTTCGATTTGCAAAGAATTGATTCTTTTGATGCCGATCATTTTTAGCCAATAGAAAAGTATTGTTTTTCGAATTGAGTTGGTGAAATTGATTAATTTTCTTCTAGATAAAGAATTTCTATATTCTCCTTGGCAAAATTCTATTGCAATTGCTGCAAAAGATTTTTGGTCTTTGCTATAGCTTTCAAGTCTATTAGCTACCGAGGCTATTCTTGAGTCTGCACCTTTATATATGGAATTTAAAATTGGCAAAATTTCTTTTCTAATTCTATTTCTCGTTAAATCCATATTTTCATTTGAAGGATCAATCCAAATTGGTAAATTAAACTCTTTGCAGATTTCGAGAGTCTCCTCTCTGTTAAAAATCAGAAGTGGTCTTACTAATTCTAAATTATTCTCTAAGGTTCTTTGTTCAGTAAGGGTACTAAGACCAATTAAATCAGTTCCTCTAGCTAAGTTCATAATTATTGTTTCTGCTCGATCAGTTGCTGTATGACCAGTTAATATTTTTTCACAGGGATAATCTACATTTTTTGATGATAAGAGTTTAGCCTTCATGATTAAATTTTTATATCTCCAATCTCTAGCCTTTTCCTCATTAGCTACTTCTTCTTTACTCGCTTTATTAGAGTTAAATGATAATTGCTTATTAAGACACCAAAGCTTTAGTTCTGCTTCTATTTGTTCGGATTTATTGTGCCATTGGTGATCTCCATGCCAAATCTCGATTTGCCATTTATATAGTCTTCTTAAATCAGTAATTAATTTAAGAAGAGCCATTGAATCTTGTCCACCAGAGATCGCGAGAAGCAGTGTTGAGTTGCTTGGGAGCAGATATTTATTTTGTTTGAGTCTTTTATGCAAACGCATGTGCCATTTGCTCCAAGAACTTTTCTTTTGGACAGATTGTGACATTTGCTTTGGTTTCAGAGTTCTATCGGCATTTTTTTAGTTCTTTCGCTTAGTCAGTGTCACAATCAGATTAATAGTTGATGTTTTTATGACACGTCTGCAGAATTTGCCAGTTTCACTTCAAAAGAGTATTCAAAATAGATCTTTGTTGAAAGTAATTTCTGGATTGAATAACTTTAATTCAGAATCAGTTTCTCGGATTTCGAAAGCTTCAGGTCTTGGAGGTGCTGATTTATTGGATATTGCATGTGACCCAGAATTAGTAGAGCTAGCTGTGAAAACTTCGAATATTCCTGTTTGTGTCAGTTCGGTGGAACCCAAACTATTTCCTAATGCTGTTAAAGCAGGAGCATCCATTATTGAGATTGGTAATTTTGATTCTTTTTATCCAGATGGGCGTTTTTTCTCAGCTGATGAGGTGCTCTCATTAGCGTTTGAATCAAGACGAATTTTACCTGACGTCGTTTTGTCAGTCACTGTCCCTCATAGTTTGCCTTTAGATAGTCAAGCTCAACTAGCGTTAGATCTTGTTGATAGTGGAGTTGACGTGATTCAGACAGAGGGAGGAACAAGCTCTAATCCCATTAGTCCTGGAACTTTAGGTTTAATAGAAAAGGCTTCACCTACTTTGGCTAGTACTATCGCGATTGCTTCTGCTTTCAAAGAGAATAATTTTGATATTCCTGTGATTTGTGCTTCTGGACTTTCTGACGTCACTATCCCAATGGCTATATCAGTTGGTGCTACTGGGGTTGGTATAGGTTCAGCTGTAAATAAATTGCATGCTGAAATAGCTATGATTGCTACAGTTAAAGGTCTTCGTCAGGCTCTAGATTCATTTAAAATGTTTTCTACGATTAATTAATGAATTTAATAATGTGAAAGAAAACTTTTTTGATTTAATTTTAAAGGGCATGGAAGGTATACATCTATCTTTTGTTCTTATTTGATAAGAATATGCCTGAATATAAACTTCAAGCTCCTTATCTTCCAAAAGGTGATCAACCGGCCGCTATTAAAGGACTTGTTGCAGGTGTAAACGATGGTGAAAAGTTCCAAACATTATTAGGTGCAACTGGAACCGGAAAGACATTTACGATTGCTAATTTAATTGCACAAACAAATAGGCCATCATTAGTTTTAGCGCACAATAAAACACTAGCTGCTCAATTATGTAATGAATTAAGGGAATTTTTCCCAGAAAATGCTGTTGAATATTTTATTTCTTATTATGATTATTATCAGCCAGAAGCTTATGTTCCAGTTAGTGATACTTATATAGCAAAGACATCTTCAATTAATGAAGAAATTGATATGTTGCGTCATTCTGCAACTAGATCTTTGTTTGAAAGAGATGATGTCATTGTTGTGGCTTCAATTAGTTGTATTTATGGTCTAGGAATTCCTAGTGAATATTTAAAGGCTTCTATAAAATTTGAAGTTGGAAAAAGTATTGATTTAAGAGCTTGTCTTAGATCATTAGTATCTAATCAATATACACGTAATGATGTAGAAATTAGTAGAGGTAGATTTAGAGTAAGAGGCGATGTTTTAGAAATAGGGCCTGCATATGATGATAGATTAGTTAGACTTGAATTGTTTGGTGATGAAGTTGAAACTATTAGCTATGTAGATCCTACTACTGGAGAAATATTAAATAAACTTGATTCAATCAACATATATCCCGCAAAACATTTTGTAACACCGAAAGATCGCTTAGACTCTGCAATTAAAGGAATAAAAAAAGAATTAAAAGATAGACTAGATTTTCTCAATCAAGAGGGAAAATTACTTGAGGCTCAAAGATTAGAACAAAGAACAAAATACGATTTGGAAATGTTAAAGGAAGTAGGATATTGTAATGGAGTTGAAAATTATGCTCGTCATTTATCTGGAAGAGAACCAGGATCAGCTCCTGAGTGCTTAATAGATTATTTTCCTAGCAACTGGTTATTACTTATTGATGAAAGTCATGTTACTTGTCCTCAATTAAGAGCTATGTATAATGGTGATCAATCTAGAAAAAAAGTATTAATAGATCATGGTTTTAGATTGCCAAGTGCAGCTGATAATCGTCCTTTAAAAGATATTGAATTTTGGAAAAAAGCAAAACAAACAGTTTTTATAAGTGCCACTCCAGGTGATTGGGAATTGTCTCAAAGTACAGGTCACATAGTTGAACAAGTTATTAGACCAACTGGTGTATTAGATCCTTTAGTTGACGTACGTCCAACAAATGGCCAGGTTGAAGATTTACTTTTCGAGATTAGAAAAAGGGCATCTAAAAATCAAAGGATACTTGTGACAACTCTTACAAAAAGAATGGCTGAGGATCTAACAGATTATTTATCTGACAATAAAATAAGAGTTCGCTATTTACATTCAGAGATTCATTCAATTGAGAGAATTGAAATTATTCAAGATTTAAGACTTGGAGAATATGATGTTTTAGTTGGAGTAAATCTTTTAAGAGAAGGCTTAGATTTACCTGAAGTATCTCTTGTCGTAATTCTTGATGCTGATAAAGAAGGTTTTTTAAGAGCAGAAAGATCTTTAATACAAACCATTGGAAGAGCAGCAAGGCATGTGGAAGGTTTAGCTTTACTTTATGCTGATAAAATGACAGACTCAATGGCGAAAGCTATTAGTGAAACAGAGAGACGCCGTGAAATACAAGATATTTATAATATTAAGCATGGTATAACCCCGAAACCAGCTGGTAAGAAAGTAAATAATTCAATTCTTTCATTTTTAGAGATTTCTAGAAGATTAAACCAAGACGAAAAACCCGATGATTTTATTGACATTGCAGATAAATTAATTGAACATAGCACTAGAGAGACTGATTCTGGATTGTCTTTAGACTCTTTACCTGAATTAATTGAAAAATTAGAATATAAAATGAAAGAAACTGCTAAAGATTTAGATTTTGAAAAGGCGGCAATTCTTAGAGACCGTATAAAGAAATTAAGACATAGATTAATAGGTAAATAATAGCTTATGAGCTATTATTTTTTTCTAATTCAAAACAAGAATGAATTACATTTAAAGCTTTTTCACCATATTTTTCTGAGATAATACAAGTCGTTCTTATTTCACTAGTAGCAATCATTTCGATATTGATTTTTTGATTAGCGAGTGCTCTAAATATTTTACCAGCTGTTCCTTTCGTGAAAGGCATTCCTGAACCTACTGCGCTAATTCGAACTATGGAATTACCTTCTTCAAGTCTTGATCCCTTCCAGTTTGATATTAATTCTTCTAAAGCATATTTGGCTTCGCTTCTATCATTTTTCTTTAATGTGAAACTAATATCCTTAGTTTGATCTTTATGACTTCTTTCAGATTGAACTATTGTATCTAAGCTGATATTTTTGTCAGCTAGTGTTGAACATATTTTGGAAGCTGTCCCAGGTTTATCTGGAACATTCTTGACGCTAACTTGAATTTGATCTTTATCTAAAGCTATTCCTCTTACTTCTGGTTCGTTGTTATTTTCAAAAATAGGATTAAGAGTAATTTGTTTATTATTAAGTTTGAACACTTCACTTATACTCCGCAATGCTTTTTGACCTAACTCTGCATCAATAACACAACTTACTTTTACTTCACTAGTTGCTATCAGTCGTATATTAATACCAGAATCAGAAAGAGTTTGGAATAGAGATGATGCTATCCCAGGTCTCCCCATAATACCAGCTCCGTAAATACTGAGTTTAGTGAGATTGCTTTGAGAAGATATTTCACCACCAATAGTATTAATGAGCTTTTTACATTGTTCATATGCATTATTTAATTCATTTTCTGCAACAGTAAAAGTAATATCGTTATAGTTATATTGGTGTGTTGCTTGAATAATAAGATCTACATTTACACCACCTTCTGATAAAGATTCAAATAACTCGGCTGCAATTCCTGGACGATCTGGAATATTAGATAGAGCTACGACTGCTTGATGTTCGACAAGTTCTAATCCATCTACAGGACTGCGATGTTCTATCCCACCTTTAGAATAAATATTATTTTTTTTACTAGTTAGTGTAGTTCCATCAAGGTTGTCCCAACTTGATTTCACTACGAGAGTTACTCCGAAATTTCTTGCTATTTCAACAGCTCTAGGATGCAAAACGGCAGCTCCAAGGCTTGCCAGCTCTAGCATTTCATCACAACTAATGCTTTTCATTAATTGTGCATTTTTAACAATTCGCGGATCAGTTGTTAAAACGCCAGGAACATCAGTGTAAATTTCACATTTCTCAGCATCCAGAGATGCTGCTAAAGCTACTGCAGAGGTATCTGAGCCTCCTCTCCCTAAAGTTGTTATTTCTGCAATTCCTCCTATTCCAAGACTAGTGCCTTGGAATCCAGCAATAACCAAGGTTTGGCCTTGATCTAAAAGATTATTTATTCTTTCTGTTCTTATTTCTATTATTCTGGCTCGCCCATGAGCGGATTCAGTAATAATGCCAGCCTGAGTTCCAGTTAAGGAGATTGCTGGTATGCCCAATTCTTTTAGAGCCATAGATAACAATGATATTGAAACTTGTTCTCCAGTTGATAGGAGCATATCCATCTCTCGATGATGAGGTTGAATACTTATTTCTGAAGCTAACTTTGTTAATTGATCAGTTGTATGTCCCATCGCTGAGACAACAACTACTAGATCATTTCCATTATCTTTACTCGTTTTTATTCTTTGGGCGACAGCTTTTATTCGCTCAATGCTTCCCAGAGAGGTGCCGCCAAATTTTTGAACCAGCAACGTCATTGAACTCTTGTTAACGTATTAATTATTCCAGTTGTTAGTCATAATTTTACTTTCTGTTAGCAGATTATCTTTAAAAGAATCGATTGGATTGGTTCCTGATTTGATTGAGGCTTCTATTTTTAGAAGTTTTCTCATCAATTCAAGCAATGTCTCCAATGATTTACCTTGAATTTGTTTTCGTATTACATAAATACGTTTTGGATTAGCAATTCCAGTAAGCTTAGCAATTTCTTTGACGTCTTGATTGCCTTCGCTATCTAAGAGATTTACCCACAGCCACCCACGTGATTGGCCTGTCAATGTTGCAATTAATCTTAAAGCTGGTTCTCCATTTTCAAGTAAGGATTTGATTTTATTTAGAGCGATAGTTCTGTCTCCTTTGAGAAGAAGGCTGGCAATTTCTAGTGCATTTGTTGAATTATTTTGAATTAAATTTTTAACTAGTTCATATGTTATAATTTGAGGTTCATTTTTATTCAAGATTTTATTATTTGCCTCAGAAAGTAATGAAATTTTTTGAAGTTCCGTATTAATTAATGAGCTATCATTTCCTATACTTTCTACTATTAAATCTATCGTTTCATTACTCATTTTTAAATTTAATCTATCAGCAATATTGTTGACTAAGTTCCTTTGCCCATAAAGATCCCATGGTAGCGGAAGTGTAAAACTTTTTTCCTCAGACGAAGCATTGGATTCAATATATTTTTGTATTAATTTAGTATTTTTAAGTCTTTTATCAGGTTTATTTGAATTATTTAAAATTAAATGTGTATTATCAGGTATTAATTTGATTGCTTGTTCAATCTTATTAGCAAGATCAATAGATGATCCGTTGCAAAATGGGCTTCTTCTAACTAGTACAATTCTTCCTCCTTTCCCTAACGGAGCACTTTGAATTTCTTCAAGTGCTCTGAAATTTTGCTTTGGATCATTTCCATCGATTTGACTATAGTTAAAACTTTTCCATACTGGATCGATAACTTTTTTAATTATGTTTTCAATTTCTCTATTACTTGCCTCATAGTCATCTCCCCATATTAAATGTATTGGCATTACTTACAGATATGTTGTTTATAAAGATCTGTTCTTAAACTAGCCTAAGAAATTACACAGTGAAAACACCAGAGCATCCAATTTTTCTTGAAAGTCTTAAATATATAAGATCTCAAATTGGATTGACAGGTCTGAATTGTCTTGAGCAATCAGTTTTAGAACGCATTATTCATTCAAGTGGTGATCTAAGTATGCAATCTTATTTGAGGTTTAGTTCCAATTCTTGTGAAGGGGCGATTGATGCCTTGAAAAAGGGTGCAATTATTTTGACTGATACTTTTATGGCAGAGGCGGCTGTTTCCCCAGTAGCCAAAAGAACATTAAATTCAAAAGTTAAATGTATTTTAGAAATGGCTCCTAACGTGATTGATTCATCTTCAATAACTAGGAGTTCAATAGGTATGCAAAAAATGTGGTTAGATATTGAAAAAAACGAAGAATTTTTGGTGGGACCAGTTGTTCTCATTGGCAGTGCACCCTCAGCATTGATGACTTTATTAGATTTAATTAAGAAAGGCACTAAAAAACCTAGTTTGATTATTGGGATGCCAGTTGGCTTTATAGGAGTGTCTCAATGTAAAACTCGATTATTAAATAGTGATTTAGCACATATTGTTTTAGAAGGTTCTAGGGGAGGGGCATCTGTTGCAGCAGCAACTGTTAATGCTTTGCTTAGAGCTTCTGATTATTAGCTTTATTTAGTTTCTTGATTTTTATTGCCGCTTTTTTCTTCAAGTCCATGTAGTATTTTTCTAGCTCTTTCAATAACTTCTTTTGGAACACCAGCAAGTCTAGCTGCTTCGATTCCATAACTTTTAAATGATCCTCCTTTAGCAACTTTATGAAGAAAATTAAGTGAATTATTCTCATGTTCAACAAGGACTTGAAAATTTTCTACATTTTTGTTGGATTTAGAAATTTGATTTAACTCATGATAATGAGTAGCAAAAATTGACCGACTTTTTATATTTCGCGCAAGGAATTCGCTAACAGACCAAGCAATAGAGAGACCATCAAAAGTTGACGTTCCTCGACCAATTTCATCTAATAAAACCAAGGATTTTTCTGTTGCCTTATTAAGAATAAAAGCTGTTTCAATCATTTCTACCATAAAAGTAGATTGACCTGCCGCTAAATCATCTACGGCACCAACACGAGTGAATAGTTGATCAGCAATTCCTATAGTGCATGATTTTGCTGGGATCCAACTACCTATTTGTACCATAATTTGTAGTAGACCTACTTGTCTTAAGTAACAACTTTTACCGCTTGCATTTGGTCCAGATAGAATAATTAAATCAGTATTTGATCCAAGATTAATATCATTTGGTACAAAAACTTTATCAACAAGAATCTGTTCAACAACTGGATGACGACCTTCTACAATTGATAGCTTTCTTGAATTTTTAGAATCTTTATTATCAATAATTGTAGGCTTTATATAATTATGTGTTGCTGCAAGTTCTGCTAAACCAGTTAATACATCTAAACAAGATATGGCTTTTGCAGTTTGTCTAATATTTTTTGCTTTGCTTCCAACGAGTATTCGAAGTTCGCAAAATATTTCATATTCTAACTGACATATTCTAGCTTTTAACTGGAATATCTGCCCCTCTCTTTCTTTTAGTTCGGGAGTTACAAATCGCTCTTCATTGGTAAGAGTTTGTCTTCTGATCCAGTGATCAGGAACATTTGTAGACTTAGCTTTGCTAACTGCTAAAAAATATCCAAAAGACCGATGATATTGTAATTTTAAATTGTTGATCTTACTTAGTTCTCGTTCTTTAATTTCTTGTTTCTTTAGCCATGAATTTTGATCATCAAGTTTATTACGCAATCCATCAAGAATAGGATTTATACCATCATAAATTAGCCCACCCTCTGTAAGACTTAGTGGTGGATTATCTATAATTGTATTATTGATATTTGATGCGATTTCTATTAATTTCTGATCTAAATTCGTAATAGATTGGAAGTATTCAGATTTGTCAAATGCAGGGTGGTCAAGATTGTTTGCTAATAAGGGTAAACGGTTTATTCCTTCGGCTATTGCGACTAAATCTCTTGCACCAGCTTGTTGTGCTCCTGCTCGCCCTGAAAGGCGTTCAAGATCTCCCATAGACCTAAGTATTTTGCGAAGAGTTTTTCTTGAGGAAGATGATTTCACAAGTAAAGCAATTATTTCTTGTCTGTTATTTATTTCATGAAAGTTTGTTAGAGGTTCTTCTAGCCACCTTCTTATACATCTACCTCCCATTGCAGTTAAAGTCTTGTCGATTGCCCATAATAATGATCCTTGAAATTGCCCACCTCTTTGAGTCGCTACAATTTCTAAGTTTTTTCTTGTTTGATTATCTATAATTAATCCAGCATGATCATATTTTATCTGAGGATAATCTAAGGCAATATGAGTTTTTATTGTATGTTTATCATGATTTTTAAGGTTCGGATGTGTTTTATTTAAATATGCAATTAAGCCTCCAATGGCTCTAATTGATAGAGAATGAGAATGTAAACCTAATCCATCAATATTGCTTAAGGAGTAATGATTTATTATAGATGTTTTTGATTCTAATTCAGTAAATGATGTTTGGTTGAATTCTGTTATCTTCATTGCCTTTGTTCGCCAATGTTGATGTTTTATTGTTTCTTTTTCTGAGATTATTTCAGCTGCTTCTAATTTGATTAACTCTTGTCTTAGATTATTGATTTCTTGCCCTTCTTGTACAATTAATTCACCCGTGCTGACATCTACTTTCGCTAAGGACCATGTGATACCTTCTTTCTTTGAATAGGAGTTAATCAGAACAGAAGCAAGCCAATTATTTTGTTTGGCACTCAGCATTCCCTCTTCTAGAATCGTCCCAGGAGTGATTAATCTTGTAATACCTCTTTTTATTAATTTATTTCCCTTTGAGGGAGCAGCTTCAAGTTGGTCACAAATGGCAATTGAGAAACCTTTCTTTATCAGTTGAGTGCAATATCTATCTGAAGCATGATGGGGAATGCCAGCCATTGGAATTCGGCCGATCTTTTTCCCTCCTTCTTTACTGGTAAGAGTTAGTTCTAGTATTTCAGAAAGTGTGATTGCATCTTCAAAAAAACATTCAAAAAAATCACCCAGCCTATAAAGTAAAACCCTGTCTGGATTTTCTATTTTTAGTTCGACATAGTGTCTTAGCGCAGGAGTGAGATCATCAATACTTGGCAAGCTATGGTGCGACCATTTTGGTTCTTCTATATCAGTTTTAGATAACCCATCAACATTATTGATTTGGTTTTTATCTCGTTTTTTGGAACGTGGTCGCAAGTGCGCGTCATCTTTTAGTTCTTGATTACCAACGCTTTCAATTGAGAGATTGGAAGATTTATTTTCGAGATTATCTATACCAGAAGATGCTTCTTCATTGTTAAAAAGACTGCCTTGCAATGAATTTGGGCTGGCAGCCATTTAATTACTCAATCTTTAATCAACGCATATTAGAAGAATTATTTTTTTTTGCATGTGAAGCCTCACTACAAATATTAAGACCTGGTTCATCAAATCACACTTACATGGGAGAATTATCAAATATTGAGCAATTCTTCTTCAGCTTTTCCCTCATGCTGGCTATTAATTCCATCGTCGCGAACGCACTTTTATTCTCTTCATTGCTTTTGGTAATTGGAGTTCCTGTTTTCTATATGACTCAAACGAATCCAGAGGATAATCGGAATCCAAATATTAAAAAGATTGAAATACTTGCAGGAGTATGGTTCCATTTGGTTCTTCTTCAAGCATTGGTCGGTGAATACATCACTCATCAGATGAATGTTTAATTATTTTATGCAATTGAAAATTGCATAAAACAGACTTGTTTTTATAGAAATGTTTTAAATTTACTCTTAAGAGGTTACTGTTAATAGGTATATAAGGCCTTATAAGATGGCAACAATTGAGGGTACCTTTCAGAATTCATCATCATTACGTGTGGCTATAGTTATCGCACGTTTTAATGATCTAATTACCAATAAACTATTAAGCGGTTGTCTAGATTGCTTGACCAGGCACGGTATTGATGTATCAGAGTCAAGTAAGCAATTGGATATTGCTTGGGTTCCAGGTTCTTTTGAATTGCCAATTATTTCACAACAACTGGCTCGAACTGGTAAGTATGAGGTGATTATCACCTTGGGAGCAGTTATTCGTGGGGACACTCCACACTTTGATGTTGTTGTTTCTGAGGCTAGTAAAGGTATTGCAACTGTTTCCAGGGACACTGGAGTTCCAATTATATTTGGTGTTTTGACAACAGATACAATGCAGCAGGCTTTAGAAAGAGCAGGAATTAAGAATAATTTAGGATGGAGTTATGCTTTACAGGCTCTTGAAATGGGTTCTTTGATGAAAGCGGTTAGTTGATTTTGTAAATTGAAAAGCTCAATTTATTATCATCCTTCAACTACGGCATTTTAATTGGTACGATATAAATATAGCTATGCGGATGTAGCTCAGTGGTAGAGCATCTCCTTGCCAAGGAGAATGTCGAGAGTTCGAATCTCTTCATCCGCTTTATATTTTAAGTAATGATTAATCTATATCTAGCTTAACATCATTAGACTTTGATTAATATTAACTTTAAATCCTAATTGCTTATAAAAATCTTGGCTATCAGTAGTCATTAAATAAACTTTTTCTACTGAATTTATTTTTTTATCTTTTAATAATTCCTCTACGATAACTTTTCCTAGACCAACACGTTGTACCTCTTTGGAAACAACGATATCCCATAAAACTGCTCGATAAACTTCATCTGTTGTTGCTCTACCAAAACCAACTAAATTATGCTTACTCCATAGTGTAATGATTACATTGCTATTGGATAGCATTTTTTGAATTTGGCTGATAGTTCTATCTTTTGCCCATAATGTATTCTGATTGAATAAAACTTGTAGTTTTTCTAAGCCTTTGATTGGCTTAAAAGCTGGACCAATTCCAAAGAGTCTTAGGCCTGGGGCACCCGAAGCATGTTTAATTAAAGATATGTCTTTCATTAAATAATTTGATTTCAGTATTAATAATTATTTTCTAACATATTAGTAAATAATTATTCATTGATCTACTTTTTAATTGGTTTTTTATTCATTTCTATCTCATTAGAACTTAAATGGCTTTATCTTTAAATGTTACTACATGCTTATTAGACTGAAAAACCTTTTTTACTTTTAGGATCTTAATCATTAAGCATTTTTAACTAATTCTAATCATCTATTAATTCTTAGACTTTTAATTTTTTAAATGCTCTAATCTGTCAAAGCCTTTAAAATCTATTTTCAATAGCGTAAAATAAAATACATAATATCTCGAACAAAATAGTTAATGCTTAAGCGACTTCTTGGTGACCCTAACGCGCGCAAATTAAGGAGATATTCTCCAATAGTTTCAGATATTAATATTCTTGAGGAAGATTTCGTGTCTTTGTCTGATGATGAACTCAGGAGTCGTGTAATAGATTTTCGCTTGCAGTTGGAAAAACCTGATAAACCATCGGTTTGTTTGGATTTGATGGATGAACTTCTACCAGAGGCTTTTGCTTTAGTTAGAGAAGCTTCAAAAAGAGTTTTGGGAATGAGACATTTTGATGTGCAGTTAATGGGTGGAATGGTTTTACATGAAGGACAAATCGCAGAAATGAAGACTGGTGAAGGGAAAACATTAGTTTCTACTTTGCCTACGTTTTTAAATGCTTTAACTGGAAAGGGAGTACATGTTGTCACTGTTAATGACTATTTGGCCAGAAGAGATGCGGAATGGATGGGCCAAATTCATCGCTTTTTAGGACTTTCAGTAGGACTTATTCAGCAAGATATGCTTCCTCCTGAGCGCCGAAAAAATTATTTATGCGATATAACCTACGCTACTAATTCAGAACTTGGTTTTGATTATCTTCGAGATAATATGGCCGCAAGCGTTGAGGAGGTGGTACAAAGATCTTTTCAGTTTTGTGTCATTGACGAAGTTGATTCAATTCTGATAGATGAAGCTCGCACCCCATTAATTATTTCAGGGCAGGTTGAAAGACCCCAAGACAAATATAAAAAGGCTGCAGCTGTAGTGGAAAAATTATCAAGATCACAAGAGATGTCAAAAGATGGAATAGATCCAGAGGGCGATTATGAAGTCGATGAAAAACAGAGAAGTTGTATTCTCACTGATGAAGGGTTTTCTAAAACAGAGAAATTTTTAAACGTGACTGATCTCTTTGATCCCAAAGATCCTTGGGCTCATTATGTAACTAATGCTTTAAAAGCGAAGGAACTTTTTATTCGAGATATTAACTATATAGTTCGCAATAATGAAGCTGTAATTGTTGATGAATTCACTGGAAGAGTTATGCCAGGTAGACGATGGAGCGACGGACAACATCAAGCAATTGAAGCGAAAGAAAACCTTGCCATTCAACCTGAGACACAAACGCTTGCTTCAATTACTTATCAAAACTTTTTTCTTTTGTACCCTCGCTTATCAGGGATGACAGGTACCGCTAAAACTGAGGAAGTAGAATTTGAGAAAACTTATAAATTACAAACAACTGTCATACCAACGAATCGAAAAATCTCAAGAGAGGATTGGACTGATCAGGTTTTTAAAACAGAAACAGCAAAATGGAGAGCAGTAGCAAAAGAAATTTCTGTTATTCATAAAAAAGGACGACCAGTGCTTGTTGGAACAACTAGTGTTGAAAAAAGTGAATTAATTAGTTCTCTTTTACAGGAGGAAGAAATCCCACATAATTTGTTAAACGCAAAACCAGAAAATGTTGAGCGAGAGGCAGAAATAGTAGCTCAAGCGGGAAGACCAGGCTCAGTTACCATTGCGACAAATATGGCTGGTAGAGGCACTGACATAATTCTTGGAGGAAATAGCGATTATATGGCTAGATTAAAAATCAAGGAACTTCTTAGCCCTCGTTTGATTAAGCCTGAAGAGGGACATAAACCACCTATACCTTTACAAAGGAGTAGCAAATCAGAGGGATTTAAACTATCTGAAATCAATCAAAAAATTAATACTAATCAAACTTATTTGAATCAATTATTTCCAGTAAAATTATCAGATGATACAGATAAAGAGCTTGGTAAAATAATCTCAAATTTAGTAAAGGCATGGGGAGATAGAACACTCACTACTATTCAATTAGAGGATCGAATAGCAACTGCTGCTGAGAAAAGTCCACTAGAAGATGAAAATATTTCTTCTTTACGACAAGCTATTAATTTAATTAAAGCAGAATATCAAGAAGTTATTAAAAACGAAGAGAAAAGTGTTAGAGATGCAGGGGGATTACATGTTATTGGAACTGAAAGACATGAATCAAGAAGGGTTGATAATCAATTAAGAGGCAGATCTGGTCGACAAGGTGACTTAGGAAGTACAAGATTTTTCTTATCACTTGAAGATAATCTTTTAAGGATATTTGGAGGAGATAGAGTTGCAGGCCTTATGAATGCATTTCGAGTAGAGGAAGATATGCCAATTGAATCAGGAATGCTTACTCGTTCTTTGGAAGGAGCACAAAAAAAAGTTGAAACTTACTATTACGATATTAGAAAACAAGTTTTTGAATATGATGAGGTCATGAATAATCAGAGGAAAGCTGTTTATACCGAGAGAAGAAGAGTTTTAGATGGAAAAGAATTAAAGTTACAAGTTCTTGGTTATGGTGAACGTACTATGGAAGAAATAGTTGAGGCATATGTTAATCAAGAGCTTCCTCCTGAAGAGTGGGATTTAGATAAGTTGGTTTCAAAAGTTAAAGAGTTTATATACCTTTTAGAAGACTTAAAACCAAATAATTTATCTATGTTAAATGTAGAAGAATTAAAAAATTATTTAAAAGAAGAGTTGCGTAATGCATATGATTTGAAGGAAGCTCAAATTGAACAATCGCATCCTGGCATGATGCGAGAAGCAGAAAGATTTTTTATACTTCAACAACTCGATAGCTTATGGAGAGAGCACTTGCAATCAATGGATTCTTTGCGTGAATCTGTTGGACTAAGAGGATATGGGCAAAAGGATCCTTTGATTGAATATAAAAACGAGGGTTATGATATGTTTTTGGAAATGATGATTAATATGAGGAGAAATGTTATTTATTCTATGTTTATGTTTCAGCCGGCTAAAAAAGTAGTTGATAATTAAAGCAGTTTTTAGTCTCTCAGGCCCCTAATTAATTATGAATATTAAAGAAATTGATTATTAATTTATTGATTTTTGTATTTTCTTATATGATTTTAAATTAAATATATATTACTTAGAAACAGACTGTCTTTAATACGTCTCTTAAAAATTAAATTTCTTCTTCATTAGTTCCTAAAAAGTCAATAATTTCTTTATCTCTTAGACTTTGAGATTCACTAATAAAAATTTGTTTTTTCTTCTTACTAATATTACCTTTTTCTATTAAATCTTGTAATCCAATTATATGATTTTCCAAATGATCAATTCTGTCCATTAGATTTTTAATAACACTACCCTCAGCGTCTGGTAATGCTGAATGTGCAAGAGGATTGATTTTGACACCACTTTGATGAACAACCCTTCCCGGAATACCAACTACAGTGCTATTTTTTTCAACATTTTTTACTACAACAGAACCAGCTCCAATTCTTGTATTCGATCCTATTTGAATAGCACCTAGAACTTTTGCTCCTGCTCCTACAACAACATTTTCTTCAAGAGTAGGATGACGCTTCCCGCGGTCTTTACCTGTTCCACCAAGTGTCACTCCTTGATAAAGAAGGCATCTATCTCCTATTTCACTTGTTTCTCCTATAACGACTCCCATTCCATGATCAATGAAAACCCCTTTACCTATTTTTGCTCCTGGATGTATTTCAATGCCAGTTATATTTCTTGTTAGTTGACTAAGCACCCTTGGTAAAAGAGGAAGCTTATACTTCCATAATTTATGACTAATTCGATGTAAAACTAATGCCTGAAAACCTGGGTAGCAAAGGATAATTTCAAGAAATCCTTTGGCAGCAGGGTCTCTTTCTTTGATGATTTTGAAATCTGATTTAATAAATTTAATCATTTATTAAGTAAAGAGTTTTATTCTTGGAGACCTATTTCTTTACGGAGTTCTTCAATTGTGGAATCACTAAGGTACTTATGTGCACAGTGTACTTGGGGAAGACGCATTAGTTGAGCTCGGTTTTGTCTAAGAGTATGTTCAACCAAAGGAAGACTAGGGCTGTCGCAAATGATATGACTGGAAGCTCTTAAAAGAGCAATGAGTCTGCTTCCTACATCTGGGTTGGCAGTCATTAAAAGAATTTCATTACCCCTCATGCTGTGAACAATAACCTCAGCTGCTCTTAAAATTCCTGGGCTAATGCTTACTATTCCTACACAGCTGCCTGATCGAAGTTTTTTTAAAATATTTAACTCTTTTTGAAAATCGCTTAAATCCACAGCCACTGCTCTTATTTGATGACGTTTAGCTATTTCTTCTAAAGGTTGTAAAAAATATCTACTTGTGACCACTGTTCCTTTGCTTGAAGTTTCCAAGACACTTTCAAGCTCTTCCATAGGCACTACCTCAACGGGAACATCTAGGTGAGGAGATAACTCTTCAGCAATTAATAATGATGCGCCTATATCTTCTCTAGGAGTACTCACTAGTAATCGAGCGCCGCATCTTAGTCTCCAATCAATTTCACGGGTAAAGAAATCTCTAGTTTGCTGTAATGTACAACCTGAATTTAAAAGCTCATCAACACTTTTACGTACTTCAAGTTCGACATCTGTAATGACTTTTTTTCTAACAGAAGTTGAGCTAGTTTTTAAATCTTTTTGTTTCTGTTGATCCCGAACATAAATCCCCGATCCTGCAATAGCTTCTACGACTCCATCATTTTCAAGTTGTCTGTAAACTTTGCTTATGGTGTTGCGATGCAAACCTGTTTGCATCGCAAGCTGTCTTGTACTTGGTAATCGATGACCAGGCGGGTAATGCCTAGCTGCAATGGCAAAACAAACTTGATTATATAGCTGACTTGATGCAGGTATTTCACTTTCCTGTTGTATGTGGAATCTCACGCGCTATATGACAGGTTTGAATGTGGCTACATTAATGAATAGATTAGCAAGTGACAATTAATTCTTTGTCCAATGAAAATATTAATTAATTTAATTGATTGTTCTCAAAGCTTTTTTAGGTTGTGTTTCTTCTGTCTCTTTCTTTAGGAGTGGAGTTTTACGAGGTGTTAAAAACATAATCATATTTCTTCCCTCTCTCTTTGGTGATTGCTGCACTTCTGCTTTTTCTTCAAGATCTTTAGCCATTCTTTTCAAAAGAGTCTCAGCAAGAGCGGTATGTTGAATTTCTCGACCTCTAAAAATTACTGTGCATTTCACTTTGTCTCCAGCTTTTAAGAATCTAGTGGCCTGACTAATACGAACTTGATAATCGTGCTGATCAATTTTATATCTCATTTTTACTTCTTTTACTTCTGTTTGGTGGGATTTTTTCTTGGCTTCTTTTGCTTTTTTTTCTTGTTCAAACTTAAATTTTCCATAATTCATTATTCTGCATACTGGCGGAGTAGCCTTTTCACTGACTAAAACAAGATCTAGTTCTCTGTCTTTGGCAACTTCTAGAGCTTCTTCCCTGCTTATGACACCAAGTTGAGTGCCATCAGAATCAACGACTCTCAAATTGGCATAGTTGATTCTTTCATTAATGTTGGGCAGCTCTCTTTCTGGAGCGCGACGATCAAAACGGGGACGTGGTGGCATTCAGTGATTAATTTATGGGTAAAGTACCTTTGAGGGTAATTGTAGGCATGTTTGAAGTAATCAACCTATAACCTCATATATAGAAGATAAAGCTTCAGATAATGAGTTCTCATTATTTAGCCATTTAGAATTATGCTTATTTCTAAACCAAGTTTTTTGTCTTTTGGCTAATTGGCATGTTCTTTTAATTGTTATTGCTAAAGCCTCCTCATAGTTCGTGTTTCCATTAATAATAGACTGTGCTTCACCATATCCAATGGTTTTAAGTAACTGTAAATCATTTCCATATTTAATAATCAAATCTTCAGTTTCTTCTATTAACCCATTCTGATACATTTTTTCAGCTCTAGCTTGGATTCTTGTGTTTAAATTATCAGGGTTTAAGCCAAGTTCCAACACTCTCCAAGGAAGAGAAGTCAAGCTTTTTTGTTGAGAAAACATTTTTCCTGTGGCATAAAAAACCTCTAAAGCACGAATTGTTCGGATCGAGTCTTCTGGATGAATTTTCTTTGCAGCAATTGGATCACAACTTTTTAATAAATTATGTCGTTCTTTTTTTTCGATTTTATTAAGTTGATTCCTTAAGAAGTTTTGAGGGGGGACGGCAGGAGGATTAAGTCCTCCAATCAGGGCTTGGAGATATAAACCGCTTCCACCTACAACGATAATTAATTTTCGTTTTTTTAGTTCATCCTCTATTGAATTTCTCGCTAAGAGTTGAAATTCATAAAGATTAATTGGTTTTGAGGGTAAGCATAAATCAATCAAAAAATGAGGAACTTCTTTTTGTTGTTCTAAAGTTGGTTTGGCGGTACCAATATTCATGTCGATATATATTTGCCTCGAATCAACATTGTGAATACTAGTGTTGATTTTTTTGGCGATATCAATTGCTAGCTCAGTCTTTCCGCTCGCCGTTGGACCCATTAGTGCTATTAGAAGAGGTTTAGTGGGTTGCATAAATCACTTTCAGAAGGTTTATTAGCAGTAATTGCATGACAATTAATTTTTTTGATTAGGTTTTGAAATTTTTCCCAAGACTTTCACTAATACCAATGTTAAATTGAAATTTCAGGAAAGGTTTCGACAAATGCTCGTATCAAAGACAATCTTGCCTGTTTGCTTTAACTAGAATGAGTAAAGATTCAAAAGTACAAGCGGCTTATGGTGCTGAGCAGATCCAAGTACTAGAAGGCTTGGAGCCTGTTAGAAAGCGACCTGGAATGTATATCGGCTCAACTGGGTCTAAAGGGCTTCATCACCTTGTTTACGAAGTTGTTGATAATGCTGTAGACGAAGCTCTTGCTGGGCACTGTGATCAAATTACAATTTTACTTTGTGAAGATGGTTCAGCATCCATAACTGATAATGGCAGAGGAATTCCAACTGACATTCATCCTCGTACTGGTAAAAGTGCACTTGAAACAGTATTAACTGTATTGCATGCAGGTGGAAAATTCGGAAGTGGTGGCTATAAGGTCTCTGGTGGTTTGCATGGTGTTGGTATCTCGGTGGTCAACGCTTTAAGTGAATGGGTTGAAGTCACTGTTCGTCGACAAAAAAAAATTCATTTCCAAAGATTTGAAAGAGGGACATCAATTGGAAATTTAAAATCTGAGAATCTTTCAAAATCAGATCAAGACATTACTGGAACTACTGTTTGCTTTAAGCCTGATAATCAGATATTTACTGATGGGATAGCTTTTGAATATGGAATATTATCTTCCAGGCTTAGGGAACTTGCTTACTTAAATGGAGGAGTGCGTATAGTTTTTCGTGATGAGAGAAAACAATCAAATAATTCTTCCCAAAGACCATATGAAGAAGTTTATTTTTATGAAGGTGGGATTAAAGAATACGTTGAATATATGACCAAAGAAAAAGACTCATTACATCCAGAGATTATTTACGTTAATTCAGAAAAAGATGGAGTTCAA
Organism: Prochlorococcus sp. AG-402-B19; assembly: GCA_003279615.1. Classification (GTDB taxonomy): domain Bacteria; phylum Cyanobacteriota; class Cyanobacteriia; order PCC-6307; family Cyanobiaceae; genus Prochlorococcus_B. The sequence goes on from QCHM01000001.1 coordinate 21,447, forward strand.
GTAGAAGCAGCAATGCAGTGGTGTGTTGATGCTTATTCGGATAGTATTCTCGGTTTTGCTAACAATATTCGTACAATAGATGGTGGAACTCATATTGAGGGACTAAAAACAGTATTAACTAGAACTCTCAACTCATTTGCTAAGAAAAGAGGGAAAAGAAAGGATGGAGACTCAAATTTAGCAGGAGAAAATATACGAGAAGGTTTAACAGCTGTTCTATCTGTAAAAGTTCCAGACCCAGAATTTGAAGGTCAAACAAAAACTAAACTAGGCAATACTGAAGTTCGAGGAATTGTTGATAGTTTAGTTGGTGAATCGCTGAGTCAATATTTAGAATTTAATCCAGGGGTTATTGACTTAATTCTAGAGAAAGCGATTCAAGCTTTTAATGCTGCTGAGGCCGCAAGAAGAGCTAGAGAACTTGTTCGTAGAAAAAGTGTTTTAGAAAGTTCTACATTGCCAGGGAAATTGGCTGACTGTAGTTCAAGAGACCCGTCAGAGTCTGAAATTTATATTGTAGAGGGCGATTCTGCTGGTGGATCAGCTAAGCAAGGAAGAGATAGAAAATTCCAAGCAATTTTGCCTTTGAGAGGAAAAATTTTAAATATTGAGAAAACCGATGATGCGAAGATTTACAAAAATACTGAGATTCAATCTTTAATAACAGCTCTTGGTTTAGGAATAAAAGGAGAAGATTTTGAAGTCAAAAATCTTAGATATCACAGAGTAGTAATAATGACAGATGCTGATGTTGATGGTGCGCATATAAGAACTTTGCTTTTAACTTTCTTTTATAGGTATCAAAAGGCTCTTGTGGAGGGTGGATACATTTATATTGCTTGTCCTCCTCTCTATAAAGTTGAAAGGGGAAAGAATCATAAATATTGTTATAACGAATCAGATTTGCAAAAAACTCTTGCAAGTTTTGGTGAAAAAGCCAACTATACAATCCAAAGATTTAAAGGTTTAGGAGAAATGATGCCAAAACAATTATGGGAAACTACTATGGATCCAAATACTAGGATGATGAAAAGGGTTGAGATAGAAGATGCTTTGGAAGCTGATAGAATATTTACAATTTTGATGGGTGATAAGGTTGCACCAAGAAGAGAGTTTATTGAAACTCATAGTGTTGAAATGGATCTTGCTACTTTAGATATTTGATGAATTTAATTGGTACTTTTATAATTTGGATATGGCTTTTAGGAATTTCATTAGTAGTTCCAACTTCATTACCAGCAGGTGGTTCTCAGAAATCAGATGTTCAGCATATAGAAAATAATATTGCGTCACCATTGATTTCATTAAAGGAGTTTAACTTGCTTTCTTCGGCCTCTAATAACTCTTCTATTCTAACCAAAGTTCAAGCCGGAACTCCAGTTAATGTATTGAAGGTATGGGATAGTGAAGATAGTGGAAAATGGCTATTAGTTAATGTTTTGAGTCAAAAGTTTTATCAATTATTTTATAAACGAGGATGGGTAAATATTGGCTCTTCCAGATAACTTTATAGACGTTCTATTGGTTGCATCTGGTGCAGTTTTGGGGGCTAATGCTAGATTTTTAATTTATACAAAACTTGAGCAAAAAAATGTAAATAAGAATTATATAATTCTGCTAATTAATACTTTTTCATCTTTTTGTTTGGGGTTATTTTTATCTTTCTTATCACAGAATACTAAAGTAATTTATTCTTATCAATTAGGATTATTTTTTTCAATTGGAATATTAGGCAGCCTCAGTACTTTTTCTACATTCATTTATGATTTATTTGACTTATTTATTAAATTCAAATTTTATAAAGCATTGAAACTATTTATTCTTTCTTTGACTGCCGCAATATTGTCTTTCGCATTTGGCTTTCTTGTACTTATTGGGTAGATGAATAGTTTTTTAAAAAATAAAATTTTTCTTGTTATTTCAATCGGAGCTTTGCCTGCTGCAATATTTCGATGGCAAATTGACCAAATTTTTATTGTAAATATAATTGGTTGCTTTTTATTAGGAATTATTAATTCACTAAAGATTTCTAAAAGATATAAATTAATTTTTGGATTTGGATTTTGTGGATCTTTAACTACTTTTAGTGGGTGGTCTTTCCAATTATTTCAATTATTGAACCTAGGTTTTTATAAACTTTTCTTTTTGAATTCAGTATTATTAGTTCTGCTTGGCCTTTTTGCTGTTGGTCTAGGGGATTTCGTTGGCAACAAAATGATGAATTAGTTCAATAAATCTTCAATGGCTTTTTTGATTTCAGCACTTTCAGGTTCTATTGAACTTTTAAATCTTGCGACTGCCTCTCCTTCTCTATTAATAAGAAATTTCTCAAAGTTCCACTCAACGTCTCCAGCTGGGCTGACTTTATTCAATGTTGTAAATGGTTCAGTTGTATTACCTTTTGCATGAACTTTTTGGAAGAGTTGGAAATTTGCTCCATAGGAGAGTGAGCAGAATTCTTTGATTTCTGATAACTCTCCAGGTTCTTGGTTCCCAAAGTCATTGCAAGGAAAACCTAAAACTCTGAAACCTTTTGATTCATATGTGTTTTGAAGACTTTGAAGCCCTTTGTATTGCTTGGTAAAACCGCATTTACTTGCTACATTAACAATCAATAAAATATCTCCTTTGAATTTATCAAAAGTAATTTTTTGATTTTCGAAAGTGAAGACTTTCACTGTGCTGATATTTACGGACATGGATACGAAGGTAACAAAAGTGAATGTTAGTCATAAAATAATAAAGGCTCGCTCCTCAAGAAATGAAAGAACAATTAGGGGCATCTATTGAGTCTCAAAGTTTGGCGCAAGGAAGTTTGGTTGCCGATTCAGTTGCTCAAAAACTAGAAGCAATGCTTTCAGCAGGTAATTACGATGGTGTCAAATCATTGCTTAACCCTGTTCAGCCTGTTGATATAGCTCAGGCGATTGGAACATTGCCAATGATTTTGCAAGCCTTAGCTTTCAGGCTATTAAATAAAAATGAAGCAATTGAGGTTTATGAATATTTAGATCCTTCAGTTCAACAAAATCTTTTAGATCGATTGAGATCAAATGAAGTACTTGATTTAGTGGAGGAGATGTCACCGGATGATCGTGTAAGACTCTTTGATGAGTTGCCTGCAAAAGTTGTAAGGCGTTTACTTTCAGAACTGAGCCCTGAGGAAAGACGAGTAACTGCTCAACTGTTGGGTTATGAATCTGAAACAGCTGGCAGGTTAATGACTACAGAGTTTATTGACCTTAAGGAATTTCTTAGCGTCTCTCAAGCATTGAAACTAGTCAGGCAAAGAGCAACTTTTTCTGAAACAATTTATAGCCTTTATGTGACTGATAAAGAAAGACATTTAACTGGAATTTTATCTTTGAGGGACTTAGTAGTTGCTGATCCTGAATCGTTAATTGGAGAGGTAATGACAAGAGAGGTTGTTAATGTCCGAACAGATACTGATCAGGAAGAAGTTGCAAGAGCGATTCAAAGATATGATTTTTTAGCTCTACCTGTTGTAGACCTTGAAAAAAGGCTAGTGGGAATTGTCACAGTTGATGATGTCATTGATGTTATTGAGCAAGAGGCAACACGAGATATTTATGCAGCTGGTGCTGTCCAGGCAGGGGATGAAGATGATTATTTCCAAAGTAATCTATTTGTTGTGGCTAGACGACGCATTGTCTGGCTTGCTGTCTTGGTTTTAGCCAATGGATTAACAACTCAAGTAATTGCTATGAATGACGAGGTTCTAAAGCAGGTTGTATTGTTGGCTGCTTTCATACCTCTATTAATTGGCGCTGGAGGAAATGTTGGAGCTCAAAGTTCAACAGTTGTTATTCGAGGATTGAGTACACAACGAATTCAACGACTTGGTCTGTTTAGGGCGATTGCTCGAGAAGCTTTAGCAGGAGCCTTGTTGGGGATTTTGATGGCTGTAGTTGTAGTACCTTTTGCCTGGTGGCAAGGAGAAGGACCATTGGTCGCAACAGCTGTAGGAATAAGTCTGATGGCTATCTCAACGTTAGCTGCGACTGCAGGAGCTTCTTTGCCGTTGCTTTTTGATCGTATGGGACTAGACCCTGCGCTGATGTCTGCTCCGTTCATAACTACCGCTACAGATGTTGCAGGAGTATTGATATATCTGAAGACAGCATCTTGGCTTTTAGGAAGACTGGCGTAGAAGCCGGATGAGTATTTTTACTCAAAGTGCGGGAAGCCGAGCTCTGCTTAATTGATCTTTACAATTCTTAGTAGTAAGCTTCACAAAACTAAATAAATCTATGTCAACGGCAGTAGCATCTATTGAAACTAAAAAACCATCTGCTTTTACTACTGCAAGATCTCTAGCAGATGTTGATTTAGTGCGTTCGTATTTAAGAGATATTGGAAGGGTACCTTTGTTGTCGCATGAGCAGGAAATTACTTTAGGCAGACAAGTTCAAGATTTAATGATTCTTGAGAATATTGAGGCTGAGCTTCAAAGTGATTTAGGAGAAAAGCCAGAAATTGAATTATTTGCTGAAAAAGCTGGAATATCAATTATTCAATTAAAAAAGAAGTTGAAAAGCGGTAAGAAGGCGAAAGAAAGAATGGTTTCTGCAAATCTTCGGTTAGTTGTAAGCGTTGCTAAGAAATATACCAAGCGTAATATGGAACTTCTAGATCTAATTCAAGAAGGAACTATTGGATTAGTTAGAGGAGTTGAAAAATTTGATCCAACTCGTGGATATAAATTCTCTACTTATGCATATTGGTGGATTCGTCAAGGTATTACTCGCGCAATAGCAGAAAAAAGTAGATCAATAAGACTTCCTATTCATATAACTGAAATGTTAAATAAGCTAAAAAAAGGTCAACGAGAATTAAGTCAAGAACTCTCTAGAACCCCTACGATAAAAGAGTTATCTGAGTATGTTGAATTGCCAGAAAACGAGGTTAAAGATTTAATGAGTAGAGCTGGACAGCCAGTTAGCTTGGAAACTAAAATTGGTGACGGAGAAGATACTATTTTGCTTGATCTTCTTTCTAATGATATTGATATGCCTTCTGAACAAATTGAAAATGATTGTATGAAAGGAGATTTAGAGACACTGCTTGAACAATTACCTGAATTACAAAATCGAGTTTTGAGAATGCGTTATGGGATGGATGGTGATGATCCAATGAGCCTTACTGGTATTGGCAGAGTTTTAGGTATTAGCAGAGATAGAGTAAGAAATTTAGAAAGAGATGGATTGAGAGGTCTTAGAAAAGCAGGAGAATCTGTTGAAGCTTACATGGCATCTTGAATTATATTTTGAAGAATAGGATTAACTTTTTCTGGCATTTCATCGTGAGGGCAATGTCCAGCATCTTGAATAATATTTATTGATTTTATACATTTAAAAGTTTTAGACCATTCTTTAGCTTCATTTATAGGTTCCCAAGGATCCTTTTCTCCCCAAATTAAATGGACTGGCTGTTTACAATTTTTAAGTAAATCTGGCGCGAGATAATCATCAAATAAATTAATAAAACCTCTAAAAGCTTCTGCCGCACCTTTGCGTTGAGTTGGTTTGAAAAGTATATCTATTAATTCTTCATCAATATTATTTCCACTTGGGTAAGCTAATTTCAAAATTTTTGCAATAAAAGTTGGATTTGCTGCATTTTTGAAAAGACTAGAACTTAAAAATCTTTGTCTTACTAAGGTTTTAATAACTGGTCTAAGAAATCGCATCAGTAACGATTGCTCCCCTAAGCGTTTATCATCCATTGTTCTCTGAGCACAATCAATTAATATAATTCCTAAGCATTTTTTAGATAATTTCTTTGATGTATTTAATGCAATTACTCCCCCAATTGAATTGCCTATTAATATGACAGGCTTTTTAACTATTTCATTGCAGAAATCAAAAACTTGCTGACTCCAATTATCAAAGGAATAATTAAAACTTTTAGAAGTATTCTTTTCATATAATAGCTGGGAATTTGGCTGACTACTTTCTCCAAATCCAACCAAATCCAATGCATAGCATGGAGCTATTAAACTAATATTTCTTTGATTGAACCTCCAATGATCTTTAGAAGCTCCGAAACCATGAATTAAAACGATTGATATTTTAGATTTTTTCGCTTCTTTATTCTCTGCTTCTACTTGCCAAGCAACTTCCAAATTTTTCCAATTCCAGTATTGCCTCATAACAATATATAAAGAATATAAATTATTTTTACTTAAAGTTATATCTTAAGTAAAAATAATTTTTTGTTTATTTATAATATTATATAAATTCAACATTTTTAAAGTTGTATTTTGTATACTTAAACTACTCACAATATTGATATAATTTAAAAATATTTTCTTAAGGTTTTGTGATTTTTTTTGATGGATTTAATTGAATCATCTCAAGATATCGAAAATTTATTGTTGACATGGTTTAGGGACAATGGGAGAAATTGGATACCTTGGAAATTAAAAACAGATGGTTCTATTCCTAAATCGGGGGAAATTATATCTCCTTATGGAATTTGGATTGCAGAGGTAATGCTTCAGCAGACTCAATTGAAGGTTGTTGTCCCTTACTGGGAAAAATGGATAAAGATTTTTCCTTCTTTGACTGACTTAGTAGATGCTGATTTACAAAATATTTATTTGGCATGGCAAGGTCTTGGCTATTATTCACGTGCAAAACGAATACATCAATCGTCCAAGCTATTAATTAAATATATTGGCAAGAATCGATTAGAAGACCCTTCCTCTTGGCCTACTACAATCGACAATTGGATGACTCTTCCAGGTATTGGTAGAAGTACTGCAGGAAGCATTATCTCATCTGCCTTTGATTTGCCTACACCTATATTGGACGGGAATGTAAAAAGAATTTTTTCTAGATTGCTAGCCTTAGAAAAAATCACTTTTAAAGATCAAAAAAAATTATGGGAATTGAGTACAAAATTAATTTCAAAGGATAATCCAAGGGATTTCAATCAGGCTTTGATGGACTTAGGGGCAATAATTTGTACTCCCCAAAAACCAGTTTGTTCCTTTTGTCCACTCCAAAAGCTTTGTGTTGCTTATATCAAGTACGATCCTCAGAATTTTCCAAAAAAAGACATGAAAAAAATAAATCCTTGTCAAGAAATAGGTCTTGGTATTGTGTTTAATAAGAATGGAGAATTGCTTATAGATCAGCGTCTGGAAAATTCAAGAATGGGGGGCATGTGGGAGTTTCCAGGAGGGAAAAAAAACTCCGAAGAATCTATTGAAATGACTATTGAGAGAGAATTAAAAGAAGAACTTGATATTGTTGTTAAAGTTGGTCCAAAGCTTTTATCTTTTGAGCATGCCTATACTCATATAAAACTTCATTTTACGGTTCATATTTGTGAATGGAAATCAGGAGAGCCTAAGCCTTTAACTAGTCAAAAGTTACTTTGGGTTTCTCCTGAAAGACTTTCTGATTTTCCTTTCCCGGCTGCCAATACTAAAATTATTTCTGAATTATATAAACATCTTTCAATTGAAAATCAAAAACTTTAAATCAATAAAATAACTTTATTAATAACCAATTAAACATGAAATCTGAAAATGTAATTGCATTTGGAGAAGCTTTGATAGATCGACTGGGACCCCCTGGAGGGGATCCATTATTTGATTTGCCAGTAACAGATTGCTTTGGTGGAGCCCCAGCCAATGTTGCCTGTGCATTAAGCCGTTTAGGAGTGAATGTTTCTTTGATTAGTTCTCTTGGAAATGACGCTTTTGGTAAAAATTTTAAGAATTTAATGATCAACCGAGGAATAAATACAGTTGGATTACAGGAGGATAAGACTCGTCCTACAAGGGTTGTTTTGGTTCGTAGAGATGCTTCTGGAGAGAGATTCTTTGAAGGATTTGCTGGTGATAAAGGCTTGGGATTTGCTGATCAAGCTATATCCCGTGAACAACTTATTAAAGACTGGCCTCTCGTTGTAGATCAATCTAAATGGTTGGTTTTAGGTACAATCCCTTTGGCTTCAGAAATCTCCAGTAATACTTTTTTGTGGTGTGTTGAGAATGCTTTGCATGCAGGGATAAAGATTGCAATCGATGTGAACTGGCGACCAACTTTTTGGCGAAAGAGAGTTTCTAAAGTATTAGCGCCTTCTGTTGAAGAAAAAAATAAAATAACTTCCATTTTAAACAATGTTTCTTTGATAAAACTTGCCAAAGAGGAAGCGGAATGTTTCTTTAATACCTCGAATCCAATGGAAATTTCATCATCTTTTTCTCATAGACCATCTGTAATTGTTACTGATGGATCGAATCCTATTTTATGGCTAATTAACAATCATTTTGGAAAATCATTAGCGATTACTCTCCCTTCTGTCATCGATACGACTGGCGCTGGTGACGCATTCACGGCTGGATTGATTTATCAACTCCTATCAGTTCAGTTAGATCAAATAACCAAACATAAAGCTGAGGAAATTGTTAAATTTGCTAGCGCATGTGGTGCTTATGTATGCAGAGGGCTTGGAGCTATAGAGTCACAACCTTACAGAGAAGATATTTATAAATTATTGTCTGAAACTAATGGAGGAATGAGCTGAAAAACCCTGGTTTGAGTTTTTGATGAATATTGTAATTTTCCCCTCCAAGCATCAGTCATAGTAAGAGACAACCTTTCTGGCCATTCAACTACCATCAATGCACCCATAGCTTGGGATTCTTCTTCTTCTTGCAGAAAAAATTCGTTTGCTGCACTTGGTTCTTCAATTCGATAAAGATCAAGATGTATTAATGGAGGAGATCCTGATGGGTAATGCTGGGATAAAGGAAAAGTGGGCGAAGTTATGGTTTCTTTAATCCTTAAGCTTTTTGCAATTCCTTTAACTAATGTTGTTTTCCCAGCTCCAAGAGGTCCATTTAAAAGAAGAATATTTAATTCCGGAAATTTTTTTGTTAATGTTGTTCCTAATGACATTGTTGATTCAGGGTTGTCTAATGTCCAGCAGAAATAATTAGCTTGCTGGGCAAATGTATTTAGAATCTTGGATTTTTTTTCAGAATTTTTGTCACAATCTCCCATACAGAGTTCCAATTTTATGTTTTCAGCAACTAACTCAAATGTAAAAAGTATTGAGAAAAATACTGATTATGTAGTTAATGATATATCTGAAGCGGAATTTGGGCGTAAAGAACTCTTAATTGCCGAAACTGAAATGCCAGGACTAATGGCATTAAGACAAAAATATAGATCTGAAAAACCTTTAAAAGGAGCTTTTATAGCAGGAAGCCTGCATATGACAATTCAAACTGGAGTGCTGATTGAGACTCTTGTAGAGCTTGGTGCAAAAGTTCGATGGGCTTCTTGCAATATTTTCTCTACACAAGATCATGCAGCAGCAGCGATTGCAAAATCAGGTGTACCAGTATTTGCTAAGAAAGGAGAAACGTTAGATGAATACTGGGAATATACCCATAAGATTTTCGAATGGAACGATGGGGAAGCTGCAAATATGATTCTTGATGATGGAGGGGATGCAACTGGTTTAGTTATTTTGGGGAGCAAAGCAGAAGAAGATATTTCAGTTCTAGATAACCCTTCAAATGAGGAGGAAATAGCATTATTTGCTTCGATCAAGAAGAAACTTTCACAAGATCCCAACTTCTATTCCAAAGCCAAATCATCCATAAAAGGAGTTACTGAGGAGACAACAACTGGTGTAGCACGTCTATACCAAATGGAAAAAAGTGGTGAACTTGTTTTTCCAGCAATAAACGTAAATGATTCAGTTACCAAAAGTAAGTTTGATAATCTTTATGGTTGCCGTGAATCATTGGTTGATGGAATCAAACGAGCCACAGATGTAATGGTGGCTGGCAAAGTAGCTCTTGTTATTGGCTATGGAGATGTGGGTAAAGGTTCTGCCCAGTCTTTAAGAGGCCTAGGGGCAACTGTAATGATTGCAGAGATAGATCCTATATGTGCTCTTCAAGCTGCAATGGAAGGTTTTAGAGTGGTAAGACTAGATGAAGTGGTTCAGGATATAGATATTTTTGTTACTGCAACTGGAAACTTCCAAGTTATTCGTCATGAGCATTTGATTAGGATGAAGAATGAATCGATTGTATGCAATATTGGTCATTTTGATAATGAAATAGAGGTTTCTTCTTTAAAGTCTTATGAATGGGAAAATATTAAACCTCAAGTTGATCACATAACTCTTCCAAGTGGTAATAAGATAATTCTTTTGGCTGAAGGAAGATTAGTAAATCTTGGCTGCGCTACAGGTCATCCAAGTTTTGTTATGAGTAATTCTTTTACTAATCAAGTATTAGCTCAAATTGAATTATTTAAATATGGAGTTAAATATTTGAATAAAGTTTATGTTTTACCAAAACATCTAGATGAAATGGTTGCTGTTCTTCATTTAGATAAGATAGGTGCAAAATTAACCAAGTTAACTAAAGAGCAAGCAGAGTATATTAATGTTCCAATTGAAGGGCCTTACAAGACCGACCAATATCGTTATTAGGCTGATTTAAATAATTTAATATAAATGGAAATATCAGAATTTATATCTTCTCTACCTGTATTAATAGGAAATGCGGTAGAGACTAATCAGTGGATTGGCTATGGAGCAATTGCACTTGCAATGTTTTTGGAAAATCTAATTCCACCAATTCCTTCAGAATTGATAATGCCTCTTGGTGGTTTTTATGTTTATCAAGGTCAATTAGATTTTTTTCCAGTTGTTTTAGCTGGCTTACTAGGCACTGTAATAGGAGCTCTTCCATGGTATGGAATTGGAAGATTAGTTAATGAAGAAAGACTTGAGAAATGGCTTGAGAAGAATGGACGTTGGATTGGAATTAATCCTCAGGAACTGTCTCGAAGTCGTAAATGGTTTAATAAATATGGAGTATCTTTAGTGTTTTGGGGGAGACTAGTACCAGGAATAAGGACTTTAATTTCAGTACCTGCAGGGGTAGAGTTAATGCCAATCACTCCATTTCTTATTTGGACATCTGCGGGGAGCCTAATTTGGACTTTATTTTTAACAATTACAGGGTTTTATCTAGGAGATAGTTATAGAAATATTGAAAAATGGATTAGTCCATTCTCAAGTATCTTTAAGATAATTATTATCATTATTATATCTTTTGCTGTAATAACACTCATTTATAAAACTCTTCGCAAACTAATTATCAATTAAAACGATATTTTTAAAATGGGATTTCGTCATTATTTGCTTGCTGATTAAATGAATTGTTGCTTTGGAAATTATTATTTTCTGAATCTTTTCTTGATCCTAATAATTCAAGACGATCAACTCTGACCACTGGTTTATTTCTATCTTCTCCTGTATTACGATCCTTCCAACTATCTAATTTAAAGCTTCCAGTTATACCGATTAAAGACCCTTTTTTGACATAATCAGCTGCAACCTGAGCTTGTTTACCCCATATCTCTAGATTGAACCAATCTGGTTCATCATCTCGATTTCTTCGATTTACTGCCATTGTGAGATTTGCTACTACTGTTCCTGATTCAAAATATCTAACTTCAGGATCTCTTCCTGCTCTGCCTACAAGAGTGACTGAATTTATTGGCATTATTACCTCAGATGTTTTTGGTTGCTAGATAATATATCTATCTTAGTTCAACTCTCTTTATGATTGCTCAAATGATTGAAATCCGTGTTTTTTAACCGTTTCAAATTCTCCCGAGATATTGGGATCGATTTAGGTACAGCAAATACCTTGATTTATGTTTCTGGTAAGGGAATCGTATTGCAAGAACCTTCAGTTGTAGCAATGGATTTAGAGGAGGGAGTTCCTCTGGCTGTAGGTGATGATGCGAAATTAATGTTAGGGCGAACACCTGGCAATATCCGTGCTGTTAGACCTCTCAGGGATGGAGTGATTGCTGATTTTGATGCGGCTGAGCAAATGCTCAAGACTTTTATTCAAAAGTGTAATGAGGGTCGTGGAATTATTGCGCCAAGATTAGTTGTTGGAATTCCAAGTGGAGTTACTGGTGTAGAGAGAAGAGCAGTTCGTGAAGCTGGCCTAGCTGGTGCAAGAGAGGTCCATTTAATTGATGAACCTGTAGCTGCTGCAATAGGAGCTTCTTTGCCAGTTACAGAACCTATTGGAACGATGATTGTTGATATTGGCGGAGGAACGACTGAAGTTGCGGTTCTCAGTCTTGGTGGCACAGTTTTAAGTGAATCTGTGAGAGTTGCGGGTGATGAAATTAATGATTCAATTGCTACTTATTTGAAGAAAGTACATAATTTAGTAGTTGGTGAAAGAACAGCTGAAGAGATAAAAATTAAAATCGGATCAGCTTTTCCCTCTGATGAATTTGATTTGCAATCAATTGATGTAAGGGGCTTGCATTTACTTTCGGGTTTACCACGTTCGATAAATCTGAAAGCAGGTGATTTACGTGAAGCCATGTCAGAGCCTTTAAATAAGATTGTTGATGCTGTAAAACGAACTCTAGAAAGGACTCCACCTGAACTTGCCGCAGATATTGTTGATAGGGGAATAATGCTTGCAGGAGGAGGAGCATTAGTCAGAGGAATTAGTGATCTTTTAAGTCATGAAACAGGTATTTTTACTCACGTAGCGGAAGACCCATTGTTGTGCGTGGTTAATGGATGTGGTTTAGTTTTAGATGATTTTAAATCAATGCGAAGAGTTTTGGATACGCCTGATTTTGCCAGAAATGTCATTAGAGATTGATCAATGATTCAAGCCCGAAGAAAAATAGGGTTTCATTTGTTTTTTAAAAGTGGGTTTCGTCTAATATTTTTAACTGCAATTTTTTTAATCGGGATTCGTTGGACAAAAGGAGCAGGCTATTTAGACGTTTACTCTATTTTAGTCAGGCCAATCCTCCCTGGAACAGCCCAAAGTGAATGGCTTAAGGAAGGTCAAAATATTGAAAAGAACATTCGATTGCAAATACTTGAAAAAGATAATATTCGTTTAAGAAGAGCTCTATCTTTAAAAGAGACACATAACGAAGAAAAAATTTCAGCAGCTGTTATTTCTAGATCTTCTAGGAGTTGGTGGCAATATCTAGAAATTAATAAAGGTGCTAAAGATGGCATTTTAAAAGGACAAACAGTAATTGGACCAGGAGGATTAATTGGTCTAATAGATAGCACCACTCTATTTACATCAAGAGTTAGATTACTGACTGATCCGGGTCATCAAGTAGGTGTTTGGATCGATCGAACTAAGCGTCATGGGATTTTGACTGGGATGGGTACAAATAGACCAAAACTAATTTTCTTAAATAAAAATAGTTTGGCTAAAATTGGTGATGCTGTGACTACATCTCCAGCAAGTACTTTGTTGCCCCCTAATTTGATAATTGGAATTGTTCAATTTATTGACGAAAAAGCCTTACCTACTCCATATGCAATAGTTCAATTAACTGCATCACCAGAGGCGATAGATTGGGTTCAAGTTTTGAAAGATAATGGCTAAGAATAATAAAAAATTATTATTTATTTTTAATACAATTTTTTTGCCAGCTATTATTATTTCATCTCCAGATTTGCTCAAAATAAATGGGATCTCGCCATGTTGGCCTGTTATTTGGTTGTTGCCATTTTCTCTTAAGAATACTCCTTGGAAATCATCTATAGCATCGATTGTATTAGGAATTTTTTTAGATTCTTTTACAATTAGCGATGTTTCATACATACCCTCTTTATTCCTTTTGTCTTTAGTTTGGAGTCAATATGGATTGCATAATAAAAAAATCGAATTATATTTCAATATTGGTTTGATGGCTGTCTTTGGAACTGCTGTAGTCGGTCTTTCGATTTGGATACAAAAAATTATGTTGTATAGCTTTTTAAGAAATAATTGGTTTTATTCTTGGTCTATTTATGCCTTCACCACAGAGGTTTTAATTACTGGATTAGTTGCACCATTTTTTTCATCTTGGCTTCTCTTTATGTATAAAAAAAACTAATGAGAAACTTTTAAAACTTAGAAAAAATAGAATAAATACTTATTTATGTATGGTGTCTTTGTCTTTTAAATTGCAAGAATGATTATGTTTGCCTGACTTAGGGATGATATCTTCATTTAACAAGTAGCCCTTTTTGACATAAAATTTTAATGCCCCTGTCACGAAGGCAACAACTAATCTCATGACCTGTATTTTGGTTGTAGATGATGAACCAGCTGTATTGAAAGTCTTGGTCACAAGGCTTAATCTTGCTGGTTATGAGGTTTTATCAGCACAGGATGGAGAACAAGCACTAGATGTCTTTCATAAAGAAGCTCCAGACTTAGTTGTCCTTGATGTAATGCTTCCCAAGATGGATGGCTTCGCAGTCTGCCGGAGAATTAGAGCAGAGTCTTGCGTTCCTATCATATTTTTGACTGCTCTTGAGGCTATTTCTGAGAGAGTTGCAGGTTTAGACTTAGGAGCTGATGATTATCTGGCCAAGCCATTTAGTCCTAAGGAGTTAGAGGCAAGGATCGCAACTATTTTAAGAAGAGTGGGCCCTGCACCGACTGTTGATGAGCCGCGCGAGGTTCCTTCTGGTCAAGGTGTTATGAAGCTTGGTGATCTTGTGGTAGATACCAATAGAAGGCAAGTAAGTAGAGGAGGGGAAAGGATAGGCCTCACATATACAGAGTTTAGTTTGCTTGAATTATTATTTCGTGACCCTGGCCGCGTTGTTCCTCGTGCAGAGATTTTGGAACAACTATGGGGTTACCCTCCTAGGAGGGCGGCAGATTTAAGGGTAGTCGATGTTTACGTTGCTCGTTTAAGGGGCAAACTAGAACCAGATCCAAGAAATCCAGAACTGATATTGACTGTAAGGGGTATTGGTTATGCTTCTCAAAGAATGGGAGAATTTCCTACTGCTATTGCCAGTTAGTGATTATTAGTTAACTATTGAAAGGTTTTCATTTGATTCTGTTTTTGTCGTATGTCTGAATTCCCTTGTCTGAATTAAGAGAGATCCGCCTTGAGAAGGCAAAAGCACTAAAAATGATTGGGCAAGAGCCATATGGTTTGAATTTCAGACCAACTGCCTCTGCAGCTGCTTTACAAAAAAAATATGAAGACTTGCCAAATGGGGAAGAAAAGCAAGATGAAGTATCTATAGCTGGTCGTATAACTTCTAGACGAGTTATGGGCAAACTTGCTTTTTTCACCATTTCAGATGAGACAGGCATAATCCAACTATTTTTGGAAAAGGCAACATTAAATCAAAATGAAAATAGTGAAGAGAACCAGAATAATTTTGAAAATATTACCTCTCTTGTTGATTCTGGTGATTGGATAGGAGTCACTGGAATATTAAGGAGAACGGATAGAGGTGAACTTTCTGTAAAGGTTTTTAAATGGACCATGCTTTCTAAATCTTTACAGCCTTTACCAGATAAATGGCATGGACTTGCAGATGTAGAAAAGCGATATAGACAAAGATATTTAGATTTAATTGTTAATCCTCAGTCAAGAAAGACTTTTCGTACTAGGGCTTTATTAGTTAGTTCAATTCGACGATGGCTAGATGAAAAAGATTTCCTTGAAATTGAGACTCCAGTCTTACAGTCGGAGGCTGGTGGTGCCGATGCAAGGCCTTTTATTACTCATCACAACACACTTGATTTACCTTTGTATTTGAGAATTGCCACAGAATTGCATTTAAAAAGATTAGTGGTCGGTGGTTTTCAAAAGGTTTATGAACTTGGAAGAATTTTTAGAAATGAGGGAATTAGCACTCGTCATAATCCTGAGTTCACTTCTGTTGAAATTTATGAGGCTTTTGCCGATTATTTCGATATGATGGAATTAACAGAAAAACTATTGTCTTCAGTTTGTGAAAAGATTTGTGGATCGACAAAAATCATTTATCAACAACAAGAAATAGATCTAACCCCACCTTGGAGAAGGGCTACTATGCATCAATTAGTTCGGGAATTTACTCGAATTGATTTTGAACTCTTTGAAGATAATGTTGATGATGCAAAGGCTGCGATGATTGCTGAGGGGCTTCAAGTTCCTGATAAAGCTGATAGCGTTGGACGACTTTTAAATGAAGCTTTTGAGCAAGCAGTTGAGCCTAAATTGGTTCAACCTACGTTTGTGATGGATTATCCCATTGAGATTTCTCCATTAGCTAGAAAACATAGGGAGAAGAAAGGCTTAGTTGAAAGATTTGAACTTTTTATTGTTGGAAGAGAGACTGCGAATGCTTTTAGTGAACTAATTGACCCTATAGATCAAAAAGAACGTTTACTTTTGCAGCAGGCAAAAAAAGAATCAGGTGACTTAGAGGCTCAAAGCTTGGATAAAGATTTTATCAATGCTCTTGAAGTTGGAATGCCTCCAACAGGAGGACTTGGAATAGGAATTGATAGGTTCGTAATGCTATTAACTGACAGTCCTTCTATAAGAGATGTAATCGCTTTTCCACTTTTGCGACCAGAATCAAATTTAAAACAAACTGGAAAGTGACCCATCACAGTGGATAATAGGCGAGTAAGACTTTTGTTCAGATGAGTGGCGAGAGAGTTGGTTTTCGTTTCAAGCATGCAGATGCTGTTGTTAAACGAAATCCCCAGGGGCGTTCAAGACGCGGTTGGGTCATGGAACCTGTTGAGCAAACTACAAGCAGGGGTACAAAAATGCCTGCTTATAGAATTAGATGGAGAGATAGTGAGCGACCTGAAATTGTTTTACAACATATGCTCATTGCCGACCCTGATCCAACTCCACCTCCCGATAATGTGAGTTTAGATGTCACTTGAAATCTGATTATTATCTCTTATTTTTTTGAGAAACTTAAGGTGAAAGTATTAAATTGTTTTCTCTTGAAAACGTTTTAGGGCGTAAGCAACATCTCTTTTTGAGTCATTAACTTTCTCTCGATCTCTTTTATCGTGCAGCTTTCTTCCTTTGCCAACTCCAATTTTTAATTTGATCCATGAGCCTTTAAGATAAAGAATTAAAGGTATTACTGCTAATCCTTTTCTCTCTATATTTATCTTTAATTTTTCGATTTCTTTACGATGTGCAAGAAGTTTTTTAATTCTTAGAGGTTCATGATTGAAAAATTTACCGGCATGATTATGAGGTGATATATGAACATTATGAAGTTCAATTTGATTTTTTTTAATTAAACAAAATCCATCTTTTAAATTTGCTTTTCCGGCTCTAATCGATTTAACTTCTGTGCCAAGAAGCTCTAAGCCAGTTTCAAGTGTTTCAAGGATTTCATATTCATATCTTGCTTGTCGATTTTCAGCTAAGCGACGATTTCCATCAATTGAGGAATTTTTTTTGGATTTTTTCTTTCCTTTTTTGCTCATTCTTCTATTTACCTCCATTTTTGTTGATATGCCACTACCCTTCGGTCATGGCAATTGTGTCTTCAATTACTAATCATTCTCGTCCTCCCAATGATAAAGGAGAGGAAAGGTTGGTTGGTTCAAGTCTTTTAAAGGAGGAGATTAAATTATCCAAGCTTGATTCACTCAGGCCCAAATCTTTTAGTGAATTTATAGGGCAATCTGAATTAAAAAAAGTTCTTGAAATTTCAGTTAAAGCCTCATTGTCAAGGGGAGAAGCATTAGATCATTTAATGCTATATGGCCCTCCTGGACTTGGTAAAACCACTTTGGCTTTGGTTATTGCTGAGGAATTAGGAGTTAAAGCTAGAGTGACAAGTGCTCCTGCACTTGAACGTCCAAGAGACATTATTGGATTATTGATCAATTTGCAGCCAGGTGAATTGATTTTTGTTGATGAGATTCACAGGCTTAATCGAATATCTCAGGAACTTTTGTATCCAGCTATGGAAGATAGAAGATTGGATTTGACTGTTGGTAAAGGCACATCTTCTCGAATGCGATCAATGGAAATTCCTCCTTTCACCTTAGTTGGAGCTACTACTAAGCCAGCAGCGTTGACCTCGCCAATGCGAGATCGCTTTGGTATAACTCAGCGACTAGATTTTTATAATTATTTGGATCTGGAAAAGATAATTAAAAGATCTGCAAATCTTATTGATTTATCAATTTCTGAGGCAGGATCTCATCAATTAGCTAGAAGGAGTCGCGGCACTCCCCGAATTGCAAATAGGCTTATAAGACGAGTAAGAGATTATGCAGAGGTACATTCCTCTGCAAGGGTGATTGATGTCCAAGTTGTTAACGATGCACTTGATTTACATCGAGTAGATCAAAGAGGATTAGATGCTACAGATAGAAGTTATTTAGGATTGTTAATCAATCAATATGATGGAGGACCAGTAGGTTTGGAGACTTTGGCTGCTGCACTTGGAGAAGATTCAACGACTCTTGAAACTGTAGTTGAACCTTATTTAATGCAAATTGGTTTTTTACAAAGAACAGCGAGGGGAAGGGTTGTTACTCCAGCAGCTGAAAAACATTATCTGTTAACTTCAGCAAAAAAATAGTTCAATGATTAAGAAAAGATTGGTAAAAGTTCTTATCTTACTTTCTACTATTTTTGTTTTTTTTCCATTTTCATTACAAGCTAAGGTCCTTCCAAAATTTTTATTTGAGAAGGCTCTTCAAGAAAGTAAAGATGGTGATTTTATCCAAGCTGAAAAAGATTGGAATTTTTATTTAAATGAAAATCCGAATGATGCTGCTGCTTTAAGTAATAGAGGGAATATTCGTCTTGCTTTGGGTGATCCTCAAGGCGCTATAAATGATCAAACTAAGGCAATACAAATTTCGCCTGAAGATTTAGATCCATACCTTAATAGAGGAATTGCTGAAGAAGCCTTGAAGCGGTGGGATGATGCAAGTAAAGATTACAACTACGTTTTAAAGAATAATCCTAAAGATTTTTCAGCCTTATATAACCTAGGAAATGTAATGGGTTCAATGGACAATTGGATAGAAGCAAAGAGATTGTTCTCTCAAGCAGCTTCTTCAAATAATGCTATTCCAATGGCTAGCTCAAGCGAGGCTCTTGCGATTTATCAATTAGGTGATCTTGAACTCGCAGAAAAAAAAATTAGAATATTAATTCGTAAATATCCTTTATTCGCAGACGCTAGAGCAGCATTGAGTGCGCTTTTATGGCGTAAAGGTTTTACAGGGGAAGCAGAAAGTAATTGGGCAGCAGCGGCTGGATTAGATATTCGATACCGTGAAATAAATTGGTTGTTGAATATTCGTCGTTGGCCGCCAAACCCTTCAAATGATTTGGTTGCATTTCTTGCTTTTAAGAATAGATGAAAGACTTAGCAAAAAAAATTGATATCTCGTCGAAGGATGTATTGCCTGAATTGATTCAACTTCGGCGTCATCTTCATGCTCATCCAGAACTAAGTGGTCAGGAATATCAAACTGCTGCACTTGTAGCCGGTGAGCTGAGGAAATCAGGGTGGGAGGTTAAAGAAGCGGTTGGAAGAACTGGAGTAGTTGCTGAAATTGGTAATAAAAGTGGACCTGTTTTTGGTTTAAGAGTCGATATGGATGCTTTGCCAATAGAAGAAAAAACTGGACTTGATTATGCTTCTTCAATCCAAGGCTTAATGCATGCATGTGGTCATGACCTTCACACTTGTATTGGTTTGGGAGTTGCGAAAATATTAGCAAAAAATCAATTTTCGAATTCAAGAATTCGAATTATTTTTCAACCAGCTGAAGAGATTGCTCAAGGGGCAAATTGGATGAGAGCTGAAAAGGTTCTAGATGGAGTCAAAGCTCTATTTGGTGTCCATGTTTATCCGGATTTGTCAGTTGGAACAATTGGAATAAGAAGTGGTACTTTTACGGCGGCGGCGGCTGAATTGGAAATAGATATAATAGGTAAAGGAGGGCATGGAGCCAGACCTCATGAAGGCGTTGATTCCATTTGGATTGCTGCAAAAGTAATCAGTGAACTTCAAGAGGCTATTAGTAGGCGTCTAGATGTTCTTAAGCCAGTGGTTATTAGTTTTGGAAAAATTTCGGGAGGAAATGCTTTTAATGTTATTGCTGAGAGGGTTAAACTTTTAGGTACTGTAAGGTGTCTTGATAGCAGCTTATATAAACAATTGCCTCAATGGATTGAGAAAATAGTAAAAAACATAGTCTCTAATTACGGGGCTCAGGCTCATATAAATTTTAAGTCAATAGCACCTCCTGTATATAACGACCCAGATTTGACTAATTTGTTATCTAGTTGTGCGAAGAATTTTATGGATGAAAAAAATATTGTTCATTTAGAAAACCCTTCATTAGGGGCTGAAGATTTTGCTTTCTTTTTGCAAGATGTACCAGGAACAATGTTTCGTTTAGGAGTTGCTGGAGAGAGAGGTTGTGCTCCATTGCATAGTGGGAATTTTGCTTTGGATGAACGAAGCCTTGAATTAGGAATAAAGATTTTGTCTCACACATTAATAATGTCTACTGCAAGTCTTAAAGAAATTTAGTTTGTTGATTTCATGAAAAGATTAGGTAACCCCTTAATTTCAATTTCAGCGCCTTTGCTAATTGTATTAGCAATTACAGGCTTTTTACATAGAGATGGAAAAAATAAAATCCAAGCAATACCTGCAGTTGTAGTTGGTAGTGGATTGGTCTTGACTGGATTGGTTAGAAGATTTAGAAGACGACGAATGTTACTTTTAGAGATTAAAAAAGATATGAATGATCAAAATTTTTAATTTGTAGATTTTTTATCTATAAAAACTTTAGGGTTGAATTAAGAATTCCGAGCTAGCTTATCAGTATCACTAGGGGTGCCATATTGCTTCGCTATATGGCTGAGATCACACCCTCTGAACTTGGTCTGGTTTGAACCAGTCTAAGGAAAGTGAAATCTTGTGATCTCCATTCATATTGCTCCTTGGGATTATTCAATAGCTTTTTAGTTCATGCGTAATTCATGGGTGGCTTCTAGAAAGGGTAAAACTAATGTTTCTCAGATGCATTTTGCTCGCAAAGGCGAAATCACTGAAGAAATGGTTTATGTAGCAAAGCGTGAGAATCTTCCCGAATCTCTCATTATGGAAGAGGTTGCGCGAGGTCGGATGATTATTCCTGCAAATATTAATCATACGAACTTAGAACCTATGGCAATAGGGATAGCTTCTAAATGTAAGGTCAATGCAAATATCGGCGCTTCTCCAAATGCAAGTGATGTTAATGAAGAATTAAAAAAGCTTGAGTTGGCAGTTAAATATGGCGCTGATACCTTAATGGATCTTTCTACTGGTGGAGTTAATTTAGATGAGGTAAGAACTGCAATTATTAATGCTTCCCCTATCCCGATTGGGACAGTCCCTGTTTATCAAGCATTAGAAAGTGTTCATGGTTCTATTTCAAGGTTAAATGAGGATGATTTTTTACACATAATAGAAAAGCATTGTCAGCAAGGAGTTGATTACCAAACTATTCATGCTGGCTTGTTGATTGAACATTTACCTAAGGTGAAAGGTCGTATAACAGGAATAGTTAGTCGTGGAGGCGGAATACTTGCTCAGTGGATGCTTTATCACTATAAGCAAAATCCTTTGTTTACTCGTTTTGATGATATTTGCGAAATATTTAAACGATATGATTGCACTTTTTCTTTGGGCGATTCATTAAGGCCTGGATGCTTACATGATGCATCAGATGAAGCTCAATTAGCTGAGTTGAAAACTCTAGGTGAATTGACGAGACGTGCTTGGAAACATGATGTACAAGTAATGGTTGAAGGGCCTGGTCATGTTCCAATGGATCAAATTGAATTTAATGTTAGGAAGCAAATGGAGGATTGCTCTGAAGCTCCTTTTTACGTTTTAGGTCCACTAGTAACTGATATTTCTCCAGGTTATGATCACATTTCAAGTGCTATTGGTGCGGCAATGGCAGGTTGGTATGGGACTGCGATGCTTTGCTATGTGACACCTAAAGAACATCTAGGTTTGCCAAATCCTGAGGATGTTAGGGAAGGTTTAATAGCTTATAAAATTGCTGCTCATGCTGCAGATGTAGCTAGACATAGACCAGGAGCTCGTGATCGTGATGATGAATTAAGTAAGGCTAGAAAAGAATTTGACTGGAATAAACAGTTTGAATTGTCTTTGGATCCAGAGAGAGCTAAGCAATATCATGACGAAACTTTGCCTGAAGAAATTTTTAAAAAGGCAGAGTTTTGTTCAATGTGTGGTCCTAATCATTGTCCAATGAATACAAAAATTACAGATGAAGATTTAGACAAATTAGATGATGAACTTAAGATAAAGGGTGCAACGGAATTAACTCCAATAAAGCTAAACAAAGAAAAATAATTCTTTGTTTAGCTTTATTGGAGTTTTGATTAATTAGTTGGTAATTTAATTTATTTATTTAAAAGATTTCTAGATTTTTCTAGTACGTTTTCAATTGTAAATCCAAACTTTTCCATACATAAACCACCAGGAGCAGATGCTCCAAAGCTATTCATAGTAACACTATCACCATCAAGACCAATATATTTATGCCATCCAAAGCTTTCTGCAGCCTCCACTACTAAACGTTTTCTGATTGTGGAAGGCAAGACTTGTTCTTTGTAACTTTCGTTTTGTTCTTCGAATAGTTCCACACATGGCATGGAAACAACGCGCACTTTTTTCCCTTCTGAAGTTAGCTTTTTTGCTGCTTGCACACACAAATCAAGTTCAGTTCCAGTTCCGATAAGTATTAGTTCAGGAGTGCCATCACAATCTTCGAGTATGTATCCACCTAAAGCAACTTTATCTGCCGATGAATTTTGCTGGTTTGGCATACCTTGCCTACTTAGGCATAAAGAACTTGGCCTCTTTCTGCTTTTAATCGCAACTTTGTAAGCTCCACTGGTTTCATTACCATCTCCAGGACGGAAAACCATCATATTTGGCATTGCCCTCAATGATGGAATCGTTTCTATTGGTTGATGTGTTGGTCCATCTTCACCAACACCTATTGAATCATGGGTTAAAACATAAATAACACCAAGTTCACTTAGCGCGGAAAGACGCATAGAGCCTCTCATATAGTCAGCAAAAACCAAGAAGGTCCCTCCGTAAGGGATGAGACCACTATCGTGGTAAGCAATGCCATTCAAGATGGCTGCCATAGCGTGCTCTCTTACCCCAAAATGCAAATAACGTTTTTCTGGACTGTCATATTGAAAAGATCCTGACTCGCCTTTGATATCTGTGTAATTTGAATGTGTTAAATCCGCAGAACCTCCTATTAATTCAGGAATGTTTGGACCAAGAGCACCTAAACATATTTGAGAATGTTTTCTGGTAGCAACCCCTTTGTCATCTGCTGAATAAGTAGGTAAATCTTTATCCCAGCCTTCAGGTAGCTCACCTCTCAACATTCGCTCAAATTGAGATGCTTCATTGGGATATTTTGTTTTGTAGGCAGATAGTGTTTCATTCCACTCGTCCTCGAGTTGTGCACCTTTTTGAATTGCTTGACGATATTGATCGTAAGCATCTTGAGGAATTTCAAAAGCTTGATATGTCCAGCCAAGTTCTTTCCTAGTAAGTTCGGCTTCTTCTTCACCTAGAGGGGCACCATGAATTCCAGCTGTGTCACTTTTATTTGGTGAACCGTATCCAATGGTTGTTGTGACTTTGATAATTGAGGGCTTATCTGTTACAGCTTTTGCATTTTCAATCGCTTTAGATATCCCCTCTACATCTGTATTCCCGTTTGGTATTTCTTGAACATGCCATCCATAAGCTTCATATCTTTTTAAAACATCTTCAGTAAATGAGACGTCAGTTCTTCCATCAATAGTTATGTGGTTGTCATCGTATAAAGCTATTAATTTTCCAAGTTTTAAATGACCAGCAAGAGAACAAGCTTCTGATGAAATTCCCTCTTGATTACATCCATCACCCATTATCACGTAGGTGTAATGGTCTACAACAGTTGAATCAGGCTTGTTGAATTTCGCTGCTAGATGAGCTTCCGCAATCGCTAATCCCACTGCATTTGATATGCCTGCTCCCAAAGGCCCTGCAGTTACTTCAACTCCTGGTGTCTCAAAGGTTTCTGGATGTCCTGGAGTCTTTGCTCCCCACTGCCTAAATTGTTTTATATCTTCAATGGTTACAGAGTCATAGCCTGTTAGATGTAAAAGCGCATACAAAAGCATGCATCCATGTCCTGCGGAGAGAACAAATCGGTCTCGATTAAACCATTTTGGGTTTTTTGGATTATGGCGTAAGTGCTTGTCCCATAATGCATAACCCATTGGTGCACAACCCATAGGTAGGCCTGGGTGACCGCTTTTGGATTTATTTATTGCGTCAACCGCAAGCATCCTGATGCTGTTGATGCAAAGTGTGTCTAGAGAAGTATTCAAGGCAACCATTTTGAATTAGTAAAAAAAATTTAAGTGGAAAGTGAAAATGAAATTGATTTAGATCATTTGTCGAAAAGCTAGACAAACATTGTGACCGCCAAACCCGAATGAGTTAGATAGTACGAAGTCTAATTTCTTTTCTCTTGCGTGATTGGGCACATAATCAAGATCACAATTTGGGTCTGGATTGGAATAATTAATTGTTGGCGGAATTATTTCATGTTTTATTGCCAGAACACAAGCAACTGCTTCTATCCCGCCAGAACCTCCTAATAGATGCCCTGTCATTGATTTGGTTGAGCTTGTAGGCACTTGAAAAGCATGATTTCCTAAAGCAGTTTTTATTGCAGATGTTTCATTGCTGTCATTGGCTGGTGTACTAGTTCCATGCGCATTAATGTAATCGACCTGTTCTGGATTAATTTTTCCATCATTTAACGCAAGCTTCATAGCTTCTGCACCTCCTACTCCTCCTGGAGTTGGAGAGGTAATGTGATGAGCATCACATGTGGTTCCATAACCAATTATTTCTGCATGGATTGTTGCATCTCTTTTTAACGCATGGTCGAGAGTTTCTAGAATTAATACACCTGCGCCTTCTCCAATTACGAATCCATCTCTTTGAGAATCGAATGGTCTACTTGCTGTAGATGGATCATCATTCCTAAATGATAGGGCTTTTGCACTTGCAAAACCCGCCACCCCTAAAGGTGTGATACTGGCTTCTGCCCCACCGCAAACCATTGCATCTGCTTTGCCTAACTGGAGAAGTCTGAATGCATCACCAATAGCATTTGAGCCAGCAGCACAAGCAGTTGAAACTGCTGAACTTGGACCTTTAGCACCAAGTGCAATCGCAGCTAGTCCAGTAGCCATGTTGGGAATCATCATGGGAACAGTAAAAGGACTAACTCGACTTGCTCCTTTGTTTTCTAAAACATGAGCTTGAGTTTCCATAGTTAGCAATCCGCCAACTCCAGAACCAATAATCACACCAATTCTTGCAGAATTTGAATCGTCAATGATAAGACCTGAATGATTCAGTGCTTCTTTTGCTGCAATTACTCCAAATTTTGAGAAACGATCCCATCTTTTGGATTCTTTTGGTTCTAATTTGCCAGTAGGGTCAAAACTTTTTACCTCTGCTGCAAACCTGCATGCATGGGATGAGGCATCAAATAGTGTTATTTGATCCACTCCATTTCGTCCAGATTGAAGACCTTGGAGGTAGCTTTCGAGGTTGTTTCCAATTGGCGTTATAGCACCAAGACCTGTAATAACAACTCGATGGAGTTTCTCCATCATGTAAACCTCAAGACTGTTTGTCTTCGATGTATTTGACTGCATCCCCGACAGTAGCAATGCCTTCCGCAGCCTCGTCAGGGATCTCTATGTCAAATGCCTCTTCAAGAGCCATGACTAGTTCGACCGTGTCCAGAGAGTCTGCACCGAGATCGTTTTGGAAATTTGAATCCGGTTTTACTTCACCGGCTTCAACACTAAGTTGTTCTGCGACGATAGAACGAACTTTTTCAAGGATTGCTTCCTGGGACATAACCTTCTTAGACCTGAGTTCTAATCCTACGGGTTAAAGTGTCGAGTTAACAAAAGTGACGGCATTGCAACTATTTTTTTTTATGTAGCGAAACGTAGGTATAGTTTTATACATCAAGGAAATATGGGTTGGTAATTTGTCACACGCCGTCAAAATCTATGACACCTGTATTGGCTGCACCCAATGCGTCAGGGCTTGTCCGTTAGATGTTCTTGAAATGGTCCCATGGGATGGATGTAAAGCATCACAGATAGCTTCATCTCCCCGCACAGAAGATTGTGTGGGATGCAAGAGATGTGAAACAGCTTGCCCTACTGATTTCCTGAGTATCAGGGTTTACTTGGGTGATGAAACAACCAGAAGTATGGGATTGGCCTATTAAAAAAATTATTATTTTTCTTAACTTAGGTTTGTTTTTAGAATATATATATTACTGATCACTTGGATCAATTTTTAGAATTATGTGTGGCATATTTGGAGTTATTGGTTCAAGAGAAGTTTCTTCTTTGATTATTGATGGGTTAAGAAAACTTGAATATAGAGGTTATGACTCAGCTGGATTAGCAACAATTCAGAATTTAAATAAGAATCAATTTGGAGAACTTTTGATAAGGAAATCGCAAGGCAAGTTAATTAATCTCTCAAACTTAATTAAAGAAAAACCCATACAAGGTCATTTAGGGATTGGTCATACTAGGTGGGCTACTCATGGAAAGCCCAATGAGAAGAATGCTCATCCTCATATTGATTTCACAGGGCAAATAGCTGTAGTTCAAAACGGTATTATCGAGAATCACAGGGATTTGTCTAAAAGGCTAAAACTTAAAGGAATTAAATTCAACTCTGAGACTGATACGGAGATAATTCCACATTTGCTTGGACTAGAGATAAAAAACTTGTTAGACAAAGGACTTTTGACTAATGGACAAACATTATTGAGTGCAGTTCAAAATGTTTTGTCGTTGTTAGAGGGTACATATTCTATAGGTGTAATTTGGGCTAAGGCTCCTGATGCTTTAGTAGTCGCGAGAAGACAGGCTCCGTTAGTTATTGGTTGTGGTGAAGGGGAGTATTTTTGTGCAAGTGATTCCACAGCATTAGTAGGATTTACCAGAACAGTTTTGCCTTTAGAAGATCATGAAGTAGCTCTATTAACTCCTTTAGGAATTGAACTTTATGATGAAAATGGTAATAGACAATACAGAGAACCATCGCTCTTAAGGGGAACTGAACTTTTTGCGGATAAAAAAAATTACCGTCATTTCATGCTTAAAGAAATTTATGAGCAGCCTGAGACAGCACAATTATGGATAGATAGATATATGCCTTCAGGCGTGCCAGCGGAGAATTTAGTTGCTTTGCCGATTTCGAAATCTAGCATTGAGAAAATAGAAAGAATACAAATTCTTGCCTGCGGAACCAGCCGACATGCTGCAATGGTTGGGGCTTATTTGTTGGAGCAGTTTGCAGGAGTTCCTACTAATGTTTTTTTCGCAAGTGAATTTCGTTATTCTCCCCCTCCTCTATCTCCTAATACTTTGACAATTGGAGTGAGTCAGTCTGGTGAAACAGCAGACACCCTAGCTGCTTTAAGGATGGAAAAGCAGAGAAGGGATGCTATTAATGATCCAGATTTTTCTTTTCATCAACTAGGAATAACTAATCGACTTGATAGTTCATTGGCTCGCGAGCTTGATCATGTTATTGACATTGAATCAGGCATTGAAATAGGTGTTGCTGCAACAAAAACCTTTCTGGGACAAATGCTTTCTTTTTATGGTTTGACCATTTTATTTGCCTCTCATAAACATAAAAGATCCACTCAAGAAATTCTGGATTTTTCTAATGAGTTGAGAATGGTTCCTAAACAGCTTTTGGATATTATAAAAAAACATGATGCTTTATCTAAGGAAATAGCACGTTTATTTGTTGAAACAAAAGATGTAATTTTTTTAGGCCGGGGAATTAATTACCCAATTGCCCTAGAAGGTGCTTTGAAACTAAAAGAAATCAGTTACATTCATGCTCAAGGCTATCCAGCCGGAGAGTTAAAGCATGGACCAATAGCACTTTTAGATAAACATGTTCCTGTGATATCCATAGCTATTCCAGGTGTGGTTTATGAAAAAGTTATTAGTAATTCGCAAGAGGCTAAAGCAAGAGATGCGCGTCTAATTGGGGTGGCGCCACATGGACCTGAATCGGAAATGTTTGATGAGTTATTTTCTATTCCAAAAGTTAGTGAATGGATTAGTCCTTTATTAACCGTTATACCTTTGCAATTATTTAGTTATCACATAGCTTCTCATAAAGGTCTTGATGTGGATCAGCCTAGGAATTTAGCTAAAAGTGTCACTGTGGAATAGAAGTCAAAGTTCAAACTTTTATTTAACGCTTTAAAGAAGTTTTTATAACTTGAACACCTTTTTATAATTAAATAATATTTTCTATTATATAATTAGTAGCTTAAATGAATAGAAGATTATCTTGAATATATTGAAATTACTATTGTTTTCTAGATTGTTGGTTAAATATTTAAAAGATTCTTATAATTCCAGCAGACCTGGTGGTGGATTGATTAGTAGCCATTTATCTTTTATTTCTATTTCTGGGACAATTTCTTTAACAAAAGGTACTAAAACTTTTTTACCTTCTATTAATTCTATCTCTAGAAGGTCATTGCCTCCCTTGATTAAATCAGTGACATGGCCAATTAAAATTTTCTTTCTGCCTTTTCTTGCTTCTAAACCAATAAGATCAAAGTAATGATATTCGTCATTATTCAATTCTGGTCTGCTATCAACAGGGATTACTAAATTCCAACCAATAATTTGTTCTGCTGAATTCCTGCTTGATATTCCTTCGATAGAAATCACATAGATTGATTTGCCTGGAATAAGTGTTCCTTTTATTAATTTGATTTCAGTGGGCGATTCGTTAGCTTTTTGAATCCAACGCTTTCCTGGCTTGGTAAATCTTTCTGGAAAGTCGCTGTAAGGTTTAATTCGAATATCTCCTTTTAAACCTTGTGGAGCAACAAGTTCACCTATGGACATCCATTTATCTTTTTCTTTCATTTTATGAGTAAAATTTTTCTATTAGTTTATTTCAATATTTTTAATTATGACTGATCCAAAAGAACCTATTCTCCCTGGAACAACAGTTACCGTTAATAATCAAGAGTCAATTTATAATGGTTATGTAGGGTTTGTTCAACGAATCAGTGGTGATAAAGCAGCGGTGCTGTTTGAAGGAGGTAATTGGGATAAATTGCTTACATTGCCTTTGAAAGATCTTTTGAAAAGCTAACTAATTATTTTTTCAAATATTAATTATATTTTTAGATAACTTTTTTAATGCTTTATTAGCAGCCTCTTTTTCTGCTAGTTTCATTGATTTGCCCAACCCTTTACCTATTGGCTGATCTTTAATATAAACAGTACAAAAAAACCTCTTTGGATTGTTATGTTTTTTGTTTATTTCTATGGTTTTGTATGTAGGAATTGATAAGCCTTGACTTTGACTCCATTCCTGAAGTGCTGATTTATAATTTTGCCTATGAGGATCTGATAAAACTTCTTGGCTTTTATCTTCCCAGAAAGGAATCAGCCAATTTTTAATAGGTTCTAAAATAGTTAGACTTTCATATAAAGCTCCTATTAATGCTTCAGTTGCCTCTGCTTGAATAGTTGCCTTTGCTGATTTATCTCTAAGAGCTTTATTTCCAATGAGTAAAACATTCTTGATATTTATTTTATTACCAACCTCTTCTAACCATTGATCGCTCACAAGTTGTGAACGTAGTTCTGACCTTTCTCCTACTTGCATATCGGGGTATTTGCTTTTTATGAAGTCTGATGCAATAAGTCTTAAAACTGCATCACCAAGAAATTCAAGATTCTCATAATTAACAACTCTATTTGCTGAGCTATGTGTTAATGACTGATTAATTTGTAAAAGGTTACTTATTTTATTTTTGGTAAATTCTTTTTGGTATTTCTCCTCTAGATTTAGATCTTTGATAAAATTAATTATTTCGTTTACTCTTTTATTTGAAAGTTTCATAGTTATTTAAGGCATGCGATTAGATTTATAAAATAATAAGAATTTGAAGTTATTTTCTTTGTTTAAAATCAAGAAAGTGAAAGCAGGTCATAAGCCGGGTTCTGTTCATTCTTTTTGGTTAGAAATTGAATGGGCAATCATCTATCTGGGACTATTGTTGCCAATAGCCTCAAGCGGCTCTATTAGGAACTCGGTCTATGGCCATCCAGAGTCCCTAGCCTTGCTCCTAGCCGGGGTTTACCTAGCCAGCACCTCTCGATGCTGCTGGTGCGCTCTTACCGCACCTTTGCACCCTTGCCATGCTTATGGGGATTTCCTCATGAAGCATTAGGCGGTGTATTTCTGTGGCACTATCCTCACGGTCACCCGCACTGGGAATTACCCAGCAAGCCTGGCCAAATAGGAGCCCGGACTTTCCTCAATAGAATTCCTCAGCTTTTGCTGAAGTTCAATTGCGATTACCTCCCCTGCTTTCAAGTCCATCATGCCTCAAGGCATAATTAATTAAAGGGGGCTGTAGCTCAGTTGGATAGAGCGACGGTTTCCTAAACCGTAGGTCGTGGGTTCAAGTCCCGCCAGCCCCGTGCGAAAAACGAAGTAAACCTAAAAATTTTTAGTACTGTATGTAGTGGGTGTGCAATATCATTACTCTCTCGCTAGCGTTGATGTAGTGAATCAGTCAAAATGGCCCAGCTTCACGATCTACGCTTGCGATTACTTGTTCAACAAGAGAGTGAACACATATCTAAATCACAGCCGAGTGATCTAGATTTATCAGTTGTTCAAGCCAGATGTTTATGTTGGTTAACACTTCTAGCTGAGGCTCACGAGGATCAAGCTAATGATGCAGAGGGAAGGGGTGACACAGAACAGGCAATGGGATGGTTCGCTGATTCAATGAGATTACGTGATGTCATTCAAGTAATTACTAGCATTGAAATACCACTTCCTGAGAGTATTGATTTAGATAGCAATGATGATGGTGGAGGCTTTTTTAAGGGTGATCCCCCTATGACGGCCTAATAAATGCAATGATGGGTTTTAAGCTGCCTTAATGAAGGTGCCTGAAGAACCATGCCAATGTCCAGATTGCTTAAGGTTTTATAGAGAACATGATCGTTTGATTAGGGAGTTTCCTACTCTCAGGCAACAACAAGAGATTAATTGGGCTGCACTTCAATCTTTTAGAACTTTATGTGGACGAGTTTTAGAAGATTTGCAAAAGCACCCGAATTTAAATTCATCAACAAGATCTGAAGAGAACCTAAAAACGGAAAGCGTTGAGAAGAAAGAAAAATCTTTTAGCCAAGTAATTGCAGATCTTGAGAATATAAATGCTCATTTATATTCTATTGAAGCTCTTATGGAGAGAGTTTTTGATGTAAAAGTTCCTGATGAAATTGAAGCTAAATTTAGAGAAATTGCTGGGGAGTTGGCTCCAGATCCATTGAATATCGATCGACTAAGATTGAACAGATTATTACATCAAACACCAGACTTACCTGATAAGTAGATAGTTATTTCTCACAACTAATTTCCACAGGCAATGGCTTTACTTTCCATATAGATTGACAATATTCCCTAATAGATCTATCTGATGAGAAAAAGCCGGACCTTGCAGTGTTTAGAAGGGCCATACTGTTCCATTTCTTACTCTTCTTCCAAGCTTTACTAACCTCATCTTGTGCACGGAGGTAATCATCAAAATCTGCCATAACAAAGAAAGGATCATTCCCAGTTAAAATATTTATTATTGGTCTAAAGAGCTCACTATCTCCATTACTAAAATGACCAACTTCTATTAATTTAAGAGTTTCTTGTAGTTCATTTGATTGTTGAATAAAGCTATTGGGGCTATAACCTTGATCTCTTAATTCCATGATTTCTGATTCAGTCTTTCCAAACAGAAAGAAATTCTCAGATCCTACTCTTTCTCTAATTTCTACATTAGCGCCATCAAGTGTTCCAATTGTTAAAGCACCATTCATTGCGAATTTCA
This sequence comes from Prochlorococcus sp. AG-402-B19, assembly GCA_003279615.1. GTDB lineage: Bacteria > Cyanobacteriota > Cyanobacteriia > PCC-6307 > Cyanobiaceae > Prochlorococcus_B. The sequence goes on from QCHM01000001.1 coordinate 53,365, forward strand.
TATTGCCAGTTCCTGAAGCTTCTTTCCCAGCAGTTGAAATTTGCTCAGAAAGATCAGTTGCTGGATAAACTTGCTCACCTAGTTTCACATTGTAATCCGGAAGAAAAACTACCCTTAGTAATCCATCCATATCAGGGTCTGCGTTTACTACGTCTGCAATTCCATTGATGAATCTAATCATTAACTTCGCCATGAAATATCCTGGTGCAGCTTTACCACCAAAAATTATTGTACGAGGTGCAATATTTTTTGTGATTCCATTTTTAATTCTTAGATATTGTGCAATCACTTGCAAAGCATTTAAATGCTGTCTCTTGTATTGATGAATTCTTTTGACTTGAACATCAAATAAACTTGATGGATCAACAAGAACACCAGTTTGTCTATGTATGTAACCAGCGAGTTTCCTTTTACCAGAAAGTTTGGCAGAAGCAAAAAGATCTAGAAAATTAGAGTCATTTTCCTTTTTTTCTAACTCCAGTAAAAGATCCATATTAGTAATCCAATTAGGACCAATTTCTTTGTCAAGAAGTTTAGAAAGTTCTGGATTTGCTAAAGCTACCCATCTACGTGGAGTTACTCCATTAGTAACGTTGGTAAATTTTTCAGGCCAGAGTTCTGCAAATTCAGGTAATAATTGTCTTTTAATTAAATCTGAATGTAGTGCAGCAACTCCATTTACATGATGAGCTCCAATTGTCGCTAAATGTGCCATGCGAATAGCTTTTCCACCATCTTCATCAATAATTGAAAGCTTCCTTAAAATTGAGTCATTACCGGGATACTTAAGTCTTACTTGTTGCAAAAATCGTCTATTTATTTCATAAATAAGTTCCAAATGTCTCGGTAATAAGTTTCTAAATAGGCTGAGATCCCATTTTTCAAGAGCCTCTGGAAGCAAGGTGTGGTTTGTATATGCAACAGATCTGTTGGTTATTTCCCAGGCCTTATCCCAATCCAATCTATGTTGATCGATCAAAAGTCTCATTAACTCTGCAACTGCAATAGCTGGATGAGTGTCATTAAGTTGAACTGTCCAGTGATTTGGGAACTCTTCTATTGCTATGGATCTCTTTTCTAAACTTCGTAGCATATCTTGTAAGGAACAACTTACAAAAAAGTGCTGTTGCTTCAATCTCAATCTTCTTCCCTCATCAGTACCATCATTTGGATATAGAACTTTTGATAGAGTTTCTGAAGCTACTTTTTCTTCAACAGCACCATAATAATCACCAATGTTAAAGGCATAGAAATCAAAGCTTTCCGTTGCATCAGCTCTCCATAATCTCAATCGATCACAGCTGTTGACTCTGTAACCAAGTACAGGAACATCGTGTGGAACACCTATTGCGTGTTCGCTTGGAATCCATCTAGAGCGATAATTTCCATTGTCATCGGTATAACTTTCTGTTTGTCCACCAAAACCTACTAAACAAGCTTCATCTGGTTGAGGCAATTCCCAGGGCCATCCTCCTTTCAGCCATTTATCAGTAACTTCGACTTGCCAACCATCTCTAATTAATTGATTGAAAATACCAAATTCATACCTTATTCCATATCCCACTGCAGGCACCTGAAGACTTGCAAGTGATTCCATGTAGCATGCCGCAAGTCTCCCTAGCCCTCCATTCCCCAGACCAGGTTCTTCTTCTACTTCTAATATGTCATTAAGAGACTCAATACCAAATCTTTTTAAAGCTTCTTCTGCTTCTTTTTTTATGCCTAAATTTAATAAATTATTATTTAGTTGAGGCCCGATAAGAAATTCAGCTGAAAGATATGCGACTGTTTTTTGAGGTCTTGCTCTTATTGTCTCCTGACTTGTTAAATATCTACTCATTAATCTATCTCTAACAGCAAAACTCAAAGCCATGTAGAGATCTCTCAGACTTGCTGAAGTAGCAAGTTTCCCGAGAGTAAAGAATAGATGCTCAGTCATTCCATCGAAGACTGCATCCGCATCCATGCCAGCCCGAACAGGATCCGCATAGCATCCTGGGGTGGGCAGACGCAGATCTAGTGACTGGGAGCTGCTCATAAAGGCATTAAATGTTTCTGGACGGTAGCCAATATTGTCTTAGTAATCAGTTAGTAACTTCAGATCCACACCTTATTTTTTAAGTCACCTTTGATACTTCAGCCAAATAGGCCCTGTGATTAGGTAATTTATGTCTTATAGAAAAGGCTTTTTTAAAAAACCTGATGGTATTAACTTCCTTGGTCTCAGTACTAAATACTCATGATGTTGAGGTCGCAGAAACACTCATAGGTGTAATTAATTTCTTAATGATTTTTGTTGCGGCAAGGACTTTGGCGGAAATTTTGGTCCGACTTAGCTTACCTACAATTGTGGGAGAACTTCTTGCAGGAGTTTTAATTGGTGCCTCCGGCTTGCATCTGTTATTGCCGCCAAGTGCTCATGCTGAATTAAACCAAGGGTTTGTATCTCTTATTAGCACTCTTGCTTCAGTGCCTAAAGAAGCGGTCCCAGATATATATTTTGAAACTTTTCCTTCATTACAAGCTGTAGCAACTTTAGGACTATATGCATTGCTATTTCTTACAGGTCTCGAAAGTGAACTAGAGGAACTTGTGGCAGTAGGAGCACAAGCTTTCACAGTCGCAATGGCAGGAGTGATTTTGCCATTTGCTTTTGGAACTTTTGGATTAATGTTTATTTTTCAAGTTGATATTATTCCAGCTATATTTGCTGGTGCTTCAATGACAGCAACAAGTATCGGTATAACTGCAAGTGTTTTTGGTGAGCTTGGATATTTAAAAACTCGAGAGGGTCAAATAGTAATTGGTGCAGCTGTATTGGATGACATCCTTGGAATTGTCATTCTTGCTGTTGTAGTTGCGCTTGCTACAGGAGGATCATTACAAATTGCTCCTATTGTGAAATTAGTTCTAGCTGCCACTGTTTTTGTTATTGCTGCAATTGCCTTAAGCCGAACAGCTGCACCTGCTTTTGATTGGTTGCTTGAAAGACTTAAAGCTCCTGGGGCTGTTGTAGTGGCTTCTTTTGTGATCTTGGTATTAAGTTGTTTTGTTGCTACTGCTATTGGTTTAGAGGCTGCCTTGGGTGCTTTTGCCGCTGGATTAATACTTAGTAGTTCTAAAAATAATCATGCAATTCAACAATCTGTTTTGCCTTTAGTATCTCTTTTCGCAACTATTTTCTTTGTACTTGTTGGAGCAGGTATGGATCTCTCTGTGATCAATCCTCTTGATCCAGAAAGTCGATCTGCTCTAATTGTTGCAGGCTTCCTATTTATTGTGGCGATTGTCGGAAAGATCGCTGCTGGTTGGTCCTTTATTATTGATAAACCTACAAACAGATTAGTAGTTGGCTTGGGCATGATGCCTCGAGGTGAGGTCGGATTGATTTTTCTGGGATTGGGAACCAGTGCTGGTCTGCTGACCCCCTCTCTGGAAGCAGCAATATTATTAATGGTTATTGGAACAACATTCTTAGCACCTGTTTTATTAAGAGTTGTTCTGAAAGATAAGCCCCCTTCTGGTGGTAATTCTATTCCTGATGAGGTTGCTGCTGATCCAGTTGGATTAGTTTAGATAAAATTAAATAATCTAATTTCCAAAAGGTGAGGGAATTTCGAAAAAAAGAAAAAAAATAACTAATCTCTCCATATCAATGATTTACTAAGATCTATTATTATCAGTTTCTTCTTACATGGTTTCCTCAGTTGTAGAAAAAAATCTTTCTGATTGGAAATTCTTAGGACATTCTGTTCATTGTTTGAGCATTATTCCTGAAGCTCATAAAAGTAAGACTCTTGAAGAAAAAGGACCAGCAATTCTATTGATTCATGGTTTTGGTGCATCCACAACCCATTGGAGGCATAACTTACCAACTTTAGGAAAGCATTATGAAGTTCACGCTTTAGATTTGCTTGGCTTTGGTAAAAGCTCCAAGCCAGAAGGCCTTGCTTATGGAGGTCCTCTTTGGAAAGATCAAATAGTCGCTTACGTGCAAGAAAATATTGCCAGACCAACCATACTTGTTGGGAACTCTTTAGGAGGCTATGCGGCTCTTGCCAGTGGTGCTGCGTTGGGTGATGAAGCAGCAGGTGTGGTTTTATTAAATGCCGCAGGTTATTTCAGTGAAGATAAGAAACCTACCAAAGGATTTTGGGCTACTGCTAGAAAAACTGTTGCTGGTATCTTTCTAAAAAATGTTGTATTGCAAAGGATAATTTTTGAAAACCTTAGACAACCTTCAACAATTAAACGAACTTTAAATCAAGTTTATATTGATAAATCAAACGTTGATGATGAATTAGTAGAGGCTATCCGAAAACCATCATTGGATGCTGGAGCTTTTAATGTCTTCAAAAGTGTTTTTGATCCAGCAGGGCCTCAGGGAAGACCACTTGATGAGTTGTTTTCTCAGTTGAAAGCACCATTGCTATTGCTTTGGGGTAATCGAGATCCTTGGATGAATGCGCCTGGCAAAAGAGCTACTTATAAAAAACATACTCCTGAAAATACAAAAGAAGTTGTTTTAGATGCAGGACATTGCCCTCATGATGAAGTTCCTGATCAGGTTAATGCGGCTCTTATGGAATGGATTAATGAGCTTTAATCGATGACCGTAAATTTTGCAAAGAAGACAAGTCCATATTCTCACTGGGAATATTCCAACTCTAAGTTCGATTCACTAATAAGAATTGTCCCTGAAAGAGGAGGGTTGATTACTGGATGGCGAAGCGAAGGGAAAGAACTATTGTATTTTGATTTAGAGCGTTTTCTAGATAAAAACAAAAGTGTTAGAGGTGGAATACCTATCCTTTTCCCAATATGTGGTGATTTATCTGAGGGTTATGCAATAGGTGGAAAGAAGTACTTTCTAAAACAGCATGGTTTTGCACGCGACTTGCCATGGTCAATTTATTTAATTGAAGATAACTCAGGAGTAAGGTTAAAGCTCAGTGATTCAAATGATTCACGTTCTTCTTACCCTTTCTTTTTTAACCTTCAAATGGATGTATATGTGAAACAAAAAAGTCTTGAAATATCGGTTAAAATATATAATAAGAGTAAAGATAAAATGCCTTTTAGTTTTGGACTTCATCCATATTTTAAAGTTTCAAATTTAAAAAAAATAAAGATAGATGGTTTGCCTGGAAAATGTATTGATCAAACTAATATGAAAGTTACTAATTCCTCTGATCAAATTGGAATTTTAGATAAAGGCGTCGATTTCCTATCCTTCCCTTCTTGCTCGGTTAAGCTTTTTGATTCTTTAACTAGAAATATCATTGAATTAATTCATCAAGAACCAATCGATACAACTGTTATTTGGACAGATCCTCCCAGGCAAATGGTTTGCCTTGAGCCTTGGACTAGTCCAAGGAATTCATTATTGACTGGTGATAGAAAACTTGAAGTTGAACCTCAAGAATGTATAGAACTATTTACTACTTTTAAGCATAATTCTTTTTAATTATTTCATTTTTTGGAAGCATATTTTTTAATTAATTAAATTTAATTTATATTTTTTTGTATGACAAATATTTCAATATTTTGTTCATTTTTGCATCTATGATCAATATATTATAGATTCATCATTCATGAATTTGTGATGAATAATGTTAGGAGCAGATGTTTCCTCTCCAGGCGTACTTAATATTGAGGACCTCAGGTCTAGAGCTAGAAATCGTCTACCGGCAATGGTTTTCAACTATATAGATAGTGGTGCAGATAGAGAACAAACACTCTCACAAAATTGCAACGCATATAATGAAATTTTATTTAGACCAAGATGTGCAGTTTCTATCCCATCGTGTGATCTTGGGATATCTGTTTTAGATCAGAAATTTCAACTTCCTTTTTTGTTGGGACCAGTAGGAAGCAGCAGAATGTTCTATCCCCAAGGAGAAGTCGTGGCGGCTAGAGAGGCAGGAAAAGCTGGAACTGGATATACTTTGTCGACTCTCTCAGGTTGTTTATTAGAAGATGTTAAAGCGGCTACAAGCGGGCCCGCTTGGTATCAGCTTTATTTACTAGGTGGTAAAGAAGTCGCGTTAAAAACAATTGCTAGAGCTAAAGAAGCGGGATTCTCCGCAATAGTTGTAACTATTGATACGCCCGTGTCTGGTTTAAGGGAAAGAGATATGCGATCAGGTACCCAACAGCTTTTATCTATGAATCCTTTTGAAATGCTTCCTTATATTCCGCAAATATTAGTTAAACCATGCTGGATGACTCAATGGTTAAGTGATGGAGGCTTAATGAGTTTTCCAAATGTTCAACTTGATGATGGCCCTATGGGATATACGGCTATTGGGCCTGCTTTAGAGCAATCAGTTGTTACTTGGGAGGATCTTCAATGGATACGCGAAGCGTGGGGTGGAAAAATTATTGTTAAGGGTATACATATTGGTGATGACGCAAAAAAAGCTGCAGAGCTAGGAGCTGATGCGATCGTTATTTCTAATCATGGAGCCAGGCAACTTGATAGTGTTGCTCCCACAATCCGTGTTTTACCTGAAATTCTAGCTGCAGTTGATGGGAAAATAGATGTTTTGCTAGATGGAGGAATTCGCAGGGGTAGTGATGTCGTTAAAGCATTATGTCTTGGTGCTAAAGGAGTTTTGATAGGTAGAGCCTATGCGTATGGACTTGCTGCTGCAGGAGGCAAAGGCGTTGCCAGAGCTATAGAAATTCTTCAAACAGATATAGTGAGAACTATGAAATTATTAGGTTGTGGCTCTGTTGCTGATTTAAATAAGTCTTATATTCAAGTTCCTCAAAGTTGGGAGAGATTCGAATAAATAGTTGATTAAAAAATAGATCGATTTTTTATGAAAATAATTATTTTTGATGATGATCCAACTGGATCTCAAACTGTTTATGGATGCCCATTATTATTAAATTGGGATGAACAAACTCTAGAGAAAGCATTTACAAAATCTTCGCCTTTAATATTTATACTTGCGAACACAAGATCTTTATCTTCTGTTTCGGCTGTAAAGAAAACTAGAGAAATATGCTCATCTATTAAGAAGTTTTTTTTAAGACAAGGATATTCCAAAGATAATTATTTTTATGTTAGTAGAGGTGATTCAACATTACGTGGTCATGGTTTTTTGGAACCTGTAATTCTTGCGGAAGAATTTGGACCATTTCATGCAACATTTCACATTCCAGCTTTTTTGGAGGGTGGAAGAACAACTGAAAACGGTATTCATTATTTAAATGGAACACCAGTTCATAAGACGGATTTTGGTCGTGATAATATTTTTGGATTTTCTACTAGTGATTTAGCTAAATGGATTGAAGAAAAAAGTTTTGGAAAGATACAGGCGGAAAATATATTGCACGTTGAAATTAAACAATTAGACATGGCTTTTAATACTGAAGATGGCTTTAAATCTCTTTTAAGCTTTTTGTCTAAATTAGAAAATAATATTTCAGTAGTTGTGGATGCTAAATCACCTCATCATTTAGACACACTAGCTAGGGCGATTAAATTAGTTTCTAAAGAAAAAAGATTTCTTTTTAGAACAGCAGCAAGCTTTATCAACTCTTTATCTGAATTACCACCTAATCCTCATGATATTGATGATTTAGTATCTTTAAAATCGAAAAATAATGAGTTTGAATATAAGCCAGGTTTGATAATGGTTGGCTCACATGTGAAATTAGCGACAAATCAATTAGAGTTTTTATTCAAGGATAAAACCTGTGAAGGTTTGGAAATACCAGTCAGTAAATTAGCTGATATTTTTGCTTTAGAAGATTCTAAAGAGGAACTCTTAGAGCTGGAGGAAAGTTTATTATCGAAAATAGATTGTATTTTGGATATAAAAAAAGTACCTGTTTTATATACTTCTCGAGAAGAAATGAAGTTTTCTTCTTACTCTAAAAGAATGAATTTTGGACTGGAACTTGCAGAGTTTATGGCAATTCTAGTTGGAAAACTAACTAATAAGCTTGGTTATATTATTAGTAAAGGAGGTATTACAACACAACTCTTGCTTCAAAAGGGGTTGAATTTTTCTCAAGTAGATTTAAAAGGCCAAATATTACCAGGATTGTCAATAGTAACAAGTAATTCTGATCAATATGATTTACCAGTAGTTACTTTTCCAGGTAATCTAGGCAACGAGACAACACTTCTCGAATCATTTAGATTGATGGAGTCAAATTCTTAATTATTGAAAAACTCTAAACAATCTTTAATTCAAATCTTTCAACAATTGATTTTGCAAAATCACTACAACTAAGAGGCTCTACACTTGGTTCCATTAATCGTGCCAGATCGTAAGTAACTTGTTTATCTGAAATAGATTTGCTCAATCCATTTGTAATTAATTGTGCTGCCTCATCCCAACCTAAATATTCCAGCATCATTACTCCACTAAGTATTACAGAACCTGGATTGATTCTGTCCAATCCAGCATGTTTTGGAGCTGTTCCATGGGTGGCTTCGAAAATAGCCGCTGTATCTCCAATGTTTGCTCCTGGTGCCATCCCCAGTCCACCAACAATTGCTGCGGCCGCATCTGATATGTAATCACCATTTAGATTGAGAGTTGCAAGTATTGAATACTCTTGAGGACGAGTTTGGATTTGTTGGAAAATACTATCTGCTATTCGGTCATCAACCATCACCATTTCCTTCCATTTCCCATTGCCATGACTACTTCCAATGGTTTTAAGAACTGAGCAAACTTCATCACAAATAGCTTTCTTTTTCTCTTCTGTTAAAGATGGATAACCTGGATCAATTAACTCAGCATTCTCCTCGTAGGAGATGTGAGGATTTTTTTCTAAGTTATCTAAAATCCAACTTTCTCTCTCGGTCACACATTCATGCCTAAATTCTGTGGTTGCTAATTCGTATCCCCAATCTCTGAAAGCTCCTTCAGTAAACTTCATGATATTTCCCTTATGAACTAAGGTCACATGTCTTTTGCGGCCTTCAAGATTGAGTGCATGTTTAATCGCTCGCCTTATATGTCTTTGACTACCACTTTTGCTCACGGGTTTAATTCCGATTCCTGCTCCGTTAGGAATTTTCCTGTTTTTTAGTTTTTGGCTGGCTGGAATTATTTCATTATTGAGTTGATCAATCAATTTGATGCATTCGGGATCATCAGATTCCCATTCAATGCCCATATAAATATCTTCAGTATTTTCTCGATAAACAATTACATCTAAATCTTGAGGCTTTTTATGAGGGCTTGGAGTCCCTTTGTAATATTTGCAGGGTCTAACGCATGAATATAAATCAAATATCTGTCTTAGAGAAACGTTTAAAGATCTAATCCCTCCGCCTACAGGCGTTGTTAAAGGTCCTTTGATTGCTATACCGTAAGTTCTTATCGCCTCAAGAGTGTCGTTTGGTAAGTATTGATAAGTTCCATATAAGTCGCAAGCTTCATCACCTGCATAGATTTTGAACCATTCTATGGATCTATTCCTTCCATAAGCTTTTTCAATAGCTTTATCGATTACTAATTGTGTAGCAGGCCAAATATCTATTCCTGTTCCATCACCTCTGATAAATGGAATAATTGGATGGTCTGGGACTACTGGGTTTCCATCTACAAAAGTAATTCTTTGGCCTTCTGATGGAGCAATAAGCTTTTCAAAATTTGCCATAATTTTTATTCATCGATTAATAGATCTAATGTTGAGCTTATGCCTAAGTGGTAAGTTTTGATTAAATGATTTTGAACTCATGGCAGTAGCCTTGGCTAGGCAACTTCGTGAAGGGACTAAAAAGTCTCATACGATGGCTGAAAATACAGGTTTTATAAGTTGTTTTCTCAAGGGAGTAGTTGATAAGTCCTCATACAGGAATTTATTAGCTGATTTATATTTTGTTTACACTGCGATGGAGGAAGAGATAGAAAAACTTTGTGAAAATTCTCACCCGATAATTTCTCCAATTGGATTTAAAGAGCTTTTTCGTAAGGCAAAATTGGAACAAGATCTTTCGTTCTACTTTGGTAGTGAGTGGGCTGAACTTGTAAAACCCTCTAAGCCAGCTGTTGAATATGAAGCAAGAATTAGAGCAATTGCTAAAGATAATCCTGAACTTTTAATTGGGCATCATTACAGCAGATATATAGGTGACTTGTCTGGGGGACAGCTTTTGAAAACCATCACTAAAAAAGCGATGAATCTACCTGGTGATGAGGGACTTAGCTTTTATATTTTTGAGGAAATTAGAGATGAAAAAGAATTTAAAACCAAGTATCGAAATACCTTAGATAACCTTCCGATTGATCAAAAGATAGCAGATTCAATTGTTGAAGAAGCTAATAGATCTTTTCAATATAATATGGATATTTTTAATGAATTGGAAGGAAATTTAATTGCTGCTATAGGAAAAGTTTTATTTAGATTTTTTACAAATAAAAAGCGAAAAGGTAGTACTGAGTAATGAAATTAAAATTTTCTCAAGACTGTTCCTTTTCTTATAATCAGGTTCTATTAAGATGTCTATTATAATAGTATCAAAGTTTTGTATTTATTCGTTTTAACTGATTCAATCACTTTAATTGAGAGAAAATCATTAAATCATCTAAGGAGATAACTGTATATGTTTGACAAACTTTTAAATGAGTTAACTAAAAATATTCTTGATCATGGTGGTAAGAAGTTGATTATTCCGGATGAATTTTGTGAACGCGTTTCTACAAAAGGCAATTATAAACTGAATAGCTGGTTATGGGATGTTCCTGGATTTCGAAGATGGAGAGTGACTAGATTGGACGCAGGAGATCGTCTTCAAGTTTTAAATTCAGTTGCTTATCCTCATGATCAAAATGATATGCCAATTATGGGTATAGATCTTTTGTGGTTTGAGAAAAAAGAAAAGCTAGTTGCTATTCTTGATTTCCAGCCCCTTGTTCAAGATAAAGAATATTTTGATAAATACTTTGATGGCTTAAAAAGTCTAAAACAATGTTTTAATGAGTTTAATTCTGATATGAAAAGTAATATATATGATCCAAGCAAGTACTTCTCTCCATGGGCTCTATTTTGCAAAGGTGGTAATTTTGAAGCGGAAAATATTTTACCAAAAGTTTTCAGCTCTTTTCTTAAATGTTATTGGGTAAATCTTGATTTATCTAAAGTGAATGAAAATTATATTAAATCTAAGGAGGTCAGTTTATTGCATATAGATTATAATAAATATAGCGCTGAAAAAGATCCTGCTCATGGTTTATTTTCTGGCTTTTTTGGCAAAGAATGGTCAGAGAAGTATATGAATGAGTTTTTATTTCCTTTAGGCCTATAAACATTAATTCTTCATTTTAGTTTTTAAATGCAAAGTAACCGTAATAATAGTCTTGATCCTATTTCAATAAGTAATTGGCGTTGGTCTTATTTCTTAGATGAAACTATTGAGAAGTTTTCTATTTTTGAACCTAGTCCTTATCCGATAAAGAATGATTTTCTTTTGAGAGAATCATTCTTTGGCTCAAGTTCTAATCCTAAAAAAGTGATTTTGCAAACATGGGGTCTAAAGACTGAAAAGATACGGCAGGCTAGATGTGCTTGTCTTCAAGCTGGTGAAATAACTTCTGTCATGAATTTGGTAATTTCACCTTTCAATAATTATGATTTACCTTTTTTTGGAGCCGATTTTGTTACACTTCCAAATGGACATCTTATTGCGTTAGATCTTCAACCTGCATTAAAAGATGATATAGGCCATAGTCAATATTTTTTAGGAAAGTTAAAATCTATTCATTCTAATTGGCAATCTAAACTTCCTTCAGGAGGAGATATACCAGCGCAGGCTAGACAATATTTTTCTCCAGGTTTTCTTTGGTCTAGAATTCCCCTAGGAGCAGAAGGTGATCAATTAATTAGTCAGATAATTAAACCAGCTTTTGATGATTATTTGAATTGTTTCTTGGATTTAATTGCTAATGCAAAAAGGATATCACTAGAAAGATCTGCAAAGGTTCTAAATGGTCAGAAACAATATATGAGATATCGAGCTGAAAAAGATCCTGCAAGAGGAATGTTACGGGGCTTCTTTGGGAATGAATGGACTGAACATTATATAAATAATATTCTTTTTAACTTACAATAAAGTTGAGTTTTGAAGACTATGGCAACAAAAATTCTCTTTGTTTGTTTAGGAAACATTTGCCGATCTCCTGCAGCCGAAGGCGTCTTTAAGCAAAAGATTAAAGAGAGAGATTTAGAAAAACTTTTTGCGGTTGATTCTGCAGGAACTGGTAGTTGGCATGTTGGGAATCTTGCAGATCCTCGTATGCGGGAAACAGCATTATCAAGAGGTATAGAACTGACCAGTAGATCGAGAAAAATCGAAGAATGTGATTTATATGAATTTGATTATATCTTGGTTATGGATAATGATAATTTTGACGCTGTAAAATCATTAATTAAAGATCATAGGAATCCTGTAAATTCTAAAATCAAACTTATTCTAAGTTACTCAAAAAACTCTAAATTAGAAGAAGTCCCTGATCCTTATTATGGTGGGCAACATGGCTTCGATAAGGTTTTAGACTTACTTGATGATGCTATAGATGGCTTAATAGATAGTCTTATTGATTAGGAGTAGGCCAGACTTCTTCTGGGATCTTTGATTTAAAAATATAAATCAGTTCTTGTAAAACATCTTCAATATTCATCCCATCTGTAATTAGCTCGATTGCATCGTGAGCCTTTTTTAGAGGAGCGATTTCTCTTTCGCTATCTTTTTTATCCCTTTCTTTAATTTCTTGTTCAAGACCTTCAATACTGGAGAATTTATAACCTCTTTTGTTTAAATCAAGAGCTCTTCTTTTTGCTCTTTCAGTTGGAGAGGCTGTAAGAAAAATTTTTACATCTGCATCTGGAAATACAGCTGTGCCAATATCTCTTCCTTCTGCAACTAAGCCCCCATTGCTTCCAATTACTTGTTGTCTTTGAGTAAGTAATTCTCTGACGAATTTTTGCTTGGCAATTTCGGAAACCATTGAAGTCACTTTTGGGGATCGTATCTTTTCTGTTACGTCAACATTATTTATGAATATTCTTTGCTCAACAAAGCTTGAGCTTTTAAATTCTAATGTCGAATCTTTTAGAATATTTTTGATTTCCGATTGATCACTAGGATCAATCGAATTACATATCATTAACCAAGTGACCGCTCGATACATTGCGCCGGTATCTAAATAAATAAAACCAAGTCTTTTGGCTAATGCTTTAGTTACTGTGCTTTTACCAGCTCCAGCAGGACCATCAATTGCAATAATTGGTTTTCGTTCCATAAGAAAAGCGTGATCAATTAGCCTCGTAGAACCGCATTTTACTGCCGCTGCTAAAAGGCATAGTCCATTTATATTTTCTTTTTCTTTTAATGAAAATGGATCTACGATTTTTAGATATTCAATTTTTAAACTGTTTTCTTTAAGTATGGAGGCTATTTTTTTGAGATTTATTCTTTTCTCTTTATAAAATGCTGTTTTTGCTTCTTTGATTGCATTGGGTAATGATTGAGCATTTACTCTTTCAGAATCGCTCAGATAAGAATTCCTTGAACTATAGGCAAATCCACTTGGATCTCTTTGTGTTGAATAGGATTCAATTTTGATAGGTATAGAAAGTTCTTCAAATAGTTTCCTAATAATAATTAATTGTTGCCAATCTTTCTCTCCTAGAATGAGTGTTTTTGGTTGAATAATTTTTATTAGGCGAAGAATAACCGTTGCAACTCCATCAAAATGTCCTTTTCTCGTTTCACCACATAATTGATTTTGCAATACTTGAGGAACATTAATTTTAAAGTGTGAATTTTCTCCGCCAGGAAATACTTCAAAATAATCTGGAGCCCAAATTGCATCTGCTCCTGCAGTAAAGGCTAATTCAGCATCTTTATTTATATTTTTGGGATATTTTGTGAAGTCTTCATCCTTTCCAAATTGTAATGGATTTATAAAAATACTTACAATAACAAGTTGTTTTGTTTTGATTATCGACTCTTTTGCTTTTCGAATTAAATATTGGTGCCCAGGATGAAGTGCTCCCATTGTAGGGATGAAAATTATTGCTGAATTTTGTTCGCTAAGCCAATTATGTAATTCGGCATTAGTCTTGAAGATTTTTTTTTCCACTATGTTGGCAAACAAATTAATTTCATAAACTTATAATTAAAATGGAATAGGTTGATTGCATACTGGTCCCATATTGAACTTCATATGAGGATTCAGATTTTTTGAAAAAGAAAGCTTTTTACTGATGGATTACAAAACTTCGGGAGTTGATGTTACTGCTGGAAGAGCCTTTGTGGATAGAATCAAATCATGTGTTGAAAAAACTCATAAAAGTGAAGTGATTGGTGGTTTAGGAGGCTTTGGGGGGTGTATAAAAATTCCAAAAGGCTATGAGAGTCCAGTTTTGGTTTCTGGGACAGATGGTGTTGGTACAAAATTAGATTTAGCTCAGCAGTATGGTTGTCATTTTGGAGTTGGAATTGATCTAGTCGCAATGTGCGTCAATGATGTGATAACTAATGGCGCTCGACCTTTATTTTTTCTTGATTATATAGCAAGCGGCACCTTGACCCCCGATGCTTTGGCTGCAGTGATAGAAGGAATTGCTGAAGGTTGTATGCAATCTAATTGTTCGTTATTAGGAGGTGAAACTGCTGAAATGCCAGGCTTTTATCCCGATGGAAGATATGATTTAGCCGGTTTTTGTGTTGGTATTGTTGAAGATAAGTGCTTAATAGATGGCACTCAAATTAATTCTGAAGATCAGATTATAGGGATTAAAAGTAATGGTGTTCATAGCAATGGATTTAGCCTTGTTCGTAAAGTACTTGCTATGGCGAATGTGGATGAAACTACTCTATATGGAAAAAAGCAAAGCAATTTGATTAAATCTTTGCTGCAACCAACATCAATTTATGCTGAACTTGTTGAGAACTTATTGAGAGAAAAGTTACCAATTCATGGAATGACGCATATAACTGGTGGAGGTTTGCCAGAGAATCTTCCTAGAATTTTTCCTTCTGGATTAATACCACATTTAGATATGACGAGTTGGGAAATATCTGAAATCTTTTATTGGTTACAAAATAACGGGGATATACCAGAGATCGATCTTTGGAATACTTTTAATATGGGAATTGGCTTTTGTCTAATTGTTCCAAAAAATGAGGTTAACTCTGCTTTAAAAATTTGTCTTGAAAATGGTTTTGAAGCCTGGAATATTGGTAAAGTTGTGAATAGTCTCAACAGCTCATCACAGCAAACGAATAATATCTTAGGAATACCTAAGTGAGTCTTTGAAAATCAGTTTGATAAGATTTTTATTTACCGATTTCTTAATAAATTAAGTGAAGGTTGAAAAAGATTTTCTATATCGGTAAAAAAACAGTAAGATAAAAAAAAACGCAAGCCGGATATTAGATCGGGTAATGCGAAGTTAGATCTTAATTAGCTCTATGCCTTTTGAAAATCAACAGCGTTTGACGCGTAGGAGAAGTTCTGCAGGACCAACACCCCCAAGGAAACCACTGGGTGGACAACCTGATGCTGGAATGAGACAAAATGGAGGCCCTCGTCCAACTTTTTTAACTCTTAGAGATCATGGAAAAGTTTATGTAGCTGATTTGCCAAATTTGTCTGACGGACAACTTTCTCACATTGGGAAAGAAGCTGATGAAGTTCTCAATAGCTTAGAGAGTAGAATTAATGATCTTGAACAAGAAGCAACTAACGGGCAAAGGGATAACGATACTTTGATTAAGGCTTCAACTAAACATGAAGTCACTCTTCGATTCATTCGAGCAATTCAAGACGAGCAAGAGCATCGCAAAAATAATCCTGCACTAAAAGATGCCGCATCAGAGTCTTTACCACTTACTTTTCTTGAAGTTGCTAGGCATAGATTGCCAGGTGCAACTTTTGACTCTCTATTGAGAGAAGCATTAGAAGCTTGTGCTCAAGATGAAAAAGAGCCTGAGAAAGAAGTTCTTGAAAAAAGCTCAAATCCCGAAACTATTGCACCTACTAAAGTTCTTACTATTCCATCTACTTCAGATTCAATGAAGGTTGTTGTTAGTCCTGATACTTAGATTCTGATTATGGACTAGTAAAAGGATTTTGAGGCATATTTATTACACATTCATTTCTATAGGAATCTAATCTTTTTTTCTCGCTTTTTGTTAGAGACCATTTCAGCGCTGAAATGGCATCTTTCGCTTGCAAAGGATTACGTATACCAACAATTGGCTTGGCTCCATGAGACCTGACCCAATTCAAAGCAACCTGTGCTTGAGATGCTGAATACTTCTTGCCAATATTAGTAAGTAATGTCCTCAATTCTTTTGTTTTTGGAAGTATCCTGCGAAATAATTGTTGTCTTAAAAATGTTGAAGGCTTGGGAGATTGATCAGGTGGAATAGTTAGAATTCCTAGTGCTAATGGACTATAGGCTAAATATTCAATATTATTCTCATTGCATATATTCTTGATTTTTTCATCTTCTAAAGATGGTTTAGTTAATAATGAAAATTGCATTTGAATACTTTTTATTTTAATTTTTCGTTCTTTTAATTTTTGATATAAAAAATTAAGTCTTTTAGGACCAGTATTAGATAGTCCGATTTCTTCAATCAAACCTTTTTCGTATAAATCTCCTAAGCCATTTAGTAATTGCTCTTCTTGCCATGGAGCATAACGGAAAGTACTCCAATGAATTTGTACTCTTTTTATATTTCCTTTGAGACGTTGATTACTTTCTTTAAAAGCTTTATTCAGTCCATGTCGACCAATTCTCCAGGGAAAGGGAGCGAGCTTGGTTGCGATAGTAATTTTTTTTAGTTTTTTTTGAGGTATCTCTTTCAAGAAATTTCCAATTAGCTTTTCACTTTGACCAAATAAACTTCCTGTCCCGTATGAATCTGCAGTGTCAATAAGATCTAATCCACCATTTATTGCATCAAAAAAAGTTTTTTTAAGTAAAATATCGTCTGTTTCAGGTGTGTAGCCCCATACAAGTTTATTGCCCCATGCCCAAGTACCCAATCCAATTCCAATATTGTGCCTAGTCATGACTTCATTTTTGTTATTTAAACAATCTTTATAAGTACTTTACATGAATAAATTAAATGGTTTAAAAAGCTCTGATTTTCAAAGTAATGAAAATAATGTGGAAAATAAGAAAATTAGTGCCAGTCAGAATAAATCAGAAAAAGTTTTATGTGAGCATTGTGGCAGAACTGCTAATAATGGAATTAGATGTTTAGGCATGTGTGTAGCAGACAACGATTATTAGTTATATATAGTTATCTAACTAAATGATAGATATAAATCCTTTTTTTAGTTTTTGTTATAAGTAGCTTATTCAATGACATCAATAATGCCTTCAGTTATATATCTTGCCATTTTAGTTATATGTTGCTTAATTTCTCCTTCCCTAACATTCCATTTTTTGGCTATCTCTTTTGTCTTTTGATTCTCTTTAACGTATCTAATCATTTTATTAGCAAGAAATACTGGTAGCTCTTCTTCGTTTTTTATAGATAAATTATCCCATTCTTCTTTATCTATGCTACCTATAGAATGAAGATCTGTTTGATTAGTGAAATTATATAATTCTGTGATCCCAATAGACAAATAAAGAGATCCTAATTCTTCAAGAAAACTTTTTGAGTTTTCTCCATGTTTAAATTCATCTATTTTTTCGTTTAACAAAGATATTTTTTCTGATTCACCTTCTTTTATTGAATTTAGTAGTTTATAAAAAGAACTGAATTCAATTTGATCAGTCACAGTGCTTATTGGTTATTACCATTAATGATAATCTATAACTTATATTCCTATGTGAAATTGTTTATTTATTTGTAATGAAAAAAAACTTTTATTGCATCAGAAGAGCTTCAATTAGCAATGATTGCATTGGCTTTGTACTTTTTTGACTATTCTTCCAATAATCTAATAGAAATTAGAAAATAATATAACTTGATATAATTCACTATTAGTTTAATTGTATCAAGTTGAAAAGTATGAAATCATGGTTGGGAATAATTTAAAATATTAAAGGAGCTGATTAGCCATCATTTTCTCTGTTCTGGTTCTTTTAGAGGCAAATTGTAAGAATGGAAATATGATCGATCTTTCCATCAAAAACTAAAATTACGTTATCAATCTCTAATACTTCTTTCTAACTTTTAAAAAGCCCAAAATATCTTTAGTCAAATCTAAAAAGTCATTCATTTTCTAGAAAAAACGATTTATGGCAGTTAAGTTGAAACATCCTGAACTTGGGACAACTGTTGATGATTGTTTGGAGAAATATTGCAGTTGAAATGGAACATCCTTGATGTCAACTTGGTCGGTAACTGCGACAATAAAAACAGGTATTCCATCTCTAGGTCGTTAGATGGACCAGTCATCGATCAGAGGTAATCTTTGAAACTCGCTACCCGTTACACTTGGACCATAGTGCTGGGAAGAGTTCTCAAGAAAATCAAGCGTAAATTAAAGAAGGCGGCACCCAGATTCGAACTGGGGATAAAGGATTTGCAATCCTCTGCCTTACCACTTGGCCATGCCGCCAAAAATGAAATTTCCATTTCCAACTCAAATCGTATCAGTCAAGCTGAACAAAGTCTTTTCTTTATTAGCAATGGTCACGGAGAAGATACGATTGCTTGCAAAGTCATAGAGGCTCTTCATGCAATAAATCCAGATTTTCCCCAAGAAGTTCTGCCACTTGTTGGAGAAGGAAAAGCATTTGACAAGTTTATAAATGATGGCTGGCTGTCTAGAATGGGTTTTTCAACATTTTTACCAAGTGGTGGATTTAGTAATCAGAGTGTGAGTGGGCTAGTTTTAGATTTAAAAGCAGGGTTATTGATCAGTTTGTGGAGGCAATGGCTCCTGATTTATAAGTCAGCAAGAGAGGGGAGGATTATAGTTGCAGTAGGAGATTTATTACCGCTGTTTTTGGCTTGGGCTAGTGGTGCAGATTATTTTTTTATTGGCACCCCTAAAAGTGATTACACATGGACAAGTGGTCCAAGATTCTCGTTGAGTGATTATTACCATCGCTTAAAAGGAACTGAGTGGGATCCATGGGAATATTTGTTGATGCGATCTAATCGTTGCAAGATGGTTGCAGTAAGAGACAAAATCACTGCTAGAGGGTTAAGAAATCATCGTGTAGCAGCAGTTTCGCCAGGCAATCCGATGATGGATGGTTTTACTCAGTCAGAATGTCCCAGTTATTTTGAAACAAATAGAAGATTAATTTTGTTGTGCGGAAGTCGCTTGCCTGAGGCCTATCAGAATTTTAAAAAACTTTTAATTGCAGTTCAGCTGATTCAAATCTCATCTTCGATGGCAGTATTTGTGCCTTTAAGTTCTTCTTCAATGAGTCAAAAAATAGAATCGATATTGATTGAGCTAGGTTTTAAACCTACTTATGAATCTTTAAGTGATCTGGGTATTTCGGGGATATGGAAAAAACAATCATTACTTGTTGTAATTGGCTTTAATCAATTTTCTTCTTGGGCCAAGTGGGGTGAAGTAGGAGTAGCTAATGCAGGAACAGCTACAGAACAATTAGTAGGTTTAGGTATTCCATGTGTGTCTTTGCCTGGTAGAGGACCTCAATTTAATTTCAAGTTTGCTTCGCGACAAAGTCGCTTACTAGGAGGAGCGGTAACTATTTCGAAAGGTTATGAAACTCTCGCAAGAAAAGTGGAGTTTTTATTAAATTTTGATTGTGATAGAGCTTCTATTGGGTTGAAAGGATCTAAACGAATGGGGCCTGAAGGTGGAAGTTATTCTATAGCACGGATGATTGCGACTAAATTGTCTCAGGGTTCATGATTCGGTGTAATCTAATAAAAGATTTCTTATGAAGATTTTCTAGTAAAACATCTGCATATGCCACTAATTGAAGATCATCATTATCTTAAAATATGCGCTCAATTAGCATCTACTTTAAGTATCAGTATTGCAGCCGCTCGAAGAAAAGTAGAGGTAGCAGCAGCTAAAGAAGGAAAAAAAGATTTGCAATCAAGAAAAGAAATTGCTCAAAAGATCCTAGATCAAACTATTGAAGATGATAAAAAACATAGTGATTCCGCTTCAGCATCTTTTGATCAATTATTAAAGGCTCTAAAAGAAGAAGAAAATTTTATGCTCGAGGATTAATGGATTTTTAGATTTAAAAAATTTAGTGATCAAAAATATTGGTAAATCTTTTTCTATCCAGTTCGGAAAAAACGGGGATACATTGAAAACATTTTTTAGTTAATTCCCATCTATCTTCACGTTTGAGCATCCCTTCCAGCTTTCGTTTTGCTTCGAGTAAATATCTAACATCATTTGCCGCATAGATTAGTTGTTTATCGCTTAGATCTCCAACTTTTCCCCAGTCACTACTTTGAGCTTGCTTATCTAATTCTATGCCAACTGTTTCCATTACGACTTCTTTTAGGCCATGCCTAGGACTATATGTTCTTCCTATTTTACTTGCGATTTTTGTACAAAAAATTGGATTCACCTCAATATTTAAATTACTTGCCAATGCAGCTACATCAAATCTTGCAAAATGAAACACTTTTTCAATTGTTGGTTTCTCGAAAATAGATTTTAGATTTGGGGCTGAATGTTGATTTCTTTCTACGCGAATACATATAACATTATCTAATTCATCACATATTTGTATTAAACATAGCCTGTCTCTTCCATGAATTAATCCCATGGCTTCTGTGTCAACGGCTAAAGCAGAGGATTTGCGTAAAGCAATTTCAGTTTCATTATCTATGTCCTTATCAAAGATTTTGAAAGTTGCAGGCTCGTCAATTTTGCGTGGCATAACAAATTTAATGGAAATTTAATTAAATGGTTAATGAATCTGATCAATTCTAATGCTTTCAATAAATTTTTTTTTAGCTAATTAAATCCTTCATTTTACTTTATCTAATATTTTTCATGATATTTTCCAGTTTTTATTTTCTTGCAGCTCACTTTTGTAGCTATGTTTTCCATAACAATTAAAATAAAACTGATCGTATTTTTGAGATGCAATCTGCATTCTCCTCAACTTTATTTCTCACTATCCTATTAGCTATAGGGTTGGTGTTTTTCCTAAGAGCGGCGAGTAAGGACCGTACAACAATTGTCGATGTTCAGTCTCCTTTGCCTCCTCTGGAGGTTTTGAACGGAGTTAGTTTTTGGTTGGAAAAACGAGGTTGGAAAAAAAATGGAGGAAATGCTGAAGAAAAATTGTTGATTTTTAATGGCAGTGTTGCTTCTAGTACTTTTTTGGTAATCTTTTTATCTTGTCTGGGAGGTCTTGGCTCAGCCTGTTTGGGTTTGGTTTTGATTCAGCTTTACCCTGCCTTGAGTTGGTGGCCTTTACTTCTGGCTTCATTAGGAGCACCACTAGCTGGAATCATTTATCGTATTAAATCCAAACGAGAGGAATCATTAGAGCTGAAGTTGTTAAGTTCAGAATTATCTAATATCAGTATTTTACGAATTAAAGCTCATCGGGATGAGTTAATAGCTATTCAGTTGGAACTATCTGAAAGTCTTCAGCTTAGTAGCGAAAATTCTCTACTTTCTTCTCCAATTTAATTATTTCTTGTGGTAAAAAAACGAATATTAAATATTTTGTGCTTTACAGTACTTTCTTCTTTTTTTTATGTTTTTTCAAAACTATATTATCTCAAGCATTATTATCATATTGACGATCTTGGTTTGCTCATTGGAGCCAGGTCAGAGTTATCAGCTCACTGGATTGGTATTAAAGATGTAAACAAAGATATTCCTATTTTGATTTTAGCTGGTCATGCAGATTCTCAGGGGTTGGCTGGTTCTGGGACTCCTGGTGAGGCAGTTGATAAGTTTGGTTTAAATCCAATGGATCCTAATATTAGTGATGAACTATTTTGGAATTTACGATTACAAAAATCAATTGTTCAACTCGGCAAAATTAAAGGGTTAAATATCAAATCTTATGACCCAGGGATAAGAAATATTGATGATGCTAATGATCCGAGAACTAATTGGTCAGTAGGAGAAAAATTTGCAAAAAATGGTGGATATGTAATTGAGATTCACTTTGATTCATACGGTGAATATGGTGTTGGGTCAGGATTGATTCCATCTTTCGTTGATACACCAAATAAGATAGATGAATCAATAGCAAAAAAATTTGGACGTTTTCCTATTTTATTTAGAGGGGGCTTGGGTGCTCCAAGAAGGCAAATAAGAATTCTTGAAATTGGAAAACTAGAGGGTTCACTAGAAAATAATCTCAGAAATTTAAAAACTCGGCAAAGAACAATCAGGTTCCTATCAGATCAAATAGTTCAGGCTTTTTTAAATGGAATAAATAATCTGTCGTCATCTAATCCATAGCGTGATGCGGACGACATTTTTCTTCCAGTGATAAATCGGTGAACCAATCTTGGGGTTTGGTAAATACATCTGTCAGTAAGGATTCACGTGAGTTCTTCTCTGGTTTAAATCCATACTCCCATCTTGCCAAAGGCGGTAATGACATCAAAATTGACTCTGTCCTTCCATTCGTTTGCAAGCCAAAAATGGTTCCTCTATCCCATACAAGATTGAATTCAGCATATCTACCCCGCCTATACAGTTGAAAGTCTCTTTCTTTGGTTGAATAGCTTTTATTTTTGCGTTTTTTTATGATTGGCTCATACGATGGTAGAAATGCCTGACCGCAAGCTTTCGCCAGAGCAAAAAGGTCCTCCCAATTCAATGAATTCTTCCCTATCTCTTTTGAAATGTTTGAGGCCTTCCCATTGACGTTTTGTCCTTTATAGAGCAATCCAGATCCATCTTGATAGTCATAAAAAATGCCCCCAACTCCTCTTGTCTCATTCCTATGTTTTAGAAAGAAATATTCGTCGCACCATGGTTTGAACACCTTATGAAGATCTGTATTGATTGTGTCACAAGCGGCTTTATGACATGAGTGAAAGTGACGAGTGTCAGACAGGTATGGATAAAAAGGGGTTAGATCTGCCCCCCCTCCAAACCACCAAACAGGACCTGCCTCGAAATATCTATAATTAAGATGAACAGTTGGGATGTAAGGACTTTTGGGGTGAAGAACCATTGAGGTTCCTGTGGCGAACCAAGAATGTCCTTTTGCTTCAGGCCTCTGGTTAATGATGGAAGGTGGAAGTTCATTTCCATGTACTTCCGAAAAATTGACCCCTCCCTGTTCTAGGATTTTTCCGTCTTTTAAGACTCTTGAGCGTCCACCTCCACCTTCCGGTCTCTCCCAAGATTCTTCTAAAAATTTACCTTCTCCATCAATAGCCTCTAGGCCTGCACAAATTTCATCTTGCAGCCCTAAAACAAGCTTTTTGGCTCGATCTCTGGAATTTTTCGCCGGTAAATTGGCTTTATCTTGTGAGGAGGACAAAATTAATTTTATTTTTCTTTCTTTAGAAAACTACTTTCAAATGATGCAAATTTCACATCAATATTGGAAAAGTTTGTATTGCGAATAGTTTTTACTTATTACCAAACCCCATATCATTCGATAAGGAAGTGGAAATTGTGTAGTTTTTTTCACTATTATCAAGTGTATTAGAAATTAAGAATGACAACCAACGAGAAGGTTTTAACGGCTTTTGATTCAGTCAAAGATGTGGGGAGTGGGAGATCTATAACTGATTTGGGATGGCTAAAAATAATTTCAGTAACACAACAGAAAATAGTTGTCAGACTGACCCTCCCTGATTTTGCTCAAGCGCAGAGAGAGCGAATTGCTAATGAGATTAGAGAAAGCATTAAGTCTTTGAAGGATATAGAAGAAGTTCAAATTGAAATAGGCAATTCATTACCATCTGACCAGGCTCCTATTGGTAAAGCTGGACATGGTGGTCAAGCTCAAGGATTAAACCCCATACCAAATGTGAAAAATGTTCTTGCTATTAGTAGTGGTAAAGGAGGTGTTGGAAAAACTACAATTGCCGTTAATTTGGCATGTGCACTTGGGCAAAAGGGTTTTAAGGTTGGTTTGCTGGATGCTGATATCTATGGACCCAATACTCCTTATATGCTTGGTGTAAGTGAAATAACTCCTGAAGTCAGTGGTTCAGGTTCTGATCAAAAGATTATTCCCATTGAAACCTGTGGCATCGGTATGGTTTCAATGGGATTATTAATTGATCAGAATCAGCCAGTAATTTGGCGTGGACCAATGTTGAATGGAATTATTCGGCAATTTTTATATCAAGCGTCTTGGGGAGAACGTGATTTTTTGATAGTAGATCTTCCTCCTGGAACCGGAGATGCTCAACTTTCATTGGCTCAAGCAGTGCCTATGGCAGGTGTAATGATCGTTACGACTCCTCAAAATGTATCTCTTCAGGACTCAAGAAGAGGGTTAGCAATGTTTAAACAAATGAATATTCCTATCATTGGAGTGATTGAAAATATGACGTATTTTATTCCTCCGGATCAACCGAAAAAATCATATGAGATTTTTGGCTCAGGTGGAGGTAATCAATTAGCTAAAGAGAATAATGTTCCTTTACTTGCGCAGGTGCCAATTGAATCAGATATTTATTCTGGTACAGGTAAGGATCTTCCAGTTGTTCATACATCTAGAGATTCAATAACTGCAAAAGTTTTTTTAGAACTTGCTAGAACTGTATGTAATTCACTATCTGTTAAACATTAATTTAGATTAATGATTGATTTAGGTCGTAAGAAAATATCTACGTTGAAATTAGTTAGAAATAAAAAATTTTGGAAAAATGTAGATTATATAATTTGGATTGCACCTATTATTTTAGTACATTTATCTTGTTTCTTAATTGCTAGTACTCAAAGGAAACTTGGAATAGCGGATTGGTATCAACATGCAATAATGGCCTATATCGGTTCTTTATTTGTTTATATCTTAGCTCAATTACCTTTACAAGATATACGTAAATATATAATGCCAATATATTTTATTACATTATTAACGCTAGTATATGTTAACTTTAGTGGCACCTCTGCTTTGGGTGCACAAAGATGGTTGACTTTTGCTGGTTTTAATATTCAACCATCAGAGTTTGCAAAAATATCTCTAATACTTGTCTTGGCTTCTATTTTAGATCAAAAAAGATTTGGTGGATTGTCTCATTTAATTAAACCCTTATTAGTTTCTATTCTTCCTTGGATTTTGGTTTTTATACAACCTGATCTGGGAACATCTCTTGTTTTTGGGGCAATACTTCTTGGGATGTTGTATTGGTCAGGTATGCCATACGAGTGGGCAGTTATTATTTTTGCTACTTTAGTGACAGGATTATTTGCATGCTTATATCAAATTGGACTTATTTTTTGGATTCCTTTAATTGGTTTTTTAGCATATAAAGCTTTACCAAGAAAAAAAATATTAACATTATTTGTTATTCTATTTCATTCATTTATAGCAAAAATTACACCTTGGTTTTGGGAGAATATTTTAAAAGATTATCAAAAAGATCGCCTGATTATTTTCATTGATCCCAGTCAAGATCCATTAGGTGGTGGATATCATTTGCTTCAAAGTAAAATTGGTATCGGATCTGGGGGTTTGATTGGCACAGGTCTCATGCAAGGCCAACTAACTAAATTGAAATTTATACCAGAACAACACACTGATTTTATTTTTAGTGCTCTTGGTGAAGAGACAGGTTTTGTCGGCACTTTATTAGTTATATGTTTATTTTTTATTCTAATTTTTCGACTAATAAAAATAGCCCACGAGGCGCGTACTGATTTTGAATCTTTAGTTGTTATAGGAATAGCTTCAATGTTTATTTTTCAGATTATGGTGAATATATTTATGACTATTGGACTAGGACCTGTAACTGGCATTCCACTGCCTTTTATGAGCTATGGTAGAACTTCATTGTTTGTTAATTTTATAAGCTTAGGCTTTTGTTTGTCTGTTTCTAGACGGGGTCAATCCACAAGAAAAAATCTATAATTTGCTTCTATTTAGAAGCTTGGTCTACTGCTTTTAGAAAAGTCTTGAATTAGAGACTATGTGTTTTAAATCTCAGTTAAATTAATTTGTAAATAGCATCTTGAGGTCAAGTTTATCCTTCATGTAAAGGAAGGAATCCTCACTATCAGGCAAACATGAATCTCTCTAATGTATTAAAAATGATTTTCAATGCATTTCACTTCTCTAATTTCTATGTAAACCCTAGTGCATATATTAGCTAGGTCTGTTTTAACTCATTGCACCAATAAGACTTTTTTGCTTCTTGGATCAATTGATTGAGAGATCTCAAATCAATTATGAGTAAGAAATAGAAAGAAAAAGATTTTTCCTTGAAATTTTAGCTCTTCCTTCTATGATTTTTTACCCTTTAAAATCTAATTATATAAATAGTTTTAAAGGAATTCATGAGGTTTGGAGGCTTTGTGAGTAAGCCTTTAGTAACTATTCAAGCTTTACAAGAAAGGATGGCTCAAGGTGTTCCTAATGGAGAATGCAGTGAATCTTCAGTCCGTAGAATGTGGTGGGCAGCATTGGATACTCTGCAATCAGACATATTGCTACCGATGAACCTTACTAGAGGTTTGTGGTTGTCTTCTCCTTTACCTGCACTATATGAGCCGAAATTACTCAAAAAATTTCAAGGATGGGTTTGGGCCCCAAAGGATTTGCTAAATCTTACAAATCCTTCTTTTGGGATTTTGCCTCCTAGTCAATCAGTGTCGATGGATATGAATAAAAACTCTTTAGACTATGAGCGATTGACTCTTTTAGAGGAAGACGGAAATGATCCATTACTTATAGTTATTACTCCTGAAATTCAAATTGCTTTGGCTTTGGAAGGTAAATATCAGGAGCGGAAATTATTAATGAGAAGTGATCCAGAGACCTTAAGTGATCTTTTGACACTACTTGATAACAGATTAAATACGGAAAATGCGGAACAAGCAAATAATCTGAGGAACGCTCTTGAAGAGATGGGGCAGTTGAAAACAAATGATGATTTATCTAAAGTTTTTTGGCCCTTGTTATCACAACGTCTTGCAGATATTGCACCAAGTTTAAATATTCAGACTTTGCCAGACAATATAATTCATGATCAAAAATCAAATTCAAAAAATAGTGAAATTTCTTTATTAGAAGCTTTAACACATGAAATAAGAACTCCATTAGCGACTATTAGAACCTTAATCAGATCTCTTCTTAGGAAAAAAGATTTACCTAGAGTTGTTGAAGACCGCTTGAAGCAAATAGATATTGAATGTACAGAGCAAATTGATCGTTTTGGCTTGATTTTTAATGCAGTTGAATTGGAGAGAAGCAAGCCTGAACAAACCAATTTAGCTTTAACTGATTTAGGATCAATGCTCACTATGCTTTCTCCAGTTTGGAGTAATCAACTAGAAAGAAAAGGTTTAAAACTTAATCTTGATATCACTCCAGATTTACCAAAAGTTTTGAGTCATTCTGAAGGTCTTGAATTAATGCTTACCGGTCTTATTGACCGCAATACTCGTGGATTACAAATGGGTGGGGAATTAACTTTGAAATTAAGGCCAGCTGGACAGAGACTAAAGCTTCAAATCTTAACGCAGCTTCCCAATCTCAAGAATTCAGAATTATCAGATAATATTTCTAATGAAGATATTGGTCCAGTACTTAGCTGGAATCCCGCTACAGGTAATTTGCAGCTGAGTCAGGCTGCAACTCAAAGACTGTTAAAAAGTCTTGGTGGCCGCTTGACCAATAGGAGAGATAGCGGGATTACAATATTTTTTCCTATTTCTGAATTGCAAGAATTTGATCCTCCTGATTAATGTTGACGCGTGTGAAGTTGATATGGAATGAGTCAAAAGGCACAAAATAAAGTGCTAATTTAAAAATATAAAGAAAAAGCAGATTTAATTGAAAACATGACAGAAGTATTACCTGGAACTCTTCCAAAGCACATTGGTAGCACTGGAGGATTATTAAACTCGGCTGAAACTGAAGAGAAATACGCAATTACCTGGACAAGTAAAACGTCAGAGGTATTTGAACTTCCAACTGGAGGAGCTGCAGTAATGCATGCTGGTGATAATCTTATGTATTTTGCAAGGAAAGAGCAGTGTTTTGCCTTGAATACTCAATTGAGGGGATTTAAACCAAGAATAGAAACTTGTCAGATATATAGAATTTATCCTGGAGGAGATAGAGAATTACTTTTTCCTAAAGATGGTGTTTTCTCTGAAAAACCTAATGAAGGTCGTCTAAAGGAAGGTTATAACAATAGGCGCATTGGAGAAAATCCTAATCCAGCAAGCTTGAAATTTAGCGGTAAAAAAACTTACGATGCTTGAGTGTTCCATTTTAAACTTTTGATCCCTTTGAATTTATATATTGGGCTGCCATTATGCAGTCATGCATAGTTTAGATAAGAAACAATTTCTTCTTTCAGCCTCCAGAGGGGCAAACTATATACCTTTGGCTAAAAGTTGGCCAGCGGATTTAGAAACCCCTCTTACAACCTGGCTTAAAGTTGGTAATGACAGTCCCCCTGGAGTATTACTTGAATCAGTGGAAGGTGGAGAAACAATCGGGAGGTGGAGTGTTGTTGCATCAGATCCTCTTTGGAGAGTGATAGTAAGAGGTAATCAAGTAAAAAGATATTGGAGAAATGGGAAACAAGAAGAGTTCCTTGGAAGTCCTATTGAAATAATTAGGAAAATGCTTGAGCCTTATAAATCTGTTTCTTTGTCAGGCTTGCCACAATTAGGCCAATTTTTTGGCATGTGGGGGTATGAATTAATTCAATGGATTGAGCCCTCAGTACCTATTTATGAATTGTCAGAGCAAGATTTACCAGATGGAATTTGGATGTTTATGGATAAAATTCTTATTTTTGATCAAGTTAAACGTCTAATAACGGCTGTCGCATATGGAAATTTGACTCATGCAGTTTCACCGGAAAAAGCTTATGAAATTGCCTGTGGACAAATTAATGAACTTCAAGCTTTAATGGCTGCTCCTTTAAAGCCTGTAAAGCCTTTAAAATGGAGTGAAAAAAGAAATACCTTTCTTGATACGAGTGGTCAGACCACACAGCCTGAATTTGAACAGAATGTTAAATCTGCAAAAGAATTTATTAAAAAAGGTGATGTTTTTCAATTGGTTCTTAGTCAAAAATTGGAGTCGACTGTTAGCCAAAAACCTTTTGAATTATATAGAAGTTTAAGGATGGTAAATCCCTCGCCTTTCATGGCATTTTTTGATTTTGGTGATTGGCAACTTATTGGTTCGAGTCCTGAGGTGATGGTCAAGGCTCAACAAACAGAAAAAGGTATTCAGGCTAGTTTGAGACCAATTGCAGGTACTCGGCCAAGAGGTAAAAATGTTTTGGAAGATGCCTCTCTTGAGAGTGATCTTTTAAAAGATCCTAAGGAACGAGCTGAACATGTGATGCTCGTAGATCTAGGTCGCAACGATTTAGGGCGAGTTTGCTTTCCAGGTAGTGTTTTTGTAAAAGAATTAATGATTATTGAAAAATATTCGCATGTGATGCACATAGTCAGTGAAGTAGAAGGAATTCTTGCAAAAGGAAAGGATGTGTGGGATTTGTTAATTGCATCTTTCCCTGCTGGGACTGTTAGTGGAGCTCCAAAAATAAGAGCGATGCAATTAATCAATCAATTAGAAAAAGAACGTAGAGGTCCTTATTCTGGCGTTTATGGGTCTGTAGATTTAAATGGAGCCTTGAATACAGCTATTACTATTCGAACAATGGTAGTTCGTAGGGAGGAGAAAAATGAATATACTGTTCAAGTTCAAGCTGGGGCAGGAGTTGTTGCAGATTCAATCCCCTCTAATGAGTATCAAGAAACTTTAAATAAAGCAAAAGGGATGTTTACTGCTTTAGCTTGCTTAGAAGCTCCTGATTCATGATCAACTTTATGCTTTTAAAGGGCTTTGAAGTGGAGCTTTTTACTGGCACATTTGCTGGAGCAAATGTTGGTGTTGCATCGGCTATTACTCAAGATCTCTCGGATTTTGTTAAAGAACCTGATCAAAGAAATCTTGAATACATAACTGTTCCAGATAAAAGATATTCAGTGTTAAAACATGCTCTTTTATTACCAAGACAAAAACTTCGGAAATGGCTTGATGATAAAAAATTGACAATTTTGCCTGGGAGCACACTTAGTCTTGGTAATACAAAGATTTTTGAAAGGTCAGATTCCGAAAATTCCTACCACTCATTTATTGAAAAAAATTATGGAACTAATGTTGTAACAGCAAGTATTCATATCAATTTAGGTATTGAAAATTTATCCTTACTTTTTTCTGCTCTTCGTTTGGTTAGATGCGAGGCTTCGTTATTTCTTGCATTAAGTGCGAGTTCTCCTTTTTTAGAAGGTAAGGCAACTGGGGTTCATTCTCAAAGATGGATGCAATTCCCGAAGACACCTTCAAATGTTCCTATGTTTTGTGATCATTCACATTATGTTAAATGGGTTGAAGAGCAACTTAGTCAGGGCAATATGCATAATGAAAGACATTTATGGACATCAGTAAGGCCAAATGGTCCAGAAAGGCCTCATATTTTAAATCGAATAGAACTTAGAATATGTGATTTGATAGCTAATGTTGATTTGCTTTTGGCTATTACTGCGTTGTTAGAACTTAGAATTATTAATCTTCAAAACAACATCAAAAAGTATGATCCTATTGAAGCAAGCTCTAAAACTCAAACAGAATTGGCTTTTTTATCAGATGAAAATGATTTGAATGCAGCAAAATCTAGTCTTGACGCGGATTTAATTCATTGGAGGAATGGCAAGAAAATAAAGTGTCGTAATTGGATAAAGGAAGTTCTATTAGATGTAAAACCCTTAGCTAAAGAGCTTGATATGCTTGAGTTACTTCAACCTATTGAATCTGTTTTAATAAACGGAAATCAATCAATGATATGGCTTGATTCTTATGCCAAGGGGGTATCGATTCAGTCCTTATTGCAAAACGGAATCAGTGAAATGGAACGAGAAGAGACAAATTTCATTCAAATGAAATCAACCTTTTAGTTACTAAGTCAGTAGAACTGCCTCATAATAAGCTTATGTTGAAAAATCCCCCTAACGAAAATATCGATAATCACTCGACAGAATTTGTTGAGGATGTAGATCCAGGATATTTATTACAGCAAAGACTTGAGCTTGTTGAGGATCTTTGGAAAACTGTTCTCAAAAGTGAATGTCCTCCTGACCAAACTGAGCGATTATTGCGTTTAAAGCAATTAAGTGATCCTAGTAAGACAAATAAAGACAATTCCTCGCAGGCAATAGTCCAACTAATTACAGAAATGGACTTGGCAGAGGCCATTTCTGCTGCAAGAGCTTTTTCTCTTTATTTCCAATTGGTAAATATTCTGGAGCAACGTATAGAAGAAGATAGTTATCTAGAAAGTATGAAAAAGGGCAAGCTAGAGAACGGTATTAAAAAAATAGATCCATTTGCTCCAGCTTTAGCTAGTCAGACCGCTCCAGCAACTTTTAGACAATTATTTGAGCGATTACGTCGTTTGAATGTCCCTCCAGCTCAGCTTGATGCTTTGATGAGGGAAATGGATATTCGTCTTGTTTTTACGGCTCACCCAACTGAAATAGTTAGACATACTGTTCGACATAAGCAACGTCGAGTTGCGACTCTTTTGCAACAACTTCAATCTAATAGCTTGATTTCTGACTCTGAGAAAGAAATATGTAGGTTGCAATTAGAGGAGGAGATTAGACTTTGGTGGAGAACTGATGAGCTTCATCAATTCAAACCAACTGTTCTTGATGAGGTCGATTATGCACTTCATTATTTTCAGCAGGTTTTATTTGAAGCCATGCCTCAATTAAGAAGGAGACTGACGGTTGCATTAGCCTCAAGTTATCCAGATGTGGAGATTCCCAATGAAGCTTTTTGTACATTTGGTTCTTGGGTAGGTTCAGATCGTGATGGGAATCCGTCAGTTACTCCTGAAATCACATGGAGAACAGCTTGCTATCAAAGACAATTAATGCTGGATAGATATATTGCATCAGTTCAAGAGCTCAGAGATCAACTGAGTATATCTATGCAATGGAGTCAAGTAAGTTCTCCTTTGCTTGAGTCATTAGAAATGGATAGAGTCCGTTTTCCTGAGGTTTACGAAGAAAGAGCTGCTCGATATCGTTTGGAACCTTATCGTCTTAAGCTTAGCTATACATTAGAGCGACTACGACTAACTCAACTTCGTAATAAGCAGTTGGCTGATGCTGGATGGCAATTTTCACCCGAAGGGAAACCATTAATGTCTACTAATAATAGTTTTGATGAATTTCTCTATTATAGATCTATAGATGAATTTAAGAATGAACTAGAATTAATTAAAAACAGTTTAGTTAATACAGATCTCACCTGTGAACCTTTAGACACTTTATTGAATCAAGTTCATATCTTTGGTTTCTCTTTGGCGAGCTTGGATATTAGGCAAGAAAGTACACGACATAGTGATGCTTTGGATGAACTCACTCGCTATTTAGACTTGCCTCAGTCATATGGAGTTATGGATGAGGAAAGTAGAGTTGAATGGTTAATGAAGGAATTGCAAACACGAAGACCACTTATTCCTCCTGCTTTGAAGTGGTCTAAAAGTACTCAAGAAACTATCTCAGTTTTTCATATGCTTCATAGACTTCAGAAAGAATTTGGTACTCGTATTTGTCGCTCGTATGTAATTTCAATGAGTCATACAGCTTCGGATTTATTAGAAGTTCTTCTTTTGGCAAAAGAGTCAGGGTTAATTGATCCGACTTTAGGAGCTTCTGATTTTCTCGTTGTTCCATTATTTGAAACTGTTGAGGATTTGCAACGTGCTCCTTCTGTAATGGAGTCGTTGCTCCAGGCAGATCTATATCGTGAATTACTTCCAAGAGTAGGAGAAAAAATTCAACCACTGCAGGAACTTATGCTTGGATATTCTGATAGTAATAAGGATTCTGGCTTCCTCTCAAGTAATTGGGAAATTCATAAAGCTCAAATAGCACTACAGGATCTAGCTAGTAGACAAGGAATTGCATTACGTATTTTTCATGGTAGAGGTGGGTCTGTAGGTAGAGGAGGTGGACCAGCTTATCAAGCGATTTTGGCGCAACCAAGTGGTACTCTTCAAGGTCGTATAAAGATAACAGAGCAAGGGGAGGTTCTTGCCTCAAAATATAGCCTGCCAGAATTAGCTTTATATAATCTAGAAACGGTAACTACAGCTGTTCTTCAAAATAGCTTAGTTACTAATAAATTAGACGCTACGCCAAGTTGGAATGAATTGATGACTAGGCTTGCAGCTCGTTCAAGGGAGCATTACCGCGCTTTAGTACATGATAATCCAGAATTGGTTCAATTTTTTCAAGTAGTGACTCCAATAGAAGAAATCAGTAAGTTGCAAATTTCTAGTCGTCCTGCTCGAAGAAAGAGTGGAGCAAAAGACTTGTCAAGTTTACGTGCTATCCCATGGGTCTTTGGTTGGACGCAAAGTCGCTTTCTTTTACCCAGTTGGTTTGGGGTTGGAACAGCTTTAGCTACTGAACTTAAGACAGATCCCGATCAGATGGAGATGTTACGTATGTTGAATCAGAGATGGCCATTTTTTAGAATGTTAATTTCTAAAGTAGAGATGACACTTTCAAAAGTTGATTTGGATGTTGCTCATCACTATATGGTTAGTTTAGGTGGTAATGATAATCGAGATTCTTTTGCTCGTATTTTCGATATTATCTCAACTGAATATAGTTTGACTAAGAAATTAATTCTAGAAATTACTGATAAGCCAAAATTATTAAGTGCAGATCCAGCTTTGCAATTATCTGTAAATCTAAGAAATAGAACTATTGTACCCTTGGGCTTTTTACAAGTCGCTCTTTTGAAACGTTTAAGAGATCAGAATCGGCAACCACCAATTAGCGAGGATTTCAGCGCGGATTCCACTCAAAGTTCACGAACATATAGTCGTAGTGAACTATTACGTGGAGCGTTGTTGACAATTAATGGTATTGCCGCAGGCATGAGAAATACAGGATAAGATGCTTGGATTAAATTCAGTAAATAAATGTCCTGAAATCCCGGAAGGCTTTGTTTTACTTAGAAGTGAAATAATTCCTGTACGAAAAATAAATAGACTTCTTTCAGGATGTAATCAAGACACTCATCAACCAAGAAAGTTAGAATTAGCTTTGAAAAGTAGTGCTTTTTATTTAACTCTCATACAAAAGACTACTGATAATCTGGTAGGTTTTGTTCGTGTAACTAGTGATAAAGGTTTAAATGCGAATTTATGGGATTTAGTCGCAGAGCCTGGGGATCAACAAGAAAAATACATTTCTATTATAGTTTTTAAATCAATTGAAATTATTAGGCGTGAGTTGCCAGGTTGCAGTATTTCAGTTGCCGCTCCATTAATTTCTCTGAAAGCATTACAGGCTAATGGATTTTTATTAGATCCAAATGGTATCAAAACAATGGGATTTAGACTTTGAAAAATGAATTTTTACGAGCATGGAGGGACTCGAACCCCCGACTCTCAGAACCGGAATCTGATGCTCTATCCAACTGAGCTACATGCCCAATAAAGGGTTGTTATTAAAAAAGGCCAAATACTGAGACCTTATTAAAATTAGCTTACATACAAATTCCATAAAGAAACATTCAACTTCATCAGTTAGAACTTAATAATTTTCGAAATTATCGACGTTTTCAGTTTGAGGTAACTGAAAATCGCTTGATATTAGTTGGTCCAAATGGCGTAGGTAAATCTAATCTTCTTGAATCTGTGGAGCTATTGTCTAGTTTGCGCTCTCATCGATCTAACCGAAACCAGGATTTGATTTATTGGGACCAAGACAAGGCTTTCTTAACGGCAATGGTTGAAGATGATCAGAAACTTTCTTTAGAATTAAATAGAAAAGGTGGCAGAAAAGCGTACAAAAATGACAAGCTTTTAACACGCCAACATGATTTGATTGGACCAATGAGAAGTGTAGGGTTTAGTGCCCTTGATCTGGAATTAATACGAGGGGAGCCCTCTTTAAGAAGAAATTGGTTGGATAGAATTGTTCAACAATGTGAACCTATTTATTCTGATTTGATCAGCAGGTTTTCTAGGTTGCTAAGGCAAAGAAATCAGCTTTGGCGGAATTATAGTATTACATCTAACAAGAATCAGAATATTTTATTTGATTCTTTTGACATGCAAATGGCTTTGGTGAGTACAAGAATTCATCGAAGACGTAGGCGTATCTTAGATCGTCTACTTCCTATCGCTTCAAGTTGGCAACAACATCTCAGTAATAATAATGAAAATCTGAATATTGTTTATTTGCCTGGTAGTAAGCTTGTGGGTGAGGAAAGTGAAAAGCTCTGGAGAGAGGGTATTGAACGTCAACTTTTAGAAATGAGGTCTGAGGAAGAACTGACTGGTATTTGTCGAATAGGTCCTCATCGTGACGATGTTCAGTTTTTAGTAAATGAAGTGGATGCTAGACGTTTTTGTTCGGCTGGTCAGCAGAGAACAATTGTTTTAGCCTTGAAATTGGCTGAATTAGAATTAATTAAAACGTTGTATGCCAAATCTCCAATTTTGCTCCTAGATGATGTATTGGCAGAGTTAGATCCTAAAAGACAATTATTGCTTTTAGATGCAGTTGGGCAAGAACATCAGTGTTTAATTAGTGCAACACATGTGGAATCTTTTGAAGGAGATTGGGTACGCAACTCACAATTAATGAGATTAGATTCCTTTGGTTGAAACTATTGGTCGGCTATTGTAGTGATGATTTTTTATAGATATGGAACCTTTTTTCCCAGAATTGCATCCAAATCCTGGATGGCATGAAGCTTGTAATTCAGATGATATTGAAACTGTAGATACTATTTCTAGTGAGAATATTGGCAGGCACTGCATACTTGAACTTTATAAATGTGATCATGCGAAGCTTAATGATGAAGCTTTTATAAGGACAACCATCACATCATCAGCCAAAATTGCTGGTGCAACACTTATAAACTTGGTCACACATAGTTTTAAGCCGCAAGGAGTGACAGGACTAGCTTTATTGGCTGAATCTCATATCTCAATACATACATGGCCTGAGATTGGTTATGCAGCTATTGATGTTTTCACTTGTGGCGACCATACGATGCCCGAAAAAGCTTGCAAGTTGCTGTCCAAAGATTTTTCAGCTAAGCACTTCTCTTTTAAAAACATCACTAGAGAGATCCCTAAAGAAATTAAAACTTTGCATCGAGAATCTTGAAAAAAGTGAACAGTAGATCAGCAATTTTTTAGCTTTCTAGTGTTTTGTTCAATTAGTCTTTATATCTCTAGTGAGTTTTCCACTAATCAAACCCTCTAGATCGATACTTACACAATTAAAACCTAAAGATAAAAAATATTGAATTAATTTTTTTCTTTCAATGATCTTAAGAAATTTGTCTATTTCATTCATAGGTAATTCAATTCTGGCTGATAGGCCTTGGCTTCTTACTCGTACTTGAGAAAAGCCTTTATTAACAATCCATTCTTCTGCTGAGGCAATTTGTTCAAGCCTTTTTGCACTTATTTCTTCTCCAAAAGGGATGCGAGAGGCTAGACATGGTTGAGCAGGTTTATCCCACCAAGGTAAACCTAATGATTTAGAAATTGAACGTATTGATTTTTTATCTATTTCCAATTCGGCTAGTGGAGATATCACTCCTGCTTCAGCAGATGCATTAATGCCTGGTCGAAAGTCGTGAAGGTCGTCAAAATTAACCCCATCTAATACCTGTGCATTATGGGATCTTTTTGAAATTTGATTTAAATGTTTGTGTAATTCTTGTTTGCACGCAAAACATCTATTTTCAGGATTCTGAAAGTAATTCGGTTGATTGATTTCATTCGTTTGGCATTCTTCATGACGAATACCAATCCATGCTGCTTGAAGACGGGCTTGATTAAGCAAATATGGAGCTAATGAAGGTGAGACACCAGTAACTGCAAAAGCTTTAGACCCTAGTTGTTCTTGAGCTATGGTTGCTATTAAGGAACTATCAACGCCTCCCGAGTAAGCAACACAAACATTCTTTATATTTTTAATATACTCTCTCAACAATTGTAATTGTTTGAGTTCTGAGTCAGTTAAAGATTCAAGTTGACTAAAGAACACTTGGTTAAAAGATCATAGATGGATGAAATGGAGCCTTCTATACTTGTTCATTGTGGAATGTATTTTGAATATTCTATGACGTCTAATGTAGAAGAAGTTAAGTTGCATGTATAAGAATAAGAATTATCGATCGTGGTAGCAAACGGTATAGGGATTACAACAGCATCGGAAAGTCAAGAACGTAGTCATGGACAATTACATGTTTATGACGGAGATGGTAAAGGAAAGAGTCAGGCAGCTTTGGGAGTGGTTTTGAGAACTATAGGTCTAGGTATATGTGAGAAAAGACAAACAAGAGTATTACTTCTTAGATTTTTGAAAGGTCCTGGACGCTCTTATGATGAAGACGCAGCTATTGATGCGTTACAGCAAGGTTTCCCTCACCTTATTGATCAAGTTAGAACTGGGAGAGGTGAATTTTTCAATTCTGATCAATCTACAAAATTTGATTTTCAAGAAGCTCAAAGAGGATGGGATATAGCAAAAGGGGCAATTGCAAGTGCCTTGTATTCAGTTGTTGTTCTAGATGAATTGAATCCTGTTTTAGATTTAGGACTATTGCCTATTCAAGAAGTTGTTAAAACACTTACTTCAAGACCAAACGGTATGGAAATCATCGTCACTGGAAGAGCCGCTCCAAAATCTTTGATTAAAGTTGCCGAACTTCATTCTGAGATGAAAGCGCACAGACGCCCTGAAATTAATAATGATCAAATTCTTTTTCAGAATAATATTGGCGGAATTGAAATATACACTGGGGAAGGGAAAGGAAAATCAACTAGCGCTTTGGGTAAAGCTCTACAAGCTATCGGTAGAGGGATCAGTCAGGATAAAAGTCATCGAGTATTAATTCTGCAATGGCTTAAGGGTGGTAGTGGTTACACTGAGGATGCTGCCATTGCGGCTCTTCGTGAGAGTTATCCACATTTAGTGGACCATCTTCGATCTGGTAGAGATGCGATTGTTTGGAGGGGGCAGCAAAAGCCTATAGATTATGTAGAGGCTGAAAGAGCATGGGAAATTGCAAGGGCAGCAATTTCGAGTGGCCTTTATAAGACTGTTATTTTGGATGAGTTGAATCCAACAGTTGATTTGGAACTTCTACCAGTTGAGCCTATTGTTCAAACTTTGCTACGCAAACCTTCAGAGACCGAAGTAATTATTACGGGAAGATGTAAAAATCATCCTGTATATTTTGATTTGGCAAGTGTTCATTCTGAGATGGTGTGTCACAAGCACTATGCAGAGCAAGGAGTAGATTTGAAAAGAGGAGTTGATTACTAGTTTTAAATAATTTTTTCTTTATTCCATGCGTCAATACCTCCTTCAATATTAATGCCGCTAATTCCAAATCTTTTTAAATGCTTTATTGCAGCCAAAGATCTTTTGCCACTTTTACAAAATATATAAAGATCTTTATGTGCGGCAAAAGTTTTAATTCGATTGATTGCTTCCCCACTTTCAATAGTACTAAGAGGTATTAGCCTTGCTCCCGAAATTGAACATTGATCGTGTTCAATTTGGTTACGAACATCGATTAATAATACTTTTTTTGAGGATTGAGAAAGTAGTAATTTTAATTTCTTGACTGAGATACTTTTGATATCAATTTTGACTTCATTTTTAACTTTAATCTTAGAACAGAAGCTTTCATAATCTATTAGTTTTTTGATATTTTTATTCTCTAGATTTGCTCTCAATGTTAGTTCTTTAAAGCTCATTTTTAATGCATTAAAAATTAGTAGTCTCCCATTAAGTGGACAACCAATATTTGTGATTATCTTTATTGCTTCTGTTGCTTGGATTGTACCAATAATTCCTGGAAGAATTCCCATTACTCCTGCCTCAGAGCATGATGGAATCAGTTCTCTAGGTGGGGGTGTGGGAATCAGATCCCGATAGTTTGGGCTATCTTCCTTCAAATTGAATACACTTACTTGACCTTCGAACCTTGCAATTGACCCATAAATATTAGGCTTTTTAAGTATCAGACAAGCATCATTTATTAAGTAACGTGTTGGGAAATTGTCTGAACAATCACATATTACATCATAATTTTTAAGAATTTCTAAGGCATTGCTACTGGTTATCTTTTGATTGAATAAATCAACTTGACAAGAAGGATTTATTTTGAGGATATGATCTTTGGCTGAAGATGTTTTTAATTTACCAATTGAATCTGTTGTATGAATGATTTGCCTTTGTAAATTTGAACATTCAACTAAATCAAAATCCACTATTCCGATACGTCCAACTCCAGCCGCTGCAAGATAAATCAAAAGGGGAGATCCGAGACCTCCTGTACCAATGCATCCAATAGAACTAGCCTTAAGTTTTTGTTGCCCCTCCATACCTATTTCAGAAAGACTTATGTGTCTTGCATACCTAGAAATTTCTTCTGAACTTAAAATTGTTTGATTCTGGCTTCGCTCCATTAATCAAAACTTTCGTGATTAATTTACGTTAAAGAAAAAATTTCAATTTTCACTCTATGAAAGCCAAATTTATTTTTGATCCACCATGCTTTTAAATTACCATTGTTGTTTGAGATAACCATAAGGCCAGGGGATGAATGCAAAGATAAATCGATTTTTGACGGTATGTTTTCACCAACAGGATGAGAGTGAGCACAGCATAAAACTTCATAACCATTTTCCCTGGACCATTTTTGTGCGGCTATTTGATCTTTAGCGTCTATTTCAAAACGTTTTCTAGTTGATATTTGAATAATTTTTTTATTATTCAATCCATATGTATTTTGATCAATTAATCTCGATTCTCGCAGTCCCCAGATATTTCTACAATTCCATATATGTTTTATCTCCCAAAAAGTGTTTTTGTTCTTGCTTCTGAAGCTTTTTTTGTTGCCAATTAATATAGCGCAGCCTTCCGCTGGCTCTGCTGCCTTCAAATATCTAGATAGAGCACTATTTGTCTCGTTATGAAATTCAATATATTTTGGAATTTTCATCAGTAAAAATGATTTGATTCGGCATCCACTCTATTTTGGTTCGGACTTATCCATAAAGAGCCTATGGCATTTATTAAATTAATTCGATACGCTCAGTCCATAATTGCTTAGTAGCTTGTGTTCATGTCTGATGTCAATCCTGATTCTAAAGATGAATCAAAGGCTGAGAAAACTGAAGGGGTTAATTTTTCAGAACGTTACAGTGACGTAATGGGAAAAGTTAATGAATCATTGAACAAAATTGATTGGACTCAGATGGGTAAGTATGGAAAAGCCGCAGGAATTATTGCTGTGGTTGTTCTTGCTCAAGTGTTAATCAAGGTTGTTATAGATACAGTTAATTTCTTCCCAATTCTTCCTGGTTTGCTAGAGCTTCTCGGAATTGTAGTTTTAGGTCAATGGAGTTGGCAGAATTTAACAACAAGTGAGAAAAGAACAGCAGTATTTGATAAAGTTCAAAATCTTAAAAAAGAGTATTTAGGTTGATTTAATACAACATATAAGAGATTTAAGATTTCGTTAATAACGCGATCTTAAATCTTTTAATATTTTCAAAGTGGCATCTTTATAAGATCCACCGAAAATATTTGCGTGATTAAGTAAATGGTAAAGGTTGTATATCTCAGTTCTATTATTTGCGCAATTGTCTAGTGGCCAAATTTCTTCATATCCTTTGTAGAATTCAATATTAAAATTGCCGAATAATTTTGTCATTGAAATATCAACTTCTCGATCACCCCAGTAACAAGCAGGATCATATAAGCTTCCTAAACCATTTCTAGTACTTCCACAATTACCGGACCATAGATCACCATGAACTAACGAGACACTTGGATGATGGTTATTTAAATAAGATCTTAAATATATTAAAATTTCCTCATATTCTTCAATTTTAACGCCCCATTCAGCTGCTTTTATAAGTTGTGGCCTAAGACGATAATTAACAAAGAACCTCCCCCAATCTCTATCCCATCCTTTTAATTGACTATTCGAACCAATAAAGCCTTCTTCTGCCCACCCAAAGTTTTCATTGTTTGCGTCAGTTGAAGATTTATGCAATAACGCTAAGCCTTTGCCAAGACGATTTTGTTGAGATTGTATTAGATCTATCCACTCTAGAATAAGCAGAGATATGTGCTGATAACTTATGAGATCAATTGGCTTTGGAATTCGGATATAAGATGCATTAGCAAATCTGTTTAGAGCTAAAAGACACTCACGTTCAAACTTAAACATATTAATATTGTCAATGTGATTGGATTTGGCAAAAACTTTTTTGCCATTTTGAAAATGAACGCACCAAGCTTTATGGATACAACCCCCTCCTACAGGAAAGATTTTTTCTATTCCTGAGTTTTGGCTTACTTGATTTGAATTCGACAGTGCCTTTTGTATTAAGTCTTCCATTCACTTACTTCTCACTTGATATTTGCTTATGTCTGAAGAATCTATCATTGTCGTTGGGGGAGGAATAGCTGGTTTAACAGGTGCTGCTCTTCTCGCCAAAGAAGGGTATCCAGTAACTTTGGTCGAAGCACATAATCAACTAGGTGGTTGTGCAGGAACTTTTCAAAGGGGTGCTTATACCTTTGATGTAGGCGCTACCCAAGTAGCAGGCCTTGAGAAGGGAGGAATTCATCATCGTTTATTTAATTATTTAGATATTCCGGTACCTGATGCAAAGATTTTAGATCCTGGTTGTTCAGTCCTTCTTGGTGATGGGAGTGGGCCAATCAATCTTTGGCATGATCCAATGAGATGGGAAAAAGAAAGACAAGAACAGTTTCCTGGGAGTGAAACTTTTTGGTCATTATGTTTTAAAATTCACCAAAGTAACTGGAAATTTGTCGAAAGAGATCCAATACTTCCGGTAAGAAATTTTTGGGATTTAAGTCAATTAATTAGAGCAATACGTCCTTCAAATCTTTTAACAGGTTTTTTGAGTAAGTTGACTATTGCAGACTTGCTCACAATAACTGGTTGTCATAAAGATAGACGACTACGAAGTTTTCTAGACCTCCAATTAAAACTTTACTCTCAAGAGCCAGCGAGTAGAACGGCAGCTTTATACGGTGCAACTGTTCTTCAAATGGCTCAATATCCGAGAGGACTATGGCATCTTTATGGATCAATGCAAATCCTTAGCGATAGTTTGAAAGATAGTTTTTTAAGAGATGGTGGAAGTCTTTTAATAGGGCATAGAGTAACCAAAATATTAAGTAAAAAAAATCAAAATATTTTTGATGTCCATATAATTGATAGAAGAAAAAATTTTATACAGCTGAAAGCATCAGATATTGTCTTCAGTTTGCCTCCTCAATCTCTTATAGATTTATTTCCTATAGATGGAGGTTTATCGACAACATATCGTGAAAGGATAAAAAAACTACCTAAACCTAGTGGAGCTCTAGTGTTCTATGGAGCTCTCCGTCGTGCTGATTTACCACTGGATTGTCCAGGGCATATTCAAATATTCGATGAGCATTTTGGCTCTATATTTATTTCTATAAGTATGGAAGATGATCAACGCGCACCAGCTGGAATGGCTACTTTGATTGCAAGTGTATTTGTTGATATTGATCAATGGTCTTATCTAGATAATCAATCTTATGCAAGACAAAAAAATATTGTTGTGAAACAAATTATAACTATTTTAAATAAAAAGTTTGATTTGCTAGACACGAGTTGGGATCATCAAGAACTTTCAACCCCAAGAAGCTTTGAAAGGTGGACAGGACGTCCTGGTGGAATCGTCGGTGGAATTGGTCAACATCCAGATCAATTTGGACCTTTTGGCTTATCAAGTAGAACCCCTCTTAGAGGGTTATGGCTTTGTGGAGATTCAATATATCCCGGCGAAGGTACAGCTGGCGTAAGCCAATCAGCCATGATGGTTGTCAGGCAATTAATGGAATCTAAAGGTAGACATTTGAATATACCTGTCTTGAATGAGTAGATTTTAAATAAAATTCTGCCTTTCTTCCTGTGTATTGACTAGTATTTTTTCGAGTTCATACCAGTTCTCTTCAAGTAAATATTTTTCAAAAAGATCTAGAGAATCTCTATAAGATGCCAAATGTCTCTCAATATTTCTCTTGTTAAATTTTGCCATTGAGACTCCTAGCTCTGGGTTACCACCTCCAACCCTAGAGGTGTCAGCAAACCCACTGGATGCAATATTTTTTGCAAGTGAATATAAGGAAGGGTTTACATCTGTACTAAGTGTATTGAGCAATGCTGCGCTAATTAGCACTGGTAAATGGGAAATCAAGCCAACAGCTTCATCATGTATTTGAGCTTCAGTGCGTATCCATTGGCTTCCAAGTGACAAAGAAATTTGGTGAACCACTTCGAGTGCTTTTTGATCGGTTTCTTTATTTGGAGTAACGACCCATGGCTTATTTTTAAATAAATTATGTTGACCTGCGTTAACGCCGGATTCTTCCGTTCCTGTCATAGGATGACTGGCTACAAAACGCGGATGTAGTTTGTTCCAAGTATTTAAAATAGGGACTTTTACAGATCCAACATCAGTAACAACAGCATTTCTAGGAATGGCATTAATTAAAGCTGAGGAAGGATTTAGTAGCTGCTCAAGTGGTAAAGCAATATAAATAAGAGAACAATTTTTTAATACACTGGCATCAGTACTAACAATTTGGGCTAGTTTTCTTTCTTGGGCTTTTTGTGCAGTTTTTTCTCGATGAGTAATCCCATAAACTGTATATCCAAGCTTTTGGAGATCTAGGCCTAAGGAGCCTCCAATTAGACCTAATCCAACAATTCCAATATTTTCAGCGGGTTTTGTTTTAAGCTCCATAAATAGTATTGTTCTATATCTTTATTGATAGGGCAACATGATTAAAAGAATTTTTTGATAAAAGGCCCTACTAATGCTTGAGGTGAATTCGCATAAACATCTAAAAAAATACTATCAAAAGAATCTTGCTCTATGGCCTCATAATTTGACCCTAACAAGATTGATTTCTAGAAGCTTAAGTCGTAAAGATAATACTTTTATTCAATTATCAAGTGACAGTAGAAATTTTTGGTGGCCTGGCCTTTTGATTCCACTTTGTTTGCATAACAATAATATTGTGCTGATTCTTTCAGAGAGACAAAGTCGACTTCTCTTTGAAGTGGAATTACCAAAGTTAAGATCTAGTCAATTAGGTTTCGATTATGTAGAAGGAATTGAATTAATTCCCTCAGATAAAAAAATTTGGGTTTTAAAATACCAAGATCTTATTTATGCAAATGAAAAAGATTTATTAAAAAATCGTCAATTAATTTTTCCTGAATCTGAGTTTATCTCTGGTGAGCTTAGACAAGCTATGTCTATTAAAATTACTCCAAAAGATTGGGAGGATTTAATTGCTTCTCATTCACGTTTTGAAGCTTCAATTATTGAGGTTCATGAGCGCCTAAGTCGAAGTCTTTTCAGTCATTCAGTAAGTGCTGATGCTGTCATAAGAATTGATCAAATGGAACTTTTAGTATTAAAAGAAATTCTCAAGGATG
Source organism: Prochlorococcus sp. AG-402-B19 (assembly GCA_003279615.1). GTDB lineage: Bacteria > Cyanobacteriota > Cyanobacteriia > PCC-6307 > Cyanobiaceae > Prochlorococcus_B. Next base: position 98,047 of record QCHM01000001.1, read on the forward strand.
ACTTGCCTTCCGCAATGCCTTGGAAACGAGCTTTTAATGCGGTCAACAATGAATGGGTAACATGGGCGAAACTAGATAATCGAAAGCTGAGTTGGGATTGGTATATTCAACCTTTACTTCCTTTGCAAACTCTTTCAGGCCTGTTATCAAAAAATACTCTTTTAATGCTGACTAATTCAGGTCAAAGCGATTCTCTCTTTTTAGATTTAAATAGTAAAATATTTACTTTCACTGTGAAGGTAAATTTAGGAAATAAATTTGATCAAGAACCTATTTCTTTATTTGTTCCTAAAAGACAACCTTTACCAAATACGCCTCATTTTTATCGTCATATTATAAGACAGTGTCAAAGATTGATTCTTGGTAGTACTCATCCAACCATTATTTTGGTAGATGACTTGCAACTACGACTTCAGATAACTAGTGAATTGGCTGGAGAATTTGGATTGAGAGTGGTTCATGAAACTACTAATATTGAGACTAATGGGATTATTTGTTGTAGTTGTAACTGGTGGATTATTCATCAGTACACTTTACCAATACCAGGTCAATTGATTTTTCCAGTGATTCCATTGCCTACTTTAGAATCACCATGGATTGTGGCTAAAGTTGAAATGCTTAAGCATCAAGGTCGTGACTGGTTTCGAGAATTTCTTTTCCCTGAAACTCTTACTATCCTTCTCAAATCGCTTGCAATAATTAGGGGTAAAGATGCTCGGGTCGCTATACTTGACGGCCGCATGCACTATAGAAGTTGGGGAAAACTGATATTTGAAGCTCTTGAACCGTGGGTTGCTTTAGAGCGTTTATTGCCTTATTAAAATCAATCTCTTAGATTAAAAAATATTGTTTTTTTATAATGGGAGAAGCTCGCCGAAGATCTGAACAAGGTTTGAAACCACGTGGCAATAAAAATTCTAAGAATGAGTCACCACGTATTGTCTCTTGGTTCCCCGTCACGCAAGCTCAAAGAGATCAATTTATTCAATTAAGTATTCGTGCAGGATGGATTGGTATTGCTGCTTTAGTAGTTCTTTGGATTATTGTTCGCTTTATTGGACCTGCTGCAGGCTGGTGGATTCCTGCAGATATCAGATAAAGTTAAATGATGTAATTTCTTATTTTTAGCCGTTCGCTGAAACCTGGCTTAAGCTTGGTCGAGATGACGCATTTCGAGCAGCTGTAGCTAATGGACGCATTGAATTAGCACTTACTTCTGATCCCTCGGTTAATTTTTCTTTTACTAACTTCTCAATTATTTCTTTTGATTCTGGATTTTGTTCCAGCCAAGTAATGGTATTGTCTCTTCCTTGTCCAATATTGTCACCTTCATAGCTATACCAAGCTCCTTTACGAGTAACGATATTAGTTTCATCTGCTAAATCAAGAAGACACCCAAGTGTACTAATTCCTTTTCCGAAAAGAATATCAAATTCGGCTATTCGAAATGGAGGTGCGACTTTGTTTTTTGCGACTTTTACTTTTGCACGAATTCCATATTCTTCTGTTCCTCTCTTTAATGTTTGAATTCGACGAATATCTAATCTTACAGAGGCATAAAATTTAAGAGCATTGCCACCAGTTGTTGTTTCTGGATTTCCATATGTAATACCAATTTTTAGACGTAATTGATTTAAGAAAATGACTGTGCATCCAGATTTACCAATATTTCCAGTGATTTTCCTCATCGCTTGACTCATTAGACGAGCTTGGGCACCTACTGAATGATCACCCATTTCTCCTTCGATCTCTGAACGAGGTGTAAGTGCAGCGACTGAGTCAACAACAACTAAATCAACTGCAGCAGATCTAATAAGTTGGTCAACAATTTCTAATGCCATCTCTCCTGTATCTGGTTGAGATACGAGAAGATTCTCTACATCAACACCGAGAGAGGCTGCATAGACTGGATCAAGAGCATGCTCTGCATCTACAAAGGCAGCAACTCCGCCGTTACGTTGAATTTCTGCTATTGCGTGTAATGTAAGCGTTGTTTTTCCAGAACTTTCTGGACCATAAATCTCTACTACACGTCCTTTTGGGTAGCCCCCCCCCAGAGCTAAATCCAGCGTTAGAGCACCAGTCGATATAGTTTCTACTCGCATTTTTGAAGCGTCCCCTAGGCGCATGATCGAACCCTTCCCGAAGTTGCGTTCTATTTGCCCAACCACTAAACTCAATGCTTTTTCTTTCTCTCCACATTTTGGATCTATTTTTTTAGAGTTAGATGATTGGAGTGGCTTAATTTCGATTGACATGACAAATAACTTTAATTGAGATGGATAACAACAGACGTTGGTTTGGGATTGATAATTAAATGCTCAAATCCTTAACGAATATCAATTAAACCGATAGTACAGACGTACGCTATTTAGTCAAGGCCAGTTCGAAATAGGTTCTCTGAATATTTCTAGATTTATTAATTTAATATCAGACGGAAGATTCTTCCGATCTTGGGGTTTTAAGTATCCCCAGTTTGCTAAATAACAAGGGACAGATCTTGCCTTGGGATCTTCTAGGACTTTTTCTAAGGTACTTCGACGATCTTCAATAAATCCTTGAATTATTCTTTTGTGTAAAAGTTCGTTCAAAACATCGATTTTGCTTCCTGACTCGTGACCAAAAATAAGTTTTGGCTCAAGCCCGAAAGAACTCAAAAGTTTTTTTGTGAACTCAATACTTTTTGTTGTTAAAACAGCAAATTCCAATCCTTCACTCTCGAGTATCTGGAGCCGTTGAACTACCGAAGAAAAAGGCTGATGATAATTTAACCATTGATTAAAATTATTTGATATTGCTTCTCGTCGAGTTTGATCTAAAGCTTTTTGTAGTTGAGAAGGTGTCCAACTCCACCTAATAAGTGCTGCAGAACATTCTTCGGAGTAATTTTCGGAGTAATTTTGAATACCTTTTAAGTTTAGTTGACTGTTTTTATCTGAACATTCAGCAGCCAAGATAACCATTTCCCAACCATGATGCACCCAGGGTCTCATGGCCTTAAAAGTTGCAGGAATCTCATTCGGTAAAAGAATTCTTTCTTTTTCTTGCGAAGAAAATATGTTTAGACAAGTTTGACGAGAACTTGCCCAATATTCATTAATGCCGTCAACTATGACACCATCAAAATCAAGAACAAGTAAAGGTTTTTCGATCACCAAAAGTTGAAAACTGGGCCGCTAGGATTCGAACCTAGGAATGTCGAGACCAAAACCCGATGCCTTACCACTTGGCGACGGCCCATTATTCCAGATCTAAGGTTGCAATTGATGGCAACAGATTTGGATTCTTTCTCTTAGATAATTGCATATTTGATTCAATCCTGTCATGTCCTTATCAAGTTTTTTTTAGCTAATAGGAAAATTTCTTCTTAAACCTATCTCAATAATGCTTTCGTATGACTGTTATGGCTAGAAGCATTTAATTATGAAGATTTTCTTATGAGCCAAGGATTTACTAGTTTTTTCGCTTCTGAAAGAGCTGCTTCCCAGCCTTCTGGCCAATCTCTAAGACTAATTTGTTTTCGTTGAGCCTCTTCTAACCATGGTTGGATTATTTTTCTTGCTTTACCTCCAAAAGCAACTCCTTCAGGCCCATTAATTTTTGGGAGGTACTCAATGGTCGATTCATTAGTCCCGCCAGCAAGTTGTAAGGGGCCTGGTGGAGCTATTGGACGTATTCTTTCCCAAAGTTTGACTGCAATCTTTGCTGCACCTGCTCCAAGATCTCCACTCATCCTGCGCCCATCAAGTTGCCAAAGAGGTTTTTGATTATGAATCCTCAGGAATTTATGACGGAGCCAAAGTTCTTCTGCTAATTCTTCATGATTGATACCATGCCCTTGTAATCCGCAACTAACAGATAATCGCTTTAGCTGCAGATCTACTTTGAAAATTTCCTTGATTGTCTTTTCAAATTCAGCTCCTCTTCCTGGAGCAGTATGAATTTCTACTGCATCTGGTTTTATTTTTATTAACAATTGAGCAAAATCTTTCAGAGTTAATCTTCGATCCTTTTCTTGAATGATTCCTAATGGGCATGTATCAATACATCGACCACATCCATAACATTTATTAGCATTTACACCACCTGCGTTCTCAATCGCGTGAGCTGGACAAATGTTTTGACAAGGTCTTAAGCAATTTGAAGGACACAAATCTGGATTAAACCAAGCCTTACGAAAATGTGCATCTTTCCCATCACTCAAACTGATCATTAGCCATGGCCTTTTCCCATGTGTTTTAAAAACCCAATCAAGACCATTGCGAGCTGCATTTATAACTGCTTCGTCGGCAGCAAGATCAATGCAATGAACACCAGCAGCTCCATAAATTGAGCAAAGATCAGTTATTGAAGGTAAGTCTTGATTACTTGCGCCACAGATTAATTTTACCCAATTACCTTTTTTTAGAGCTTCAGAATGACAAATTGAATTGTGATTAATCACCTTGATTAATTTCTACTTGTTATTGATGAATTCATTTAATGGTTGCCATTGAATACTTCGAGCTCCTCCCATTTCAATCACAATTTTAATTCGAGGTTCTTTTTGGCAAAGATTATGAATTGATAGTAGTTCTGACTTGGATAAAACTTGGCCCTCTAATAACCAAAGAACTAAGGGTTTATCTTCCACTAACAATTCATTTAATTGAGGAATAACTTGTTGTACTTCGCCTAAAGCACCGTTTCTACCAACGTTTTGATGCCCCAAATGTGGAGGTCTTATGCCATGTAATTCGGTAAGAAAGACTACTGGATCACCTAACCCTCTAGCGGAAGTTAGTTGAGTCTGATACCCACTAGCTCTAAGTCTTCGAAGTAAACGAGTTTCTGCTCCTCCTTCCAATGGAGTAAGGATGGCAAGACACCCATATGATTCAAGATCAGTGCGAAATTTCTGACCAGAAAGTAATAAAGGCATCTTTAAATCAAATTCTTTATCTTGTTCAACTGAAGCATCACACAAAATGGACGTTTGTAGTGTAATCTTATAAGTTGCTAAAGCTTTTCTATGCCCGTCCGCTAGCCGGGCCTCTAGATGCTTAAGCAGGCTAGACGTTTGCGTTTAGTCTTTTTGGCCCGTACAAAAGAATTGATTTTCTTTTGCGAGATACTATTTGAACTTTTTGAAAAGTTTAGAAAAGTCTCAGCCAGCTGATTGTCGCTAGCTTTTCCCAAATAAATTGAACTTCAATTAATTTCAACTTTTTTGGCTAGATAGGCGATTTATTCAGATTCCAAGTCTCTCTCTTTACAGATTGACCTTTTGCTGGCGTTTATTTAACTCATGTCTTTAGGAATCTTAGGTAAGAAGTTGGGCATGTCCCAACTCTTCGATGATCAAGGCAGAGCCGTTCCAGTCACATTGATCGAAGCGGGTCCCTGTCGAATCACTCAATTGAAATCTACTGATACGGATGGCTATTCCGCTGTACAGATAGGCTTTCACTTAATTCGTGAAAAACTTATTAACAAGCCTTCAAAAGGTCATCTTGCAAAATCAGGAGATGACCTTTTGCGCCATCTTCGAGAGTACCGAGTAGAAAATTCTGATGAATTTAAACTTGGAGCGTCAATAACTGTCGATGATTTCGAAAAAGGTCAAAAAGTTGATGTTAGTGGCGACACTATGGGTAGAGGATTCGCAGGTTATCAAAAGCGACATGGCTTTAGCCGAGGTCCTATGAGTCACGGTTCAAAGAATCATCGCTTACCTGGTTCGACAGGAGCTGGAACAACTCCTGGTCGCGTTTATCCCGGGAAAAGGATGGCTGGTCGTATGGGTGGTAAAAAAGTCACCACAAGAGGCCTCGAAATTCTGAAGATAGATACAAATCACAATTTATTGGTAGTAAAAGGATCTGTTCCAGGGAAGCCAGGATCTCTTTTAAATATTAGACCTGCCAAAAGAGTTGGCGTCTCTACCCAGCAAGGAGGTAAATGATGACTAACTGTACTGTTCTTGATTGGCAAGGCAAAGAAGCTGGAGAATCATCAATTGATTTAAAAACCGCTAAGGAATCCTCAGCAGCAGATTTATTACATCGTGCTGTTTTGCGTCAACAGGCCCACAGCCGTCAAGGAACTGCAAGCACTCTGACTAGGTCTGAGGTTCGAGGCGGCGGTCGCAAACCCTATAAGCAAAAGGGAACTGGTAGAGCAAGACAAGGCTCGATTAGAACTCCTCTTCGTCCAGGCGGTGGAATTACCTTTGGCCCTAAGCCTCGGCAATATAATTTAGAGATGAATAGGAAGGAACGGAGACTAGCTCTTCGTACTGCTCTCATGAGTAGGCTCTCAGACGCGAAAATCATTAAAGACTTTGGCTTAAAACTTGAAGTTCCTAAAACAAGTGAAATTCTTGCCCTACTTAAAAGGATAGGAATTGATTCTGATCAAAAAATTCTCATTATTCTCAAGCAACCTTCAGAGATCATTAAGCGCTCAATTAGAAATTTAGAAAAAATCAAACTTATTTCTGCTGATCAATTAAATGTGTTTGACCTTCTCAATGCCAATTCATTGGTAATAGGTGAAGACGCATTATCAACTATTAAGGAGGTATACGGTAATGACTAAATTTTTTGATGAGCGACTTACTGATGTGATTAAGCGACCTTTAATTACTGAGAAGGCTACAAAAGCTTTGGATTTAAATCAGTACACTTTTGAAGTCGATCCAAGAGCGGCTAAGCCTGATATAAAAGCTGCTGTTGAAAAAATGTTTGATGTCAAGGTTCTTGGTATTAGTACCATGAACCCTCCAAGAAAAAGCAGACGAGTTGGTAGGTTCTCTGGGAAGAGACCTCAAGTCAAAAAGGCTGTGGTTCGCCTTGCAGAAGGCAACTCCATTCAGTTGTTCCCTGAATCTGAGGAGGCTTAACACAATGGCAATAAGAAGTTTTAAACCCTATACACCTGGTACTCGTACGAGAGTAGTCACTGACTTTAGTGAAGTTACCTCTAGCAAGCCAGAGCGTTCACTCCTTGTTTCTAAGCATCGAAAGAAAGGGCGTAATAATAGAGGAGTTATTACTTGTCGCCACAGAGGTGGGGGGCACAAAAGGTTATATAGGATTGTTGATTTTCGTCGTAATAAGCACGGTGTTTCCGCGAAGGTTGCCGCAATTCATTATGACCCTCATCGGAATGCAAGACTTGCACTTCTCTTTTACTCTGATGGTGAGAAGAGATATATTCTTGCACCTGCAGGGATAACTGTTGGTCAAGAAGTGGTTTCGGGCCCAGATGCCCCAATTGAAACTGGTAATGCTTTACCACTTTCTTCCATGCCCTTAGGTTCAAGTGTTCATTGTGTGGAGTTATATCCAGGTCGAGGAGGACAGATGGTTCGCACTGCTGGAGCTAGTGCTCAGGTTATGGCTAAAGAAGGCGATTATGTCGCTTTGAAATTACCTTCAACTGAGGTTCGTTTAGTCAGACAAGAATGCTACGCAACCCTTGGAGAGGTTGGGAATTCTGAAATTAGAAATACAAGCTTAGGAAAAGCTGGAAGAAGAAGATGGCTTGGTAGACGACCTCAAGTGAGAGGAAGTGTTATGAATCCATGTGACCACCCACATGGAGGAGGAGAAGGCAAGGCACCAGTTGGTCGTGCTGGACCTGTGACGCCTTGGGGCAAGGCGGCTCTTGGGTTGAAAACCAGGAAGAAGAACAAGCCTAGTAACAAGTACGTTCTTAGAAAACGTCGTCGAGTATCCAAACGAAGTAGAGGAGGTCGCGATTCATGATTTCTATCTTTCTTTACCAATTCTTTTAAATCGTTATGGGACGTTCACTTAAAAAAGGGCCTTTTATTTCAGACAGTTTGCTTCGAAAAATTGAGAAGCAAAACTCTAATGATGATAAAGCCGTCATCAAAACTTGGTCCAGAGCTTCAACAATTTTGCCAATGATGATTGGCCATACAATTGCTGTTCACAATGGTAAGAGCCATATACCTGTTTTTATAACTGAGCAAATGGTTGGTCACAAATTAGGAGAATTTGCTCCAACTCGAACCTACAGAGGTCACATCAGAGATAAAAAAGGAGCCCGTTAATCATGACTACTTCATTACCTAAAACTGCAGCTCAAGCTCATGGGCGTTACATTCGCGGATCTGCTTCAAAAGTACGCCGTGTTCTTGATCAAATAAGAGGCAGAACCTATAGAGATGCATTAATCATGCTTGAATTTATGCCTTATCGATCAACTGAGCCAATAACTAAGGTATTGAGATCAGCTGTTGCTAATGCAGAAAATAATCTTGGTCTTGATCCTTCTTCTTTGGTAATTACTACTGCTACGGCTGATATGGGCCCACCCATGAAACGTTATCGGCCTAGAGCTCAAGGCAGAGCGTTTGCCATCAAAAAGCAGACATGCCACATCAGCATTTCTGTTTCGGCTAATCAACTAACCAATTCTGAGGATTCAGACTGATGGGACATAAAATTCACCCTACTGGCATTAGGCTTGGTATTACCCAAGAGCATCGTTCTAAATGGTACGCACCTAGTAAAACTTATCCTTTACTACTCCAAGAAGATGATCGAATTCGTACTTTCATCAAGAAAAAATATGGAGCTGCAGGGATAAGTGATGTATTGATTGCTCGAAAAGCAGATCAACTTGAGGTCGAATTAAAAACTGCTCGGCCTGGAGTAATTGTTGGTAGGCAAGGAAGTGGTATTGAAGAACTCAGATCTGGTATTCAAAAAACAATTGGTGATAGAAATCGACAAGTACGCATCAATGTTGTTGAAGTAGAAAAAGTCGATGCTGATGCTTTCCTTCTTGCAGAATATATTGCTCAGCAACTAGAGAAGCGTGTTGCATTTAGACGAACAATTCGAATGGCTGTTCAAAGAGCACAAAGAGCTGGTGTTTTAGGCCTGAAAATTCAAGTCGGTGGAAGGTTGAATGGAGCAGAAATTGCACGTTCTGAATGGACCCGTGAAGGAAGAGTCCCTCTGCATACTTTGAGAGCAGAAATTGATTATGCAACCAAAGTCGCAAGTACAACTTATGGCGTTTTAGGAATCAAGGTATGGGTATTCAAAGGCGAAGTTCTTCCTAAAGAAGAACAGCCATTACCTGTTGGCTCTTCTCCAAGACGCAATAGGGGTAATCGAAGACCTCAACAATTTGAGGATCGTTCCAATGAAGGTAAATAAGGAGTTTTAATCATGCTTAGTCCCAAAAGAACCAAATTTCGCAAACAACAAAGAGGCCGTATGCGCGGCGTTGCCACTAGAGGCAACAAAATCGCGTTTGGTCAATTTGCTTTGCAAGCCCAAGACTGTGGGTGGGTTACCTCAAGGCAAATTGAGGCGAGTCGACGAGCTATGACTCGTTATGTGAAAAGGGGAGGACAGATTTGGATTCGTATTTTCCCCGATAAGCCAGTAACGATGAGGCCTGCTGAAACAAGAATGGGATCTGGTAAAGGTAATCCAGAATTTTGGGTTGCTGTTGTCAAACCTGGTCGAGTCTTGTTTGAGATGGGTGGAGAAGAAATTACAGAGGAAATTGCAAAAGAGGCAATGCGTCTTGCTCAATACAAGTTGCCAGTAAAAACAAAATTTATTTCCCTAGATGAAGATCTCAATAAGGGAAATTATAAACCTGCTAAAACGCCAGTTACAGCAGATGATTCGGAGTCATCATCATGAGCAAAACAACTACGAAAGATGTAAGGAATCTCTCTGATTCCGAGATATCAGAAAAGATTGAAAATCTTCGTAAAGAACTTTTTGATCTTCGTTTTAAGCAAGCCACTAGACAGCTAGCGAAAACTCACCGTTTCAAAGAGGCACGAACCGAATTAGCTCAACTTTTAACGGTTTCTAACGAGCGAAGCCGCTCAAACACATCATCTTGATTTTCTAGTTATGGCACTTAAGGAAATGGTAGGCACTGTTGTCAGTGACAAAATGCAAAAAACAGTTGTAGTAGCAGTGGAGAATCGATTTCCACATCCTATCTACCAGAAAATTATTAGTCGTACTACACGATATAAAGCTCATGATGCAGACAATAATTGCAAAGTGGGTGACAGAGTTCGAATTAAGGAGTCTCCTCCTATGAGCGCTCATAAACGATGGACTGTGACCGATGTTCTCATTAAGGGGATGAAATCCAAGGAGGCTGCAAAATGATTCAGCAAGAAACATTTCTCACTGTTGCAGATAACAGCGGTGCCAAGCGCTTGCAATGTATTAGGGTCTTGGGATCTAATCGTCGGTATGCCCACGTAGGTGATGTCATTGTCGCGTCTGTTAAAGATGCGATGCCAAACATGTCAGTTAAAAAGTCAGACGTTGTCAAAGCTGTAGTAGTTCGTACTAGAGCAACTATGCGAAGAGAGACAGGAAATTCAATTCGCTTTGATGACAACGCTGCTGTTCTTATCAATGATGATCAAAACCCAAGAGGTACTAGGGTGTTTGGTCCCGTCGCACGAGAATTAAGAGAGCGCAATTTTACTAAAATCGTCTCTTTAGCTCCGGAGGTTATTTAGTCATGCCAGCAATTAACAAATCCAAAGCTCCTGCTGATCGCATCAAAATGAAAATACGTAAAGGAGATACAGTTCAGATTATTTCTGGAAAGGACAAGGGTAAAACTGGCGAAGTTCTTCAAACACTTCCTTATGAAAATAGAGTTGTAGTTCAAGGAATAAATCAAAGAACAAAGCATGTAAAACCATCTCAAGAAGGAGAAACTGGTCGCATAGAGACCAAAGAAACTTCTTTACATGCTTCAAATGTAATGATTTACTCCAATAAAGAAAAAGTTGCTAGTAAGGTTGAAATCTTTCTAGATAAAGACGGATCAAAGAAACGACGATTAAAGAAGACAGGGGAATTAATTGATTAATTAATTCACTTTTCCTTTGTCTGAATTAAATCAATCAGACTTTTTTCTTAATTGAATTCTGACCAAGACCAGAATTAATTTTTTCCAGCTATGTCACTAAAAACCCGCTATCGAGAAACAATTAGACCAAAGCTTTTAAAAGATCTTGGTCTGAAAAATGTTCATCAAGTTCCTAAAGTGCAAAAAGTTACTTTAAACAGAGGGCTTGGTGAAGCTGCACAGAATTCCAAGGCATTAGAAGCTTCTCTAGCTGAAATGGCAACAATTTCTGGACAAAAAGCACTCGTTACAAGGGCCAAGAAAGCTATTGCTACTTTTAAGATCAGACAAGGAATGCCAATAGGTTGCGCAGTCACACTTAGGGGTGATCGGATGTACGCATTCTTAGAAAGGTTCATTAATTTGGCGCTTCCAAGAATCAGAGATTTTCGTGGTGTGAGTCCAAAAAGCTTTGATGGCCGCGGAAATTACACCATTGGAGTCAAAGAACAACTTATTTTCCCTGAGATTACTTTTGACAAAGTCGACACTATTAGAGGCATGGACATCACGATTGTTACCAGTGCTTCCTCTGATGAACAAGGTAAGGCTCTCCTTAGTGAAATGGGAATGCCTTTCCGTAAAAAATGAGTTTGATTAGCTAAATACTATGGCCAACCACGATCCAATTTCAGACATGCTCACTCGCATACGCAATGCAAGTGAAAAACGTCATGAAAAAACCAAAATCCCTGCTTCAAGAATGTCCCTTAGTATAGCTAAGGTTCTTCAACGAGAGGGATTCATAGCAGAAATCAATGAAGAAGGAGAAGGCTTTAAAAAGCAGCTCATTCTTGGATTGAAATATACCGGTAAGCATCGCTCACCCATTATTCGTTCAATGCAGCGGGTTAGTAAGCCTGGGCTCAGGATTTATAAAAACACTCGGGGATTGCCAAAAGTGTTAGGAGGGCTTGGAGTTGCAATAATTTCCACTTCTAAGGGAGTCATGAGTGATCGTGATGCTCGCAAGCAAGGTGTTGGAGGAGAAGTCCTCTGTTATGTCTGTTGATTAGGTATTTATTATGTCTCGAACTGGAAAAAAACCAATCTCCCTTCCTGAAAAGGTAGATATTAAATTAGAAGGCCTTTCAATCACAGTAAAAGGTCCCAAAGGTCAACTTCAGCGAACCCTTCCTGATGGAGTAATCCTAAGCAAAAACGACAATTCAATTATTGTTAAACCATTAAATGAAAAGAGAAAATCAAGGGAAATGCATGGATTATGTAGATCTCTTGTTGCAAATATGGTTGAGGGAGTCAGCAATGGTTATACAAAAAAACTTGAGATTGTTGGTGTTGGCTCAAGAGCTCAGGTAAAAGGTAAAACTCTTGTTGTTAGTGCAGGCTATAGTCACCCTGTTGAGGTTGTTCCTCCTGAAGGAATAACTTTCAAAGTAGAAAATAATACAAATGTGATTGTAACCGGACCTGATAAAGAATTAGTTGGCAATGAAGCTGCAAAAATAAGAGCAATAAGGCCTCCAGAACCATATAAAGGTAAAGGAATCAAATATGAAGGTGAACAAATAATTAGAAAAGCTGGTAAATCAGGTAAAGCTTAATTTTGCTTATTTGTCTTTTAAATTTTTTAAGTCATGTCAAAACTTTCTAGAAAACAACAGACCCAAAAACGACATAAACGCTTGAGAAGGAACTTAAGCGGAACAGAGGCTCGCCCTAGGCTTGCGGTTTTTCGTTCTAATAACCATATCTATGCTCAAATCATAGATGATGATGCTCAAAACACTATATGTGCTGCGTCAACCCTTGATAAAGACTTAAAAGCCTCTCTGAAAGTTAATGCTGGAAGTTGCGATGCCTCTACAGCAGTAGGAGAGCTTGTTGCAAAAAAAGCTTTATCAAAAGGCATCAAACAAGTTATCTTTGATAGGGGTGGAAACATCTATCATGGCAGGGTTAAAGCTCTAGCCGACGCTGCCAGAACGGCAGGCTTGAACTTTTAATTATTGCTTGAATAATGACAGATTCTAAAAACCAATCTCAAAAGAAAAGAACTTCTGGATCATCAGATGCTCCTCCTGCCGCTGATGGCAGGCAGGAAAATCGTCGCAATAGAGGCGAAAAACGCGGGGGAAGGAGAGATCGAAGAGGGCAAGAACGAGACTCTGAATGGCAAGAACGAGTTGTTCAAATTAGAAGGGTTTCCAAAACAGTCAAAGGCGGAAAGAAAATGAGTTTTAGAGCGATAGTTGTAGTAGGTAATGAAAAAGGTCAAGTAGGGGTTGGGGTTGGAAAGGCTGGAGATGTTATTGGTGCTGTGCGAAAAGGCGTTGCTGATGGTAAGAAACATTTAGTTCGTGTTCCACTAACTCGAAATAGCTCTATACCAACTCTTTCTAATGGTAGAGATGGAGCGGCAAGTGTATTAATTCGTCCTGCAGCTCCTGGAACAGGGGTAATTGCGGGAGGTTCAATTCGAACTGTTTTAGAGTTGGCTGGAATAAAAAATGTTCTTGCTAAGAGGCTAGGTAGTAAGACTCCTCTCAATAACGCTCGTGCTGCAATGGTTGCATTAAGTCAGTTGCGAACTCATAAAGCCACAGCAAAAGAGCGTGGTATTTCACTTGAGCAGATTTATTCTTAAAAACCATGACTATTAAATTGGAATCTCTTCAGTCAAATAAAGGATCTAGACGTAAAAAAATGCGTAAAGGTCGAGGTATTGCTGCTGGGCAAGGTGCTAGTTGTGGTTTTGGAATGAGGGGTCAAAAATCCCGATCAGGAAGACCAACTCGACCAGGCTTCGAGGGTGGTCAAATGCCTCTATATAGGCGTGTACCAAAATTAAAACATTTCCCAATAGTTAATCAGAAAAACTTTACTGTCCTCAATGTTTCCAGTTTGAATGCATTAAAAGATGGGACAGTCGTCAACCTTGATTTATTGGTTAAAGAAGGAATTTTGACTAAGCCAAAAGATCCTCTCAAGATTCTTGGGAATGGTAAATTAGAAGTCAAACTCACTGTTCAAGCTGCAGCCTTCACAGTATCTGCCAAAAAGAAAATTGAAGAAGTTGGTGGAACATGTGAGGTATATACTTAAGTTGTAGTATCTTGAAAAAATAATTTTCTACATTAGTCTCAAATAAATTATCATTATTAAATGTTAATAAGTCGTGGTCGCAATCCAAGTGCTGGTGAGGTAATTACTCAACTTTTCACTAATGATGAACTTCGAGGAAGAGTTATTACGACTCTAGGTTTATTGTTAATTGTGAGACTAGGCATCTACATTCCTATGCCTGGAATAGATAGAGAGGCTTTTAAGACGTTTATTGATCAGGGAGGCCAGCTTATTGGATTTCTTGATATTTTTACTGGTGGTGGTATATCAACCTTAGGTATTTTTGCGCTTGGTATTCTTCCATTCATTAATGCGTCAATCATTATTCAGTTGCTCACTGCATCATTACCTCAATTGGAAGATCTACAGAAAAATGAAGGTGAGGCAGGAAGAAGGAAGATTGCTCAAATCACTAGATATGTAGCGCTGGGTTGGGGATTAGTTCAAAGCACAGTTTTCGCATTAATTCTTAGACAATATGCGGTTGAGGGTCTTGGAGAAACTGAATTTGTTATTCAAACATCCTTAGCTTTAGTTACTGGATCGATGATAGTTATGTGGCTAAGTGAAATTATTACTGAAAAAGGAATCGGCCAAGGAGCTTCTTTGGTTATTTTCTTGAATATTGTTGCCACACTACCGAAGGCACTTAGCTCTACTATTGAAAAAGCTCAAACTGGAGATCGTGCAGATGTTCTTGGGATCATAATTCTTTTGATGGTGTTTCTAATTACTATTGTTGGCATTATTTTTGTTCAAGAAGGAGCGAGAAGAATCCCAATAGTAAGTGCAAAAAGTCAAATGGGTGGGACAGCGCTTTTACCTAGCCGACAAAGTTATTTACCGCTTAAGTTAAATGCTGGAGGAGTTATGCCTATAATTTTTGCCTCTGCATTAATTTTTCTCCCAATCACGATTGCTAATTTCACTCAAAACCCTTTACTTATTAAGGCTGCTAGTTCACTTAATCCAGGTTCATCAAACCCATGGCCATATGCAATAACTTTCTTTGCACTTATCTTGGGATTTGCTTATTTTTATGCCTCGTTAACCATTAATCCAATAGATATTGCCTCTAATTTAAAAAAAGGTGGTGTTGCAATTCCTGGTGTCAGACCAGGTGGAGCCACCTCTAATTATCTTTCTGGTGTTCAAAACCGCCTAACATTACTTGGAGGATTATTTCTTGGGTCAGTAGCAATTGTCCCTGCTGCAGTTGAAAGAGCTACTAATGTTCAAACCTTTCAAGGGCTTGGCGCAACTTCATTATTGATTTTGGTTGGAGTAGCAATTGATACATCTAAGCAAGTTCAGACATACGTTATTTCGCAAAGATATGAAGGATTAGTCCGCCAATAAAATATTTACTATGATCTGCAAATGAAAAAAAAATTATTATTTATTGGCCCTCCTGGAGCAGGTAAAGGCACGCAAGCAAATCTCTTTTGTAAGAAGTATGGGATAGATCATCTGTCTACGGGAGATCTGCTTAGAGATGAGGTTTCCTCAGGATCTGTTTTAGGAATTAAAGCGGCGGAAACTATGAATCAAGGAGAGTTAGTTAGTGATGAATTAGTCCTTTCAATTGTTGAGGGAAGATTGCTCAATAGCAATAAAGGGTGGTTACTTGATGGTTTCCCTAGAAATGTCAATCAAGCGAATTCGTTAAAACACCTTTTAGAAAAAATCAATCAACCTTTAGAAGCGGTTATATCAATTAAAATTGCCGACGATTATTTAATTAAAAGGCTGTTAGCTCGAGGAAGAGAGGATGATAATGAAGAAGTAATTGTTAATCGACTTAAAATCTATAGATACAAAACTTCTCCTCTTATAGATCTGTATAGCAAGCAAGGAATTTTGAAGGAGATTGATGGTAATGATGATATAGATGTTGTGTTTTCATGTATTGAGAAAGCTTTAGGCTGACGATGTAGTAAGGTTGTAGTTTGGAAATAGGAGAGTCTCGCCAAATGAAGGTTAGATCCTCAGTCAAAAAAATTAGTCCTGACGATCAAATCGTTAGGCGCAGAGGTCGGATCTATGTGATCAACAAAAAAAGACCTCGTAATAAACAGCGTCAGGGCTGATTCCTGAATATTTAAGAAGACTTAATCGATTAATTTTTTTCGTTTACTTCTTAAAAAAAGTCATCTGTAAATTAAGATGACTTTATATTGTCCCCCTTCGATTTATTCCTAAGTGGCACGGATTGCAGGCATCGATATACCTCGCGAAAAGCGAGTAGAAGTTGCCTTAACTTACATCTATGGTATTGGTTTAACCAGAGCCCAAATTATCCTTGAAAAATCAGGAGTTAATCCTGATATTCGTGTAAAGGATTTAGAAGATAGTGATGTTCAGAAGCTTAGAGCTGTTACTGAAGAATTCACACTTGAAGGAGATTTGAGACGCCAGGAAGGAATGGCACTGAAACGACTTCAAGATATTGGATGTGTCCGTGGACGTAGGCACAGGATGAGTTTGCCGGTCCGAGGACAACGAACTAGGACAAATGCTCGCACTCGAAGGGGATCGAGAAAAACTGTTGCAGGAAGAAAGAAATAATTTCTTAAGTATCCTGTTACCACTTGGTAAATTTCTAAATCTTTTTTAAATAAGGCACAGCCTAATGGCTACAACCTCAAAGAAATCCGGTTCTAAGAAGACAAAGCGCAACGTTCCAAATGGAGTTGTGCATATTCAAAGTACCTTCAATAACACCATTGTTTCTATTACTGACACTTCTGGTGAAGTTATCTCCTGGTCATCGGCCGGTGCAAGTGGATTTAAAGGGGCTCGAAAGGGCACCCCTTTTGCCGCTCAAACTGCTGCTGAAGTTGCGGCTAGAAGAGCCTTAGAACAAGGCATGCGTCAAATCGAGGTTCTTGTAAGAGGACCTGGATCTGGTCGTGAAACCGCAATAAGAGCGTTGCAAGTAGCTGGTCTTGAAATTACTTTGATTAGAGATGTCACACCTCTTCCTCATAACGGTTGTAGGAGGCCTAAACGCAGACGCGTTTAAATTCTATTCACTTAAGTGAAATTTTCTTTTCTTTCCACATCGCATTAGACCGTGTTGCAATACCAGATCGACAGGATCGACCATCAAGTTTCTACTGATCGTTCCCAAACAGGCGTTTTCCTAATTGGACCTCTTGAAAGAGGTCAGGCAACAACTTTGGGTAATTCCCTACGCAGAGTATTAATGGGAGGACTTGAGGGCAGCGCAGTTACTGCTGTCAGAATTGCTGGAGTTAATCATGAATATGCAACCATTCCTGGAGTAAGAGAAGATGTTTTGGATATTCTTCTGAATTGCAAACAAATCTCAGTTGACAGTCGCAGTCAAGACCTTGAGATAGGAAGACTTGTTGTTACAGGACCTGCTGAGGTTAAAGCAAAGGATATTCAATTTTCATCCCAAGTTGAAGTTGTTGATGGTGATCGTCCAATTGCTACAGTTCATGATGGTCACAACTTAGAATTGGAATTACATGTAGAAAGAGGGATCGGTTATAGACCAGTTGATAGAAGAAACGAAGAAACAAGTGCTATTGATTTACTTCAAATAGATGCTGTATTTATGCCTATAACCAGGGTGAATTTTACTATTGATGAAACGGCTGTAGCGGAGGGTGGCTCTACCAGAGAAAGATTAAAAATGGAGCTTGTAACTGATGGATCTACCTCTCCAGATGATGCATTGGCTGAAGCTGCAAATCAATTGATCGAACTTTTTCAGCCCCTCGCTACTGTCTCTATGGTAGAGGAGATTCCTGAGGAGCCAGAGCCTGCAGCAGAGGCCCAAATACCCCTCGAAGAGTTAAACTTGTCAGTAAGAGCTTACAATTGCCTTAAGCGAGCCCAAGTGAATTCTGTTTCAGACTTGATGGGTTTCAGTTATGAGGATTTGTTGGAAATTAAGAACTTCGGTTCTAAATCTGCTGATGAAGTTATTGAAGCTCTAGAGAGAATAGGAATTTCTATCCCTCAAAGTAGAACTTCTGCATGACTTTCGGTTTTATTACTACAACATTTCACAGCTAATACAATGCGTCATCAACGTCGAATAGCACAATTAAGTCGTCCTGCTGACCAAAGGAAAGCACTTCTAAGAGGTTTAACTACTCAATTAATTCGTGAAGGTAGAGTTACAACAACCAAAGCTAGAGCAAAAGCTTTGAGAGATGAAACTGAGAGAATGATTACCTTAGCTAAGGATGGCAGTCTTTCTTCAAGAAGAAGAGCTATTGGATATGTATACGATAAGCAGTTGGTTCATGCTCTTTTTGAAAAGGCCCAAGAGAGATATGGAGATCGTCAAGGAGGTTATACGAGAATTGTTAGAACCACCCCACGTCGTGGTGATAATTCTGAAATGGCCATTGTTGAGCTTGTTTAGAATATTAATTTTTTAGATTGAATTTTTATATCTTTTTTAACTAATTTATTTTTTATATTCAATTTGATTAAAAGAATTGCATTAGTTATTCAATATGATGGCTCAGGTTATAAGGGTTGGCAAAACCAAAAAAATTTCAGAACTATTCAAGGAACCATAGAAGAGAAAATTGCAGAACTTGACCCAATTAGACCTGTCAAAGTAATAGCAGCAGGCAGGACTGATTCAGGAGTTCATGCTTCTGGGCAGGTTGTCCATTTTGATTGCACTGGCCCAATCCCTATTAATAAATGGACATCAGCCTTAAATGGTAGGCTGCCAGCATCTATAAAAGTACTTGAAGCTGTTGAAGTATCAATTGATTGGCATGCTTGCTATTCTGCCAAATATAGAAGATATAGATATTCTATATTTAATGGTTCATATCCCAATCTGTTTCTTCAAAATATTAGTTGGCACAAGTATAGAGTTCGACTAGATATTGATTTAATGAGGGATGCTTTGAATGATTTGCTAGGTTTACATGATTTTGCAGCGTTTCAAAAAGCAGGAAGTAATAGGCCTAATTCATTGACAACCGTGCAAGAAGTTTCTATTTGTCGTGATGGGGATATCGTTACAGCTGAAATTCAGGCCAGCGGCTTTTTGTATGGGATGGTGAGACTTTTGATGGGTCAACTAGTCGCTGTTGGTGAGAAACGACTTTCTATTGAAGACTTTAAATTTAGATGGAGAAAGGGTTTGCGCTCTGAGGTTAAGGAGGCTGCTCCACCTCATGGCCTTTGTTTGATTAGAGTTGGCTATGGGGAGAAAATTTTTTCAAAAGAGAAAAGTTTTGACACTTTTCCCAGCTTTTCACTGCCAATGTTTGAATCTTCAAAAATATCAAAAGATTTACAAGATTAATAAACTGATACTTGGGATTTTATTAAATCAGTAATTTAAATTTTATGGGTAAAAAAAGGCCAGTTTTCAGCCATCAAAGTGTAGAATTATTTTTCTGAAGAATCAGATCAATTATTTGACTTGATAACTTCCTAAAACAGCATTATTAAAAAGATAGTGCTTATTCAGTGTTAAAGGTGTTTAGGAGAAATGAACAAGACATCAGTTCCATCACCGGATTCAATTGATCGCCAGTGGTTTCTAGTGGATGCAGAGAATCAGACTCTTGGTAGATTAGCAACTGAAGTTGCTAGTGTTCTTAGGGGTAAGACAAAGCCAAATTTCACCCCTCATTTAGATACCGGTGATTTTGTGATTGTCGTAAATGCAGAAAAGATCAAAGTAACTGGCAAAAAACCTGATCAAAAACTTTATCGAAGACACTCTGGACGTCCTGGAGGAATGAAAGTAGAAACCTTTAAGGCCCTACAATCAAGAATTCCAGAGAGAATAGTTGAAAAGGCAATAAAAGGAATGCTTCCTCATACAAGGTTAGGGAGACAATTATTTACTAAACTCAAAGTATATAAAGGTTCTGAGCACCCTCATTCAGCACAGGAGCCTAAACTACTCAATTTAAATTCTGAAACTGTTGCCAAATGACTAGTTCCTCAAGCAAAGTTGTTTACTGGGGAACTGGTAGACGAAAGACTTCAGTAGCCAGGGTGAGATTAACTCCTGGCAAAGGTGAAATTGTTATCAATGGTCGCCCTGGAGATCATTATTTGAATTTCAATCCAGCTTATATATCTGCTGTTAAAGCTCCATTGAATACACTAGGCTTGAGTGATTCTTATGATGTTTTAGTTAATGTATACGGTGGAGGTTTGACTGGTCAGTCTGATGCTATAAAGCAGGGCGCTGCTAGAGCTTTATGTGACCTATCTCTTGATAATCGCAAGCCCCTGAAAGTAGAGGGCCATCTTAGTCGTGATCCCAGAGCAAAAGAGAGGCGTAAATATGGCCTTAAAAAAGCTCGTAAAGCTCCCCAATTCTCAAAGAGATAATTTCAATTTTCACATTAAATCATTTTCTTTTTTACCATGCCTAAATCAGATATACATCCAACTTGGTATCCAGAAGCAAAAGTTATTTGTAATGGTGAAGTTGTAATGACAACAGGTTCTACGCAACCTGAAATTCAAGTCGATGTTTGGAGTGGAAATCATCCTTTCTTTACAGGAACCCAGAAGATTCTAGACACAGAAGGAAGAGTCGATAGATTTATGCGTAAATATGGCATGGCTTCATCTGATTCAAGTGACCAAAAAAATAAATCACCAGAAGAAAAAAAAGAAAGTTGACACTTTTTGATTTGAAGATTTAGGGGAAAAAAAGAATGGATTCTTCTACCCTAATAAAACGTTTAGAAACAGCTAAAAGTAGTTTTCAAAATTTGGAGTTGCAACTTGCTGATCCAGATGTTGCATCAGATCCCAAACAATTAGAGAAAATTTCTAGGGAGAGATCACGTCTAGAACCTCTAGTTCATGATTATTTGGAACTACTGACGATAGAAAAAGAATGTACTGAAGCTAAAAATCTAGTTAAAGAGAGCAGGGATGACAAAGAAATGGAACTTCTAGCTAGAGAAGAGCTTGAAAATCTTGAATTTTCAAAAGATAAATTAATTCAGAAATTGACTTTAGCTCTTTTACCAAAAGATCCCAGAGATGAAAGAAGTGTAATGCTTGAGATTAGAGCAGGCGCAGGAGGAAGTGAAGCCTGTTTATGGGCTGGTGACTTGGCACGAATGTATGAGAGATATGGACAAAAATTAGGGTGGAATGTAAAACCTATAAGTTCAACTGAAGCTGATGTAGGTGGTTTTCGCGAAATGATTCTTTCAGTGAAAGGTGAATCTGTTTATAGCCAATTAAAATTTGAAGCAGGTGTTCATAGAGTTCAAAGAGTTCCTTCTACTGAATCTCAAGGACGAGTTCATACATCTACGGCAACTGTTGCCGTTATGCCTGAGGCTGATCCAGTTGAGGTAAAAATAGAATCAACTGACTTAGAAATTAGTACAGCTAGATCAGGGGGAGCTGGTGGGCAAAATGTTAATAAAGTAGAAACAGCTATAGATTTATTTCATAAGCCCTCAGGTATACGAGTTTTCTGTACTCAGGAGCGTTCTCAATTGCAAAATAGAGAGAGGGCAATGGAGATTTTAAGAGCAAAATTATTAGAATTAGAAATAGCAGAGGCCAATGCAAAAGAAAGATCGGCTCGATTGTCTCAGGTTGGGACAGGCGATAGAAGTGAAAAGATACGAACATATAACTATAAAGATAATAGAACCACTGATCATCGATTAGGAATTAATTTTCCTCTTGAACAAGTGCTAGCAGGTCAATTGGAAGATGTAATTGGTGCATGTATTGCAGAAGAGCAAAAAAGGCAAATGGAAGAATTGAGTAATCAATCTGAAAATTAAATCAACTAAGATGCCCAACCAATTACATATTTGCCCCATTCCTTATGGCGACCTGAATGAATTTGTTTTGTGGTTTCAAAACTCATATTATTTAAGGGTTTATAGGGTTTGCTTCTTAATGGCATTTTTGCCTCTTCAGGAGTTCTACTACCTTTCATTACATTGCATTGAAGACAAGCAGTAATTACATTTTCCCAATTGTCTGTTCCCCCTCTGCTGCGCGGTAAGACATGATCAATTGAAAGTTTTCTATTTTTCAGACCACAATATTGACAACAATTATTATCTCTTTGAAATATATTTTTTCTACTTAGAGGTATATCACGATATGGCACTCTAATAAACTGTCTTAATCTTATTACCGTAGGGGCTTTGAAATCTTGCCTAATATTGTGATCAAAGTCTTCTTCAAGGCTTTCAGCCTTGCCTTTAAGCATTAAAACAGTCGCGCGACGCCAAGAAGTGATGTTCAATGGCTCATAGGATGCATTCAAAACAAGAACTTGACCCATGCAAACAAGCCATTTAAGCGGCATGCTAGTGGTATTACATCCTTGATGCAGTTTCCCTTATTACATTGATTGCATGCGAAGTATGTCAAAGATCAATAGGACTGAAAAATTTGCCACTTTTGGTGGGAACACCAAAAATGTAATTGCCTCTGACCCTTGTAGTCGTGCATGGGTGGAGGTTGATTCGAAAGCGATTGAAAATAACGCAAGGGTCTTGAAAAACTTTATTGGTGAAGAGTGTTTGCTAATGGCGGTTGTAAAAGCTGATGGATATGGACATGGTGCAGAGACTGTCGCAAGAGCTGCTTTAATTGGAGGTGCTAATAGTCTTGGTGTAGCAACTTTAGAAGAGGGTATTCAATTAAGAAATGCTGGTTTGATGTGTCAAATATTAATTCTTGGAAATCTTATAAATTCAGAAGAACTTTATGCCTCTTTTTGTTGGGATCTTATTCCTACGATTAGTAGAATTCGTGAGGCAATTATTTGTAATAATATTGCTAAAAAAAATCATAAAAAATTTGTTATTCACTTAAAAATTGATACAGGAATGACGAGACTTGGATGTGATTGTAAGGAAGCAAAAGAATTGATTAATAAAATTGATTCTTTAGAAAACATATCGTTAAAAGGTATATATAGTCATTTGGCAATTGCTGATTCAGATAAAAGGGAAAATACTCATAAAAACTTTACCCAGATTCAATTAAATAGATTTCAAAAGGTTTTAAATGATTTAGGTAAAAGGAACAAATCTATATGCAGACACTTAGCAAATTCTGCAGGCACACTATCAAGCAGTTGTCTTCATTTTGATATGGTTCGGGTAGGCCTGAGTTTGTATGGTTATTTTCCTGTAAATGATTATGAGCATGATTTAAACCTTACGCCTGCTTTGAAAGTTAAGGCAAGAGTTACTTTGATTAGGAATGTGGAAAAAGGAATTGGGGTTGGGTATGGACATTTTTTTAAAACCCAAAGAAGAAGCAAGCTTGCTGTAGTTGCTATTGGTTATGCTGATGGAGTAAGCAGATCTCTTTCAGGAAAAATATCAGCTTCAATAGATGGAGTTTTAGTGCCTCAAGTAGGAGCAATTGCAATGGATCAAATGGTTTTTGACATTACTGATAAACCAGATATAAAGATTGGTCAAGTGTTAACACTTCTTGGAAAGGATGGTGATGTTTTTATTTCTCCACAGAATTGGTGTGATTTGTCTGGATCAATTCCTTGGGAAGTTCTTTGCAGTTTTAGAAATCGACTTCCTAGAGTTGTCACTTAACATTTTAAGAGGAGCACAATCTAATTTTTTTGAGCTGTGACTTGATATGGTATTGATCATGGAGAGGTGGCTGAGTGGTTGAAAGCGGCTCCCTGCTAAGGAGTTACAGGAGGTAACTTCTGTCGAGGGTTCGAATCCCTCCCTCTCCGTTCTTATTTATTGCAAAAGATCTTTATAGATTTAAAAGAAAAGAAAATCTATTGCATTACTTCATTTCAACTATCCAATATTTTTAGAATCATTGTGATCTGGGTGCTTGAATAGGCAAAATTTTGGATTTAAAGTGCAAGAGAAAACAGCTCAAGCAGATAAGAAAGCTGCAGCCGAGAAGAAAGCTGCAGCAGAGAAGAAAGCTTTAGCAGATAAGAAAGCTTTAGCAGAGAAGAAAGCTGCAGCAGATAAGAAAGCTTTAGCAGATAAGAAAGCTGCAGCAGAGAAGAAAGCTTTAGCAGAGAAGAAAGCTTTAGCAGAGAAGAAAGCTGCAGCAGATAAGAAAGCTTTAGCAGAGAAGAAAGCTTTAGCAGAGAAGAAAGCTTTAGCAGATAAGAAAGCTTTAGCAGAGAAGAAAGCTCAATCAGAGAAGAAAGCTAAAGCAGAGAAGAAAGCTAAAGCAGAAAAGAAAGCTGAAGCAGAGAAGAAAGCTCAAGCCGAGAAGAAAGCTGAAGCAGATAAGAAAGCTGCAGCAGAGAAGAAAGCTTTAGCAGAGAAGAAAGCTCAAGCAGAGAAGAAAGCCGCATCAGTAACGAAATCTTCAGCAGAGAAGAAAGCTAATTCTCAAAAGCCAATTGATGCTCAACAAAAACGAGATTCAAAAACTGAATTGCTAACGGTGTCTGTCTCTTTAAATACAGGGAAGATTGTGGCAATAGCTTCTATAGGTATTTTGGCTTCTGCCATTCTTGTTTCTGCGATGGTTTTTATTGCCGGGTAATTTAATTTCACTAATATCTACGCGAAAGCAGATTTTTTATTCTGACTTTCTGCTATGTTCTCGTACTTATAGTTTTAGAAAAATCTAAGCTGTGCTTAAAGAAAGAATCCAGGAGATTTTAGAGTTCACTAAGAGTGAGTCTCCCTATAGGAAAGCTAATAAAGGTTGGATTAATCAAGATGTATTTTTAGATTTAAGTCCTTCTAGTGATAGCTTTGTACAAAAAAATGAAGCTGCAAAAATAACCTTATTTTGGCCGCCCATAAATAAATTATTATTTAATATCTTTATAACTATAATTATAAGTTCTGTCCTTGTATTTACTTCAGTATCTTTTGCCAAAGGAAGATTTGATTTTAATTTACTTAATACTTCTGTGACTAAAGATATAGTAAAAGTTGAAGACAATAAGGCTTTAGAGACAAACCAATTAGACGATTTAGGAATTAAAAATACTGAAACTGAAAAAAATCTTCAAACAAATAAATTAGATAAAACAAATCAAATAAAAAAAATAGATGATACTCAAATTAATTCCGATAATAAAACAATAGCTCCTGAGATCGATAAACAACAGAGTTTAAGAAAAGATAATGAAAATAATATAGATATTAAACCCCTAGAAAATAAGAAATCAAAATCAAACTTTATTTGAACTAATTTTTAAAATAAATAAAGAAACCATGAGTTTTTAATAAATTGTTTTCTCAAGTAACCTTTCTTTGTTTTTGGGCATAGTTAGATGCTTTAATCAAAGTGATTTTTAGGAGTTCTAAAGGTGTCTGAAGCAAAGGGTAATCAACTCGCAACAATATCTGTTTACTTAAATACGCCAATAATTGCGGTGCTTTTGGGAGTTGGATTTATTGTGGGTTCTGTTTTATTTGCTGGAATCTTACTGATTGCTAAATAGCTAATTTGTTTAGTTCACTGCTAATTGCTGGAAGCAAAAATTGATCTTTGACTAATTCTTTACCAGTAGTAAAGACAACTGCAAGCATTGGGTTCTTATTGGGAGCTTCCCACCATGCCACATCATGACGAACTTCGCTCATTAGACCTGCTTTGCTCCAAAGTTTTGAAGCCAAAGGAAGACCCTCCCCTAAAAAACCATCTACTTGATTCTCTAAATCTTTTTTTCGATTAACTGGATCAAGAGAGCGTTGAAAAACCTTCTTTAAATTTTCACTCTCTACTTTTTGAATTATTTCATTCGTCATTAATGATTCAAAAATTCTGGCAATTCCTTCTGTTGTCATTCTGTTTCGATTGTCATTGTTTTTCCCATAAAAATCTTTCTCTCTTCCGAAAGGACCTTCATTCCAAGTCTTTTGACTACAGTTCCAATTTTTGATTTGAGGCCATTGAAGTTCCTCTAACCATTTATTAATTAATTTTCTTTGAATCCTCCATGCTTCGAAGTTTTGCTCATTGAGTGAAGGACCGCTGGTTGTACCTGTCAATAAATCTAAAATATAACTAGTAGCATCATTGTTGGAGTTTGAAATCATTTCGTATAATGCTCTTCTAAGCTCGTCTGAATCATTAATCAAGTCTTTTTTTATCCATACTTGAGTTGCTAACGCATAAACGATTTTGACAACACTTGCAGGATAATAATTTTTGTTGGAGTTCCATCCTGTGCCATATCCATTAGATGGTGATGGTTTTTGATTGTTATAACGTATCCAAGTAATTGCAATATTTTTTTTAAGGCTTGGACGCCCTTCTTTTTCCAATCTATCGAGGATACCCTTTAGGCAAGATGCCATTTCAGGGTCTTGTCGGTAGAACGCCATAGCGCTCAAGAAGAATTCACTATGACATTAGAGGTTTTGCTAACTAATGCTTCATTTGTTGTTGGAAGTTTGTGGAAACTTCGAAAAAATATAGATGGTTTTAAAAATGAATTCAGTGAAGAACTTGCTACTCAGGTAAAAATTGAGAGGTCGTTTCAATTGCTTGATTATTGGAAAATTGATTTTCAAAATACGAAAATTATCGAAAGGGTTAAAGTTCGTCTTTTAGAAGATGACTATATTTGTTGGTTTAAATTTTCTGAATTAGTTCATAATGTTTCGAAAATAGACTCTTGGAATTCTGAGGTAATCTCTGAAGAAAAAATTGTTACTAAAATTCCAGAGATATTGTCCTGGGCCAAGGCTCAGAAAGAAATCCGTAATAAATATTTGTGGGGTGGAACTATTGGACCAGATTTTGATTGTTCTGGTTTGGTTCAATCTTCTTTTGCAAGTTCGGGTATTTGGATACCAAGGGATGCTTATCAGCAGGAAAAATTTTGTAAAAATGTTTCATCTAACATTGAATATTTATCATCAAAATTAATACCTGGGGATTTACTTTTCTTTGGACCTGCAGAGAAATGTACTCATGTTGGCTTACATATTGAGAATGGTTTTTATATTCATAGTTCTGGGGACAGCAATGGGCATAATGGAATAGAGATTGATGAATTATTTCCGCAGGAACTTGGAAATATTGCTTCTTTTTACAGATCTCAATTTAGATCTGCTGGAAGAGTGATCTCTTGTTACCAGAGTGGAAAACTCTGAAAAGTATTAGTTAATTGACCTTCTTGAGGAGTTTTTAATGAATTCTAATGTTTCACTATCAATAGTAGTTCCTATTTATAACGAAGAAGAAAGTCTACCTTTTTTGGTGAATCAATTATTAGACATTTTAAAGCCTATGGAGGAAACTTTTGAATTGGTTTTAGTTAATGATGGATCATCTGATAAAAGCGCAGAAGTGATCAGAAAACTAAGCTTGGGGATACCAGAATTAGTAGGAGTTCTTTTACGTAAAAACTATGGTCAGACTGCTGCCATGGCAGCAGGATTTGATATTTCTTGTGGTGAGATAGTAGTCACCCTTGATGGTGATTTGCAGAATGATCCTGCAGATATTCCTTTATTAGTTAATAAGATTAGGGAAGGATTTGATCTCGTGAGTGGATGGCGATATCGAAGGCAAGATGCTGCTATAAGTAGAAAACTTCCATCTAGGATTGCTAATCGGTTGATTGGGAAAGTTACGGGAGTTCGCCTTAATGATTATGGATGTTCTCTAAAGGCCTATAGGAAAGAAGTATTGACAGATATGAGATTATATGGGGAATTACATAGATTTCTCCCTGTTTTAGCAAATATTGAAGGAGCTAGAATTACGGAAGTAAAAGTAAATCATAGAGCTCGCCAATTTGGTTCTAGTAAGTATGGAATAGATAGAACTTTTCGAGTTTTAATGGACTTGTTGACTGTTTGGTTTATGAATAGATTTTTAACAAGACCAATGTATGTTTTTGGTTTTGGTGGAATTCTTGCAATTATTGGCAGCTTTATAACAAGCTCTTACTTATTAATTATCAAAATATTAGGAAACGATATAGGTGATAGACCCTTACTACTTTTTGCCTTGCTTCTTGCTGTGACAGGGGTTCAACTTTTTGGGTTTGGATTGCTTGGAGAGCTACAGATCCGTACTTATCATGAAAGTCAAAATAGACCAATTTATCGTGTTAGAGATACATTGCGAGGCGGACGAGAGGCTTGAGATTTTTTTTGTAAATTCATAGTCTTTCCTTTATAAGAAGAAATGGCAGCAGCAGCTGCAATAACAACTCTAGAATCAGAATCCTTTAATCCTCTCCTTAAAAATGGGATTGCTTTTTTATTTTCCCATTGACTTGCAATTTGAATAGCTATAAGACGATCATTGGGATTGCTAGAAATTAATTTAGTCAATTTTTTATTTGTTTCTATCGAATCAAGTGAAGGCTTATTGAGAAAAGGCTTTGATTTTAAATCTTTTAGAGTTGGAGCTTTTTCATGATTAATTAATTTGCTCTTTTGAACAAAAGATATAGTTGAATTGCTATTTAAAAAGGAATCTTTTTGAGATTTTAAAAAAGGTGATCCTTTTGATTGCTTTTTCGTACTCCAAAGGATCAAAGCAATAATTAAAGCGATTCCGCCTACAAAGACTTGATTCATTATGAAAAATTTTTGGCATTTATCTTATTTTAATAAGATAAACGGATTAAACTTTTATGTCATCAATGGTATTTATCTGGGTTGAGAAGATAATAATTCTATAAAATGAAAATGGATTTATTGAAATAAGTAATGACTAGTGAACTAGCTTCAAGTTTGCTCCCTTCTATTCTGATTCCATTAGTCGGAATAATGGGTCCAGCAGTCTTCATCGTTTTGATTGGAAGGTACATAACTGCTACTGAGTAATTTTAGAAACTTTATTTTTTATCAAATTTTTTTTAGCCCATGACTGAATCCAAAGAAACACTTATGCAAAAGTGGGCTGTGAAAACAGTCTCAGATCCAACTGTTGGTAATCTCCAAACCCCAGTTAATAGTGGTTGGTTTACAAAGATGGTTATTAATAATCTTCCTGTTTATAGGGAGGGCCTATCACCAAATTTCAGAGGGCTAGAAACAGGCGCAATTTTTGGTTACTTACTTTATGGTCCTTTTTCTATGACAGGACCTTTGAGAAATACAGATTTCCACTTAACAGCAGGTTTGCTTGGTGGCGTTGGAGCTATTCAAATAATGACTGCACTTTTTATTCTTTATAATGCACCTGGTAAGGCTCCAAACGTTCAACCTTCTGATGCAACAGTAGCTAGTCCTCCTGTTGATTTATTTACTAGAGCGGGATGGAATGATTTTACAAATGGTTTTTGGTTAGGCGGAACAGGAGGTGTTGTTTTTGCCTGGTTGTTGATTGGTACTTTGCATTTAGATACTGTTTTACCTTTGATTAAGGAATATCATTTACTAGGAGCTTAAATTCAAAGCTTTAATAGATCAAATACTACTAAAAAAGCCCCTTTTAAGGGGCTTTTTTAGGCTTTGAATTTATTATTTAAGTTTTCCGAAGTTCTTATAAAACATATAAGATCATAGCTAAATGTTCCAGCTTTGTTTATTCTTCCTTGCTTTATTTTTGGCATTTAATTAAGCTCCCTTCTATTGCAGATAACTAAAGATTTTTTATCTAATAAATATTTAATCCTAAAAAAAAACACTGTCTATTTAGACAGTGTTCTTTTTTTGAAAGTTTATGAAAACTTTAGCCAAACTTACCTGAGGTAGACGCTATTACAAACGCTCCGAAGGTGACAAAGTTCCCAACTGTGAAGTGGGTTAAACCAACTAATCGTGCTTGAACAATTGATAAGGCAACAGGCTTGTCTCTCCACCCAACTAAATTAGCTATTGGTGTTCTTTGATGAGCCCATACAAGAGTTTCAATAAGTTCTTGCCAATACCCCCTCCAAGAGATGAGGAACATAAATCCAGTAGCCCATATGAGATGACCGAATAAGAACATCCAAGCCCATGGAGATAAAGCATTTACACCAAATGGGTTATATCCATTGATTAACTGAGAACTATTAAGCCAAAGATAATCCCTGAACCAACCCATTAAATAGGTCCCTGATTCATTGAATTGAGCGGTATTACCCATCCAAATTGCCAAATGCTTCCAATGCCAATAGAAGGTAATCCAAGCAATAGTATTTAAAGCCCAGAACATTGCAAGATAAGTAGCGTCCCAAGAAGAACTATCACAAGTACCACCACGGCCTGGTCCATCACAAGGGAACGCAAATCCTAAATCTTTTTTATCTGGAATTAGTTTTGTTCCTCTAGCATCAAGAGCACCTTTTATAAGAATCAAAGCAGTTGTATGAAGTCCTAATGCAATTGCATGGTGAACTAAGAAATCTGCAGGTCCTATAGGTAAGAAATTGGTGAGAGCATCTGGTCTATTAATCATATCCATCCAGTAATGGTTTCCTGGCATGGTGCTTGCAGCTATTGACGCAGAACTTGATGCATTCGCCAATAAAGCATTAAAGCCATACATCATTTTGCCGCTTGCAGCTTGAGCAAACTGAGCAAATACTGGTTCAATAAGAATCTGTTTTTCAGGTGTACCAAAGGCTACAACTACATCATTGTGAACATAAATTCCAAGAGTATGGAAGCCTAGAAGCATTGTTACCCAACTTAAGTGGCTAATTAAGGCTTCTTTTGTACTAAGGATTCTTGCTAATACATTATCTTTATTCAGCTCTGGATCATAATCTCTGACAAAGAAAATTGCTCCGTGAGAGAACGCACCAACCATCAAGAACATTGCTATGTATTGATGATGGGTATAAAGAGCTGACTGAGTTGTGTAATCCCTCGCGATAAATGCATATGAAGGAAGTGCACCCATATGCTGGGCGACCAAACTACAAGCTACACCTAATGAAGCGAGTGCAAGTCCAAGTTGAAAATGGAGTGAATTGTTAACTGTCTCGAATAGTCCATTGTGCTTTATACCGAAATAACCCTTATGTGGATCTTTGGGGTGACTTGTGTTGTGAGCTTCAACAATTTCTTTAAGGCTATGACCAATACCAAAGTTAGTCCTATACATATGACCTGCAATTATAAATACAACTCCTATAGCCAAATGATGATGAGCAATATCTGTTAGCCAAAGTGATTCACTTTGAGGGTGAAGTCCACCTAAGAATGTAAAGATCGCTGTACCAGCTCCTTGAGTAGTTCCAAAAACTGCATCAAGTGAATCAGGGTTTTGAGCATAAGCTCCCCAATTTCCTGAGAAAAATGGAGTTAAACCTTCTGGATGAGGCATAACAGATAACCAGTTATCCCAGCCAACATGTATTCCTCGTGATTCAGGTATGGCTACGTGAATTAAGTGACCAGTCCAAGCAATACTGCTGAATCCAAAAAGAACAGCCAAGTGATGGTTTAACTGAGATTCTGCATTTTTAAACCATGCTAATGATGGCCTGTATTTAGGTTGAAGATGAAGCCATCCAGCAAACAATAACCAGCAGACAAGGATGTTCATAAAGATTGCACCCTGGAAAAGCTGCTCATTAGTTCTCATGCCAATTGTGTACCACCAGTGGTATAAGCCTGAGTAAGCAATATTGACTGGAGAAGTTGCTCCTGCCTGAGTCAAAGCATCAGTAAGACCTTGTCCAAAGTGAGGATCCCAAATTGCATGAGCAATTGGACGTGTATGAGTTGGATCTAGAACCCATTGCTCAAAGTTTCCTTGCCAAGCAATATGAAAAAGATTTCCTGCCACCCAAAGACCAATGATGGCTAAGTGACCAAAATGTGTAGAGAAGAGTTTTTGATATAACTGCTCCTCTGTCATACCGTCATGACTTTCGAAGTCATGAGCGGTAGCTATGCCGTACCAGATTCTTCTGGTTGTCGGGTCTTGAGCAAGACCCTGACTAAAAGATGGAAATTTAGTTGCCATTTTATAAAAGATCAGAGAGGGTCAGCCGAGACCGATTAAGCGAGCGTGGAAGAAGGCCCAAGTTGTAGCAATTCCTCCTAGAAGGAAATGCGCTGCTCCTACTGCACGACCTTGAGTGATAGATAGAGCTCTTGGTTGGATAGTTGGAGCCAAATTAAGTTTATTGTGAGCCCAAATAATTGACTCAAATAATTCTTGCCAGTAACCACGTCCACTGAATAGGAACATAAGACTAAATGCCCAAACGAAATGAGCTCCTAAGAACATCAAACCGTACATACTTATGGGTTGACCATAACTTGTAAGGACCTGTGATGACTGAGCCCAGAGGAAATCTCTAAGCCATCCGTTGATAGTTATGGAGCTTTGAGCGAAGTTACCTCCTGTCAGACCCCATACATCACTTTGCATTTTCCATGAAAAGTGAAAGATTACTACTGATAAGCCGTTATACATCCAGAACAATCCAAGGAAAACATGATCCCAAGATGAAACTTGGCATGTACCTCCTCTTCCTGGGCCATCACATGGAAATCTAAATCCAAGATTAGCTTTGTCAGGAATTAGTCTGGAGCTCCTTGCGAATAAAACTCCCTTTAGAAGAATAAGTAGAGTTACGTGGATAGTAAAAGCATGGATATGGTGAATCATGAAATCAGCAGTTCCTAAAGGTATAGGAGCGATTCCAATTTTCCCCCCAACTTGGCTTACAGATCCATTGAAAACCTCACTTACCAGACCTGGTTGAAGATTTACATTGAAACCATTAAGAGTGGTTTCGCCTGCTGCTGAATTATGGATATTTTGAATCCATTGAGCAAAAACAGGTTGAAGTTGGATTCCTGTATCACTGAACATATCTGCAGGTCTTCCTAACGCACGCATTACATCGTTATGAATATAAAGACCAAAACTATGGAAACCTAAGAACATGCAAGCCCAATTCAGATGACTAATTAATGCATCTCTTGCTTTTAAAATTCGATCTAGGACATTATCTATATGCATTGCAGGGTCATAGTCTCTAATCATTGCAATGCCAGCATGTGCTGCCGCACCAACAATAAACAAACCTCCGATCCACATGTGGTGTGTAAATAAACCTAATACTGTTGGATAATCAACGGACAAGTATGGATAAGGAGGCATCGCATACATGTGATGCGAAATAATAATGCTCAAAGAACCAATCATTGCAAGGTTGATTGCTAATTGAGCATGCCAACTATTTGCTAGGAATTCGTAAATTCCTTTATGTCCATTTGGAGCAGGGAAAAGTATTGGGTCTCCTGCATGGTTATCAACTATTTCTTTAAGACTATGACCAATACCGAACATAGTTCTATATATATGTCCTCCAAATACAGCTAGCACTCCAAAAGCTAAATGATGGTGAGAAATGTCTGTCATCCATAGACTTCCAGTTACAGGATTTAATCCTCCTTTAAAAGTAAGGAAATCTGTAAATGCCCACCAATTTCCACTGAAGAAGTTTTCAACTGTTCTTCCTGCAAGACCAGGGAATATCTGACTAGCTATTTGCGGATTGCACAATTCATGAGGAAGAGGCATATCTGCAATGCTTGCAATTGATACTCCATCAATTACAAGTGGTTTGCCTGCATCTATTGCATCCATTAATGCTGCAGTAGGAGCGCCAATATGAATACAGTGTCCTGCCCATGCAATGGAACCTAAACCAACAAGTCCAGCTTGATGATGGTTTAGCATCGATTCAAGATTTCTGAACCAGTCAAGTTTAGGAGCTGCCTTGTGGTAGTGATAAATACCACCATGAAGCATTATTGCGGCCATGAGAAGAGCGCCAATGGCAAGAGCCATTAGCTCAGTCTCATTTGTAATTCCCCAACCTCTCCACATCTGAAAGATGCCAGAGGTTATTTGGATGCCGTGATAGTTTGCGCCTAAATCAGCGTTAAGCATTTCTTGGCCAACTATTGGCCAAACAACTTGAGCGCCAGGCTTGACATGGGTAGGATCAGCTAGCCAGCCAGAATAATTTGAAAAGCGAGCTCCATGAAAGAAAGCTGCGCTCATCCAAATGAAGATGACTGCTAAGTGTCCAAAGTGAGCAGAAAAGATTTTTCTACTGGTTTCTTGTAGATCTCCAATATGGGTATCAAAATCATGCGCATCAGCATGAAGATTCCATATCCATGTTGTAGTTTTTGGTCCCTTTGCAAGGGACTTTGACCAAAAACCAGGCTTGTCAAGCTTGGAAAAATCTACAGGGATTGCATCAGTTTCGATAGGTTTATCGAGAACTGGTTCTTTTTTTTGTTCTCTTTCTGGTGGGCTAATGGTCATCGAGTGATTCCTTCAGGAATGTGATCGAGGTTTTTTGGGGCCTAATCTTGAAAGATCAGGATTAAATCTTGGCTAAGTGATTCTACTTATGAGGTGGAATTACTTAGTGAAAGATTTTAGGAATTCAAGACCTACCTTTGAAGTTACTTGAAAACCTGTATAGGGGTTATGACATAAGCATAAAGTAGACAGTCAGTTACTACGGAAGCATGTAACAAATGTTCTACACTTTTATTTCTAAGTCGTCACTGAATACATGGTTTTTCTTAATTAGTAAATTCTTGCTTGCAGTGGAGGGCAGGGGAGAAAGTTATTTAGGTCTAGAAGCTTTATTTATTATCAATAATGATTAGATAGAATTTTGTCATACCAAGAATTTCTGGCTTTTATAAGTTTAATTATATGCTTATTGTTAGGTAAAAATACCACTGAATTTCTTGGTAAGAGCTTTTTATTGATTTCAATAAATTTTTTTTAAAGACTATTTCAAAGCCTTTGATTATTCATTTTTACTAAAGCTTTCTTTAAGAGGCTAACGTATTTAAATAAATCCAAAATTTATTTTATCTCTCGTTCTGGAAAAAACATTAGTTAAAACTCCAAAAAGGATTGCATTTGGATTTTCTTTAAGCGCTTTGACTTTGCTTGAGAGATTACAAGCAAGTAAAAATGTAGATCAAATTTTTATATCTGTTGGATCATCTCTTTCTTTAGAAAAAAAAATTGAAGGTTTAGTTGAATCCTCGCCAATTGATTTTTTAAAAGATCATTGGCAAAGCAATAATAAATTAATTTTTGTAGGTTCAGTTGGTGCTGTGGTCAGGCTCATATCTCCTTTTGTTAGATCAAAAGAAAAAGATCCAGCGATACTTGTAATGGATGCAAAAGCTAAAAATGTTATTCCTCTTTTAGGAGGCCATAAGAAGGGAGGAGACTCATTTGCTAATGAGTTGGCAGATGCTTTAGAGGCAGAAGTCATTTGCACCTCAGATTCATTTACTGAAAGAAGAATCCCTTTGGATTGTTTTGGTGAAGGATGGGGTTGGGAAAGAGGAGGGGGAGATGTTGATTGGCGAAAATTAATGATTAGCCAGTCTAAAGAGCAAAAAAATATTGTTTTTCAATCAAAAGGATCAAAATTGTGGCAGAAATTAAAAGGTTGTTCCAATATTTCTTTTTTAGAGAAAAACGATCCAATATCTTTTAAAGATATCGACTTATATATTGGCCAAGAAAATACTGATATATGTTCATGGCATCCACCGTTAATAATTATTGGAATTGGTTGCGAGCGAAATACTAATGAAAAATTGATTCAACGAGCTATAGAGGATTCTTTTTCTAAAAATGGTTTATCACTTCTTTCAATCTGTGGTTTAGCAACTATAGATAAAAAAAATGATGAAATAGGATTATTGAATTTGTCAAAAAATAATGCATGGCCAATTTATTTCTTTAGTGCTCTTGAACTTTCACAAGTCAAAGTGCCTACCCCTTCAAATGTAGTTTTGAATGAAATGGGAACGGCCTCAGTGGCTGAAGCTGCAGCAATTTTATTAGGAGCTCAGTGTGGAAGATTAATACAAGAAAAACAAATCTATTCTTCTAAAGAAGATGAGTGTGGGGCGGTAACAATTGCATTGGTCGAGTTATCAAATCCTTTTGCCCCTCATAAAGGTGAATTGCATTTAATAGGTAGTGGGCCTGGAGATTTGGAAATGCTTACTTCTGACTCACGCCGAGCTTTAACTAGATGCGCTGCGTGGATCGGTTATGCCCCTTACTTAAATTATTTGGATTCAATTCGTCGCCATGATCAGGTTCGCATTGATTCAGAATTAACTTTTGAAAAAGATCGATGTAAATACGCTCTTGATCTTGCAAAAGAGGGAGTAAGGGTTGCCCTTATTTCATCTGGCGACAGTGGGATTTATGGAATGGCAGGCTTGGCTCTCGAACTTTGGCTAAATGAAACGGTTCAGTCAAGGCCTTTATTTCAAGTCCATCCTGGTATTAGCTCTTTTCAGATGGCTGCTGCAAAACTGGGAGCTCCTTTTATGCATGATTTTTGTTCTATCTCATTAAGTGATCTTTTGACTCCATGGAATCAAATTGAAAAGAGAATAAAAAGCGCAGCCATAGGTGACTTTGTTATTGCAATATTTAATCCAAAATCAATCAAACGTAATTGGCAGTTAAAAAAGACTGTGGATTTATTACTTGAATTTCGCAAACCAGGCACACCTGTTGCTATGGCTCGAGAGCTTGGCAGGCCAGATGAAAGTATAGAAATACATACTCTCGAAACTTTGCCATTTAATAAGGTCGATATGCTTACTATCTTGGTTATTGGTAATAGTCAGAGTGTTATTAAAAACAATAGATTTTTAACGCCAAGAGGCTATTTTTCTAATTAAATTTTTTGATTATTAAGTTTATAAGAAGGTGAAAAAATCAAGTCAATCTGGAAATTCTTTCTAAAGTTAGTTTGTTATAAAAAGAGCTTTGCTTAAACCAGACTGGTTACGTGTTAAGGCACCTCAACAAGAGAGGATTGGCAATGTTGCTGACCTATTAGTTGATTTAAAACTCAATACAGTTTGTCAGGAAGCAAGTTGTCCAAATATTGGAGAATGTTTTGCAGGAGGCACTGCGACTTTTTTAATAATGGGCCCTGCTTGCACTAGGAAATGCCCTTATTGTGATATCTCCTTTGATAATTCGAAAAGGCTTTTAGACCCATCAGAACCTGATCGTTTAGGTGAGGCTGTTTACAGGATGGGCTTAACTCATGTTGTAATTACTTCCGTCAATCGTGATGATTTAGAAGATGGTGGCGCTAGTCAATTTTTGAAATGTATTAAGGCTGTTCAAAGTAAATCTCCTTTTACCTCTATTGAAGTTTTAATTCCAGATCTTTGCGGTAATTGGGATGCTTTGAAAGTTATTTTGGATGCTGCTCCAAATGTACTCAATCACAATATCGAGACAGTTCCAAGGCTATATCGAAGAGTTAGACCTCAAGGAAAATATGAAAGGTCTTTGGAATTATTAAAAAGAGTTCGTGAAGGTTGGCCAAGAGTGTATACAAAATCTGGCTTAATGGCTGGATTAGGGGAAACAGATGATGAGATCTTGAGTGTTTTAAAAGATCTTAAATTAAATAAAGTCGATATAGTAACTATTGGCCAATATTTATCACCAGGACCAAAACATTTACCTGTTAATAGATTTGTATCTCCTTCGCAATTTGATAGTTACCGTATTGAGGGAGAAAATAAATTAGGATTTTTACAGGTCATTAGTTCACCATTGACTAGAAGTAGTTATCATGCAGGAGAAGTTAAAAAATTAATGATGTCTCATCCAAGATGATTTGAAAACTTTGGTTGACTTCCATCAATTGCTATCCATTCTTGAAGATCCCAAACAACTAATTCATGTTTAATCATGGGATCATTTTCTATCATTTTTCTTGCTGTTAAATAATCCTTCGCTTCAAAAATCAATAAACCACCACCACCTGGCATTTTTTTTTCATTTATTAAATATCCGCTATGGATGTAATTGCCTGCTTTACTAATCTCTTTGACCCATTCTTTATGCAATGATAAGAATTTCTTCCGTTTACTATTAGATAATTCCAAGGTTTTATCTTTAAACTTTTCTGTCTTGATAAATATAGGCATTTTTGTCTGTTTATATTGTTGCTTTTTCCAGAGCTCCCTCAATACCTAATTTATTTTTTTCGCTTGGAGGAACTACTATTTTAAATAATTTTTTCCAAGAAGACCAATCTGAGAGTATCTTTTTAGCTTCGGGACTTTTAGTTTTCTGTTGATATTCAACAAGTAGATTCTTTAAGAATTGTTCTTGGTTAGTTGAAGTTAGATTATGTAACTCAACAATTTCTTTATTCATTTTTAAATCAAGTTCGTTTTTTTCGTCAAGAATAAATGCTATACCGCCAGTCATTCCTGCTCCAATATTTCTTCCAGTTTTGCCAAGAACAACAACTACTCCTCCAGTCATATATTCGCAGCAATGGTCGCCCGCTCCTTCAATAACAGCTTGAGCTCCACTATTGCGAACACCAAAACGTTCTCCTGCGATTCCAAGGGCGAATAATTTTCCACCAGTTGCTCCATAAAGGCATGTGTTGCCAAGTATTACCTGAGTCTTAGATCTGTCACTAATAATTTCGGGAACAATTGTAATGGAACCTCCGTTAATCCCTTTGCCTACATAATCATTAGCTTCTCCTATTAAAGAAATATTCATTCCTTTTAAAATAAATGCACCAAAACTTTGCCCAGCTGAACCTTTGAAAATTAAATTTAAATTGCCATTAAAACCTTTATTCCCAAATTTTTTGGCTATTTCTCCAGCGATCCTTGCACAAACACTTCTATCAGTATTAAGAATTGGAATTTCTTTCGTGATGTGTCCCTGAGTTTGAATTGCATTGGAGATTTCTTCATTTTTGAGTAGAGAATTCTCAAGAACTTCTCCATTACTATGAGCGTGAATTTCGTGGTTCAACCACGAACGATCTTTTGGGTTTTCCAATGGTTCTAGAAGGCTAGATAGGTCCACTTCTCTTGTTTTTGTTAAATCTATATTCCTTGGAATTAATAGATCTGTTCTCCCAATAAGATCCTCGACTTTTGCTACTCCAAGTTGACTCATCAATTGCCTGAGTTCTTCAGCTACAAAGATAAAAAAGTTAACTACATGTTCAGGTAAGCCTGGGAATCTTTTTCTTAAGCCTTCTTGTTGAGTTGCTACACCGACTGGACATTTATTTGTATGGCAAATTCTTGCCATGATGCAACCTTCGGCAATCATTGCGACTGTTCCAAAACCATATTCTTCAGCTCCTAGTAAAGCTGCAATTAGAACATCCCAACCTGTCTTTAAACCTCCATCTGCTCTTAATAAAACCCTTTTGCGCAGACCATTTTCTAATAAAGATCGATGAACTTCAGTTAATCCAAGTTCCCATGGCAGACCTGCATGTTTAATTGAACTAAGTGGAGAAGCACCCGTCCCTCCATCATGACCTGATATTTGGATAACATCAGCATTGGCTTTTGCTACACCGCCTGCAATTGTTCCAATGCCTATTTCAGCAACTAATTTCACACTTACTTTTGCAGTTGGATTTATTTGATGTAGGTCGTGAATAAGTTGGGCAAGGTCTTCTATGGAGTAGATATCATGATGAGGAGGAGGCGAAATAAGAGCTACCCCTGGCTTGCTATTACGAAGCTTGGCTATATATTCATCAACCTTTGGTCCAGGCAATTGGCCTCCTTCTCCAGGCTTGGCTCCTTGTGCAACTTTGATTTCTAATTGCTTTCCGCTAGTTAAATATTCAGGGGTTACACCGAATCGGCCAGACGCAATTTGTTTAATTGCAGAACAGGCGGTATCTCCATTTCGAAGTCCTTTGAGATTGGGTAATGTTTTTGATTGATTATTTTCATCAACATCTTGGAGGACATTAAATCTCGCAGGATCTTCTCCACCTTCACCACTATTACTTTTCCCTCCTATTCTATTCATTGCTATTGCAAGAACTTCATGCGCTTCCCTTGATAGGGCGCCTAGACTCATTCCACCGGTACAAAATCTTTGACAAATACACTCAACACTCTCTACTTGATCAAGAGGTAAAGGGTTAGAAGCTTTTTTAAATGTCAGAAGATCTCTGAGCGTCGTAGCGGGACGACTTTCTAGAAGTTGTTGATAAGTTTTGAAGTGGTCATATCCAGGCCCAGCTTTCACTGCAGCATGAAGAATTTTTGACATTTCTGGGTTATTTAAATGAAATTCCCCACTATTTCGATATTGCACAAATCCATTAAAATCAAGCTTCCTTTGCTCTAGTTCAGGGAAAGCTTTTGTGTGAAACGACATTGTCTCGATTGACAATTCTTTTAGTGTTAGTCCTGCTATTCGACTTGTAGTCCCCTTAAACGCTAAATCAATTAAATCTGCACCTATACCAATTGCTTCAAAAATTTGTGCTCCGTGATAACTTGCGAGGACAGAAATTCCTATTTTTGAAAGTATTTTTCTTAATCCATCTTCCATTGCTTTTTTAACATTTTCTTGAGCAATCTCTATAGATAGATTTGGCAACTTCCCATCTGAAATGAGCTTTTGAGTTTTAGGTAGTTGCCACCAATGGCGAGTAGTTTCCCATGCCAACCAGGGACAAATCGCACTTGCACCAAAACCAATTAGACATGCTATGTGATGAGTACTCCAGCATTGAGCAGTATCTATGATTATCGATGTTTTTAGTCTAAGGCCCTTTCTAAGCAAGTGATGATGAACTGCACCAACCGCAAGAAGAGGAGGAATGTATGACTTTTCTTGACTAATATTTCTATCAGAGAGGATTAGTATTTCTTCACCATTAATTACACTATCTTCTGCTTCTTGGCATAGGTTTTTAAGACCTTTGTCTAAGTTTCCTTCATCATTGTTAATAGAAAGTAATGTGGATATTTCTTTGAAATTAATCCCAGATTTTGTTATTGAAGTTAATTCTTTTTCATTGATAATTGGTGATTTAATATGAATTAGTCTTGCTGATTCTGCTTTTGGAGATAATGGAGCTTTTCTAACTCCAAGATGCATTTCTAAGCTAGTAACTAACTTTTCTCGAAGAGGATCAATTGGTGGATTAGTTACCTGTGCAAATCTTTGTTTGAAATAGTCATAAAGAATATGTGACTTATTAGAAAGTATTGCTAGTGGAATATCATCTCCCATGCAATAAGTTGGTTCTTTGCCACTTGCTGCCATGCTATTAATTATGTAGTCAAAATCTTCGGAACTAAAGCCAAAAGCAACTTGTTGCTGAAGAAGCTCTTCTTTATTAAATTTATTATTTATTTCCCAATTTTGATTATTAAGGTTTATACGATTTGCTTTTAACCAATCTAAGTATGGATATCTGTTTGCAGATTCTTCTTTGACATCCCAGTTGCGTAAAATTCTCTTTTTCTCTAAATCTACTGCAAGCATTTGTCCTGGCCCAAGACGACCCTTCTCTTGGATTTGATTTTCCTCTAATTCAACAACACCTGTTTCCGATCCCATAACAACATATCCATTTTTAGTGATGCAATAACGAGCTGGCCTAAGCCCATTTCTGTCTAGTGTTGCGCCTACATTTCTTCCATCAGTAAAGACTATTAGTGCTGGCCCATCCCATGGCTCTTGCGTGCCAGCCGCATATTCATAAAAAGCAGTTATTTCTGGTTTATTGATCAATTCTGGTTGATCTCTAAAAGCTTCAGGTATAAGTGTCAGTAAGCTATCTGTTATTGGGCGACCACTGCGAACTAATAGTTCAAGAGTTAAATCAAGATTAGCTGAATCACTAAAAACATTATTTACTATTGGCTTGAGATCAATTGCATTTTCTTTCCAAACGGAACTGATATCTGTTTCTGTCGCTTTAGCCCAATTTATATTGCCAAGTAATGTATTTATTTCTCCGTTATGACCTAAGAGTCTCATAGGTTGCGCTAATGGCCATTTAGGTAAGGTATTAGTACTAAATCTTCTGTGGTAAACAGCATATGAAACTTCAAATCTATGGTCCTTTAGATCTTTATAAAAAGGAGCTAATATTTCTGATCTGACCATCCCTTTATAAACAATTGTTTTACTACTCAAAGAGCAAATGTAGAGACCTAATTTGTCTTCCTTTAACTCTATGTTTGCTCGATTTGAAATTCTTTGTCTTAATCTGAAAAGTAAAGCCTCAAGATTAATTTTTTTATCTCTAATTTCAACTATCCACTGTGTAATAAAGGGTTCATTTTCTCTTGCAAGTCTGCCTAAAACTTCTTCATTAACAGGGACATTTCTCCAACCTTTGGAGTTTAATCCCAAAGATTCAGCTTCCTGTTCACATATTTTTTTTGCTAAATCTCTATTCTTTAAATCTTTAGGCATGAAAATCATACCGATTCCTGATGACTTGGGTTCGCA
The DNA here is from genome assembly GCA_003279615.1 of Prochlorococcus sp. AG-402-B19. Classification (GTDB taxonomy): domain Bacteria; phylum Cyanobacteriota; class Cyanobacteriia; order PCC-6307; family Cyanobiaceae; genus Prochlorococcus_B. The sequence goes on from QCHM01000001.1 coordinate 140,254, forward strand.
TTCTGCAGCAATATCCCAAACTTTCTTGAAGTATGGCCATGGAATTTCGCATAAAATACCAGCTCCATCTCCTGAGTCGCTATCTCCGCCGCAGCCTCCTCTGTGCTCCATACAGCTGAGACCGCGTAAAGCCTGAGCTAAGACCCAATTAGTTTTTTTTCCTTCAACATTAGCTATAAAGCCAACTCCACAAGAATCTCTTTCCCCAGAGAAGGCATCAAGATAAGTGCTATCGCAATAGGGCCAATTTGATCTGGAGGGTCGTTGATGCATGTTTTTAACTTACTATTGTCTTTTCTCACAAAAGCCCAATTTAGAGGGCTTGAAATAGTTGATTAGGTTTTGATGGAGATTTTAAGAAGATTGATTTGATAGTCCTAAGAGTTACATCTTAAACATTTTTGTCTACTATCAAGTTTTTTATTCAATACTTTCTTGAAAAACTTGAAAAAAATATGTCCTTATGCTTGTGACTCAAGAAAAATAAAATATTAAATGAAAGAAATTATGAATTTGGGTGGTTGACCAAGTAATCTGAAGAATTGTTGAATCTGGTCGAATAAAGACCAAATATTAAATTAATGCCAACCATTCAACAGTTGATAAGAACAGAGCGAAAGACTCTTAAAACAAAGACTAAATCTCCTGCTTTGCGAGGTTGTCCAGAAAGAAGAGGAGTATGTACTAGGGTTTACACCTCAACTCCTAAAAAACCTAACTCGGCTCTTCGAAAAGTAGCTCGTGTCAGATTGACTTCAGGATTTGAAGTAACAGCATATATTGGTGGAATTGGTCACAACCTTCAAGAACACTCTGTTGTTTTGCTTAGAGGTGGAAGAGTCAAAGATCTTCCAGGAGTCAGATATCACATAGTTAGAGGAACTCTTGATACCGCTGGTGTGAAGGATCGTCGTCAGTCGAGATCTAAATATGGAGCTAAATCTCCTAAAGAATAAAAAATTATTTTTATCCAGTAAATTTTTCCCTTTTACAATTTTATTTCATGTCTAGAAGAAACGCTGCTGAAAAAAGACCTGTTCTCCCAGATCCACAATTTAATAATCGGTTAGCGAGCATGATGGTTCATCGTTTGATGAAGCATGGCAAAAAATCAACAGCTCAAAGAATATTATCTGATGCTTTTGGCTTAATTAATGATAGAACTGGTTCAGATCCTATTGAATTGTTTGAAACTGCAGTAAAAAATGTTACCCCTCTTGTTGAAGTGAGAGCACGAAGAGTTGGAGGAGCAACATATCAGGTTCCTATGGAGGTTCGCCAGGAAAGAGGAATTGCTATGGCGCTCAGATGGTTAGTAAATTTCTCAAGATCAAGAAATGGTAGAAGTATGGCTCACAAACTTGCTGGGGAACTAATGGATGCGGCTAATGAGGCTGGAAACGCAGTCAGGAAAAGGGAAGAGACGCATAAAATGGCTGAAGCAAACAAGGCTTTTGCGCATTATCGCTATTGACTTTGGTCAAAATTATCTACTTAAATCCTCAAAATATTTCTTTTTTAGCATGCTGAGTTGTAGAGTCCATGCGCATTTTAAAGCCCTTTAGTCGGAGAATTTTCTGTGGCACGCGCCTTTCCTTTGGAACGAATAAGAAATATCGGGATCGCTGCACATATTGATGCTGGTAAAACAACTTGTACGGAAAGAATTCTTTTCTATTCAGGTGTTGTGCACAAAATGGGCGAGGTTCATGATGGTGCAGCTGTTACTGACTGGATGGCTCAAGAGAGGGAAAGAGGAATAACAATTACTGCGGCTGCTATCTCAACAACATGGGATGATCACCGGATAAATATTATTGACACCCCAGGTCACGTTGACTTCACTATTGAAGTTGAACGCTCTATGAGAGTTCTTGATGGTGTTATTGCTGTTTTCTGCGCCGTTGGTGGAGTTCAGCCTCAATCAGAAACAGTTTGGCGCCAAGCAGATAGGTACTCAGTACCCAGAATGGTTTTTGTAAATAAAATGGATAGAACTGGTGCAGATTTCCTTAAGGTCCATGGTCAAATTAAAGATAGATTAAAAGCTAATGCAGTGCCTATTCAATTGCCTATAGGAGCTGAAAATGATCTTAAAGGGATTATTGATCTTGTAGAAAACAAAGCATACATATACAAAGATGATCTTGGAAAGGATATTGAGCAGACGGAAGTTCCCTCAGAAATGGTTGATTTAGTATCTGATTGGCGATCAAAATTAATGGAGTCAATAGCAGAGACTGATGAGGAATTACTTGAAGCTTTCCTAGAAAATGGCGAGTTAACTATAGAAGAACTTAAATCTGGTATCAGAGAAGGAGTTCTTAAACATGGTTTAGTACCGATGTTATGTGGTTCAGCTTTTAAGAATAAAGGAGTTCAGTTGCTTCTGGATGCAGTGGTTAATTATCTTCCTGCTCCTGTGGATGTCCCTCCCATTCAAGGTTTGCTGCCAAATGGAAAAGAAGCCGTAAGGCCTTCTGATGATGGTGCCCCCTTCAGCGCGCTTGCATTCAAGGTAATGGCCGATCCATATGGCAAATTGACTTTTGTTAGAATGTATTCAGGTGTCCTTGCAAAAGGAAGTTATGTTCTTAATTCAACGAAGGATGAGAAAGAGAGAATTTCTAGGTTGATAATTTTGAAAGCTGATGACCGTGAGGAAGTAGATGAGTTGAGAGCTGGTGATCTTGGGGCTGTGCTTGGCCTGAAAAACACCACCACAGGAGATACTTTATGCGCTTCTGAAGAGGCAATAGTTCTTGAAACCCTTTACATACCTGAGCCAGTTATATCAGTTGCGGTAGAGCCTAAGACTAAAAGTGATATGGAAAAACTAGGAAAAGCTTTGACATCTTTGTCTGAAGAAGATCCAACATTCAGGGTAAGCACTGATCAAGAGACAAATCAAACAGTTATTGCTGGTATGGGTGAACTTCACCTAGAGATTCTGGTTGATCGTATGTTGAGAGAATTTAAGGTAGAGGCAAATATTGGAGCACCCCAAGTCTCATACAGAGAAACTATTAGAGCTAGCTCATCTGGTGAAGGTAAGTTTGCAAGACAAACAGGAGGTAAAGGTCAATATGGACATGTTGTAATTGAAGTTGAGCCAGGGGAACCTGGAACTGGTTTTGAGTTTGTCAATAAAATTGTCGGTGGGTCTGTCCCCAAAGAATATATAAAACCTGCTGAATCAGGAATGAAAGAAACATGTGAGTCTGGAGTAATTGCTGGCTATCCTTTAATAGATGTAAAAGTTACATTAGTTGATGGCTCTTATCATGATGTTGACTCATCAGAGATGGCCTTCAAAATTGCCGGCTCAATGGCTTTCAAAGATGGAATTAAGAAGTGCAATCCTGTTCTTCTTGAACCTATGATGAAAGTTGAGGTAGAAGTGCCTGAGGACTTCTTAGGCTCTATTATTGGAGACCTGTCCTCCAGACGAGGTCAGGTTGAAGGTCAGTCCATCGATGATGGACAATCCAAAGTCCAGGCAAAAGTGCCATTAGCCGAAATGTTTGGCTATGCCACTCAACTCCGATCAATGACTCAAGGTCGGGGTATTTTCTCAATGGAGTTCAGTACTTACGAGGAAGTTCCTCGTAATGTTTCTGAAGCAATTATCTCCAAGAATCAGGGCAATTCCTGATCTCTAAAATTTACTAACCAACCCCGATTCTTTAAAACAAATGGCTCGCGAGAAGTTTGAGAGGAACAAACCTCACGTCAACATAGGTACTATTGGCCACGTTGACCATGGCAAAACAACCCTGACTGCTGCAATTACAAAGGTTTTATCTAAAAAAGGTCAAGCCCAAGAACAAGATTATGCTGATATTGATGGTGCTCCTGAAGAGCGTGAACGCGGTATCACAATAAATACTGCTCACGTCGAATATGAAACTGATGGTAGGCATTATGCTCATGTTGATTGCCCAGGCCACGCTGATTATGTAAAAAACATGATCACAGGTGCTGCTCAGATGGATGGTGCAATTCTTGTGGTAGCTGCGACAGATGGAGCAATGGCTCAAACAAAAGAGCATATTCTTTTAGCTAAGCAGGTTGGAGTTCCCGCATTGGTAGTTGCACTAAACAAATGCGACATGGTTGATGATGAAGAAATGATAGAACTTGTTGAAATGGAGATTCGTGAACTACTCACAAGCTATGACTTCCCTGGTGATGATATACCCGTCATACAGGTTTCAGGATTAAAAGCTATTGAAGGAGAATCAGATTGGGAGACAAAAATAGATGAATTGATGACAGCTGTTGATTCTTCAATACCTGAGCCAGAACGTGAAGTTGATAAGCCTTTCTTGATGGCTGTTGAAGACGTTTTTTCAATTACTGGTCGTGGAACAGTCGCTACCGGACGAATTGAAAGAGGGAAAGTCACAGTTGGAGAAGAGGTTGAAATTGTAGGGATTAGAGATACAAGACTTACAACCGTTACCGGAGTAGAGATGTTTAGAAAGCTGCTTGATGAAGGGATGGCTGGAGATAATGTTGGACTTCTTTTACGAGGTATCCAGAAAGAAGATATTGAAAGAGGAATGGTCCTTGTTAAAAAAGGATCAATAACACCTCACACTAAATTTGAGGGAGAAGTTTATGTATTAAAGAAAGAAGAGGGTGGTCGTCATACTCCTTTCTTTGCTGGATATCGTCCTCAGTTTTATATTCGTACTACTGATGTAACAGGTCAAATCACTGCATTCACATCTGATGATGGGAGCAATGTTGAAATGGTTATGCCTGGTGACAGAATCAAAATGACAGGAGAATTAATAGCTCCTGTTGCTATTGAGCAAGGTATGAGATTCGCTATTCGCGAAGGTGGTCGAACCATAGGAGCTGGAGTCGTCTCTAAAATTCTTGAATAATTAAGCTAAGGATGACTTGTAATTTATTCAGGTCATCCTTTAGATTCAATCAATAATATGAACTAATAAGTTCATATTAAAAAGCACCTAGAAAACCTAATTTAGCTTTTTTGTCATTTCATCATGTCAACTGCAATTGCTCAGCAAAAGATTCGCATACGCCTTAAGGCGTTTGATAGAAGAATGCTTGATTTGTCCTGCGATAAAATAATAGAGACTGCAGATACAACTTCTGCATCAGCTATAGGTCCTATTCCTCTCCCTACAAAAAGGAAAATATACTGTGTTTTGCGGTCCCCACATGTTGATAAAGATTCAAGAGAACATTTTGAGACCAGAACGCATAGGCGAATTATTGATATATACAGCCCTTCAGCAAAGACTATTGATGCTCTTATGAAGTTGGATCTTCCAAGTGGTGTTGATATAGAAGTTAAGCTCTAGATCTTTTTCTCTCAAATAAGAGAATGATTATCTAGGATACTAGTAATTAGGAATACCCATTTGAGCGAACTTTCAGTTAGGGAGCTTCCACTTTTCCCATTGCCTGAGGTTGTGCTTTTCCCTCAGGAGTACTTGCCACTGCATATATTTGAAAGTCGTTATAGAGCTATGCTTCAATCTGTTTTGAAATCTGATAGTCGTTTTGGAGTTGTTAGGTGGGATCCAGTTACAAAGAAAATGGCAGATGTTGGCTGTTGTGCTGAGGTCATCAAGCATCAAACCTCACAAGACGGTAGAAGTAATATTGTTACTATTGGACAGCAAAGATTTCGAATCTTAGAAATTATTAATGAAACTCCTTTTATTAATGCTTTAGTTAGTTGGGTGGATGACGATCAGATTTCAGATTCAACAAAATTAGAGGAGCTTAAGCAATCAGTAGCGGTTGCCTTAAAGGATGTAGTTTCTCTTACTTCAAAATTAACTGAATCTGATCATGTTTTACCAGATTCCTTGCCAAATATTCCCAGAGAATTGTCTTTTTGGATTGCTGCTCATCTTGGAGGTCCTGTCGCAAGTGAACAGCAAAATTTATTAGAATTGACTGATACTTATCAACGGTTGTCAAGAGAATATGAGCTTCTCGATCACACCAGAAGACAATTGGCTGCCAGAACTGCCTTAAAAGATACTTTTTCAAACGCTGACCAAGCAAACAATTAATTATGCAATGGATATTGATTTTTATATTTAGTGTTCTATTTCTATTTATCTTAAGCACTTTATGGTTTAAGAAAAGTCGCAAATATGAGTCTGATAATAGTGTTGCATCTTCATATGATTCTTGGACAAATGATCGTTTATTAGAAAATCTTTGGGGTGAACATATTCATCTAGGCTTTTATGAAAAACCGAGATTAAAAAAAGATTTTAGACAAGCTAAAATTGATTTTGTTCATGAATTAGTTCATTGGAGTGGTTTGAATAAATTGCCTAAAGGTTCAAGGGTCTTAGATGTAGGATGCGGGATAGGAGGAAGTTCTAGAATATTATCTAAAGAGTATGGGTTTGACGTTGTAGGTATTTCTATAAGTAAAGAGCAAATTAAAAGAGCTAATGAATTAACAAGCAATGAAGATTTTTGTCGTTTTGATGTGATGAATGCACTTGATTTAAAGTTCCCTGAAGGTAGTTTTGATGGAGTTTGGAGTGTTGAAGCTGGGCCTCATATATCTGATAAACAAAAGTTTGCAGATGAGATGCTGAGGGTACTGAGACCAGGAGGTGTTCTAGCAATTGCAGATTGGAATCAAAGAGATAAAAATAAAGATCGTTTAAATTTTTTTTGAGAAGTTCATTATGAATCAATTACTAATACAATGGACTCATCCTGAATTCTCAAGTATTGAAGGATTTAAAGATAACTTATTAAATAGTCCTTTCTGTGGAAGTTCTGTAGATACCTCAAATTGGACAAAATATACTATTCAATCTTGGAATGAATCTATTTATGAAGGATTTAGAAGACCATCGACATTCTTGAAGTTAGGCCTTAGATCTTTGTTGAAGGCAGTCAGAGAAATACCAACTATAATAATGATGAGATGGGCTTTCTCAAGAGGATTAATGAAGTTTGGAGTATTCAAATCTAGAGGATAAACTACTCTATTTCTGATCCGAAATAACATCCAAAATTAATTATTTGATTGCACAATGGAGATAATTCATCAGTAACTTTTTCAAAATCTTTTTTATTAGAATTATTTAAATCAAGATCTATGAAAAATACATATTCACCTAATTCTCTTTTCGAAGGACGAGATTCAATTCTGCTCATATTGAGACCAAGATTTGCAATGCAATTTAATGCATTTAGCAAAGCACCTGGAGTATTAGACTTCAGTGAAAAAGCTATACTTGCTTTGTTTCCATTTGCTTTGATGTTGTCCTTACTTAGAAGGATGAATCTAGTACAATTACCTTCAACATCATTAATAGGATAAGCGAGAATATTTAGATCCTCTCCTGCATCTTTTGACCCTATCGCAGCTCTAAATGTACTATTTTTCACCATCCTTATTGCTTCAGCAGTTGAATTAGTTGGTAAATGAACGGCATTGGGAATATTATCGTTTAGCCATTGGCTGCATTGAGCTATTGCCTGGGGATGTGAGAGAACTTCTGAGATAGTTGATATTGACCCGCTACTCAATAATGAGTGCTTGATTGGGAGTACTAGTGCTCTATGAATAAATAGATTTTTATGTCTCCATAAAGAATCCAATGTTGAGGTAACGCCCCCTTCTACAGAATTTTCTATTGGAACTACGGCTGCTTCACAAAGATTGTTTGCAAGATTATCTATTACGGACCTTAACCCTTTGCACGGAGAAAACTCTGGCGATTCAAGGTTTTCTAAGGCTGCTAGTGCTTTTGCGGCCTTCTCAGCGTATGTTCCTTTCGGGCCAAGATAGGCCACTTGAGTTGACATTAGAAAAAAATGGGGTAAATGCCGATAAGATCATGCTGAGCAAGCTTTTAATAATGACTCTTGCCTTTAAAGCACGACAAAAAATTGATCTAGTTGTTCAAGATAATGCGGAGCAACTACCTGATTATCTCCTACAACAGGAAAGAGTTGTAGGGGCAATGCTTGATTCTAAAAAATTGACTCCTTTAGGGCCAGGTAGCTTTAAGTATGAGGTCACAAGTTTTCAAGTTTTTCAACTACAAATAAATCCTGTGGTATCAATAGGTGTAGAAAATACTGATAGCAAAATCCGAATGTATGTCACAGAAAGTCACTTAGATGGTTTGGGATTTGTTGATGATTTTGATTTAACTCTAGATGCAATTCTGGAGGCAAAACCATCAGGTCTTGAAGGTGAAGCTCTTTTGGGGGTAACAGTGAGTCAACCACAACTTTTGAGATTAATTCCTCCTAAAATGCTAGAGACAACTGGCCAGTCAATATTAAATGGGATTTTATTAGGAATTAAGGCAAGAGTTGGGAAGCAGTTAATTGTTGATTTTAATGATTGGTGTAAAGATAATCAGCACAAAATAAAAGATTAAACTTTGACTAGCTTGGATAGAAAACTTTTTCGGTGCAATTTAGAAGCTCCTGTTTTAATTAAATTGATTCTATGGATTTCAGTTCCATACCCCTTATTTTTCTCAAGACCATACTGATGATATTTGCATGCTAATCGCTGAATTAATTCATCTCTAGCTTCTTTTGCTAAAACACTGGCAGCTGCAATTGAGGGGAAATGACTTTCCCCTCTGATTTGAGTTTGTTGTTTTCCTCGCCATATGCGAATGGGTAATATTCCGTCTACAAGAATCAAGTCAGGAGGGCATGAGAACTTTTCTAATGCTCTTAGCATTGCTTTTTCCGTAGCAATTCGAATCCCGAGACTATCAATTTCCCTTGCAGATGACTGACCTAGTGACCAAGCTATTGAGTTCTTTTTGATTAAAGGAACTAAATGACTCCTCTGGCGGGTATTTAATTTTTTACTATCTTTCAACCCTTTATTTAATAACTTTACTTCGTTGGACTTACTTAATATCACGGCTCCAGCAAAAACTGGACCAAATAAGCAACCTTTGCCAACTTCATCAACTCCTGCAATTAGAGATTTGGCAGCATTCATTTTTAAGAAGCAGCTGATGATCTTCTTCTTTTTCGTCTGGGATCTTCATCAGCTTCTTGTGTTTCGCTAGAATTTAAGTCATTTGTTTCATTGATTGAGAATTCATCAGCACTAATTAATTCATTTTTTTCTTCATCTAAATCTACATCTACATTGCTTCCCTCTCCTTTAAGATGCTCCGTTGCTTGGGTGATTGTTGAATGTTGCTCAGTAGGATTTTGATTTTCGAGATGAATGGTATTCTGATTGTTTTTTATTTCCACTTTTCCTGTTTCTGCCTCTTCGCCAGGCTTAATTATATTCACTATATAGTTCTCAGATGCTGGAGGTTCTTCTAAAAGTAAAATAGGATCTAAACCCATTGCACTATATACCATTTCTTCGTTCTCACTCATGCATATATTGATAACAGTTTTTTCTTGCTTGTTGTTATTCTTATTTGTTGATATTGCCTCTCCACTTATATTTTGGGAGACAGATATTAAAGCATCGTTAGATGGTTTAATATCTTCATTTGTCACGCTTATTTCGCTATCTTTTACTTTATGGATAATTTTCTTTTTATTATTATTACCTTTCAAAGATTCTATTTCAGTCCCTGAGACTGAATTTGAGTTCTTTACTTTGGCTTCAGATGAGATTGTTGGTTTTAGATCTTGAATTGTGATATTTGGAAGATCACTACTCGCTGGTAAATTTAACCTAGTTTTCCCAAATAATTCATATATATTTTGACCTTGTCTTTTTCTAGTTAACTCAACAAGTCCAAGTTCTGTAAGTTGAGCAATCTGTGGTCGAGCCGAGTCTCCATTTATAGCAGATATGAAATGTTCTAATAATTGCAGTTGATCTCTTCTGGTATCCATATCTATGAAATCAATGATAATCACCCCACCAATATTTCTTAGTTTTAATTGCCTTGCAATTTCAATAGCTGCTTCACAATTCGTCCATAAAACCGTCTCTCTAGAGTTTGCAGAACGCGTGAATGAACCTGAGTTGACATCGATAACTGTTAAAGCCTCAGTTGGCTCTATTATTATATAGCCGCCTGAAGGTAGTTCTACCCTTGGTTTTAATGCATCATTAATTGCAGAAATTACTCTATATTTTTCTAATATATTTTGAGAATCTTTATGTAATTCTATAACTAATTCTTTGCTATTATCTTTGTCAAGAAAATTTTTAACACGGCTAATTGCTTCAGGGTTATCTACAACAATATGATTAACATTTTGACCTATGTTGTCTCTAAGAATTCTATGGATAAAGTCTTCATCTCTATTTAAAAGAATTGGTGGGGTACAATTTTCAGATGCTTGTTGAATCAGTTCCCATTGTTTAAGAAGATTTTCAAGGTCATCAATTAATAATTCTTCAGAAATATCTTCTGCTTCTGTCCTTATTAAAAGTCCAGTGCTTGGAGGTTTCACTAGAACTCCTAATGCCCTGAGTCGATTTCTTTCACTCTCTATACTTATTCTCCTAGAAATATTTACACCTTGTCCATATGGTTGAAGTACAAGATATCTTCCTGGAAGAGCTATGTTGCCAGTTAATCTAGGCCCCTTGGTTCCAGTAGGTTCTTTCATTACTTGAACTAGTACCTTTTGTCTTGGTTCAAGTAACTCAGTGATTCCTGCAGTGGCTTTTTTTAATCTCAATGGGCCAAGATCATTGACATGAATAAAACCATTTTTTTCGCTTTCTCCTATATTGACAAAGGCTGCATCTATTCCAGGAAGAACGTTTTCAACTGTTCCTAAGAAAACATCTCCTATTTGGTAGCTACCTTGAGCTACGATTAATTCGTCTATTCTCTCATCAGTGAGCAAGGCGGCAATTCGCAAATGCTCAGCAATGACAATTTGCTGGGGCATATATGTTCCTTAGCTTTTAAAGCTATTAAAAATTGATTAGCAGGAAAACTGCAATTAGAAAGGTTAGAAATTTATCAACGCCAAAAACTTAAAGAGATTTTTTATTACTGTTCAGGATGTGAATTTAAATTTTATCCGGTTTAAATTTCCGGAATGACCAGAGATTAGTCTAGGTGTCCCTTTAAGAATAACCGACGTTAACTAATTAAATAAAGTGCTTAAACTCATTTAATTAGTTCTTGCGATATTTTAACACAGTATCACTTTTATAATCGATTCAAGTTAGTTTGAAATTTGATTTGGGAATCAATTACTAATTATATAATCGACTATCTTTAGAGATTTGATGGTCTTTAAGGGATTATCCTTAAAAAAATCACGGTGATTTTCAAGTGGTGCAAGTTAATGCTGATTACCTGAAATTAAAAGCAGGTTATCTTTTCCCAGAGATTTCTAGAAGAATTAATGACTTTACTTCCCAAAAACCATACGCTGATTTGATTCGCTTAGGAATTGGAGATGTTACTGAACCCTTGCCATTGGCTTGTCGTGAGGCGATGAAGCTTGCTGTTGAAGAGATGGGGACTGAGAGAGGGTTTAAGGGTTATGGACCAGAACAAGGGTATCAGTGGCTTAGAGAAAGCATCTCTAAAAATGATTATTTATCTCGTGGATGCGATATTTCAGCAGAAGAAATCTTTGTTTCAGATGGCTCCAAATGCGATAGCAGTAATATTTTAGATATCCTAGGAAAGCAGAATAAAATAGCGGTAACTGATCCTGTCTATCCTGTATACGTTGATACCAATGTGATGACAGGTAGGACTGGAGAAGTCAATGCATTAGGGGAGTATCAAGGTTTAGGTTATATACCCATTAATTCAGAAAATGGTTTTGAGGCAAAAATTCCAAACGAAAAATTTGATTTAATTTATCTTTGTTTTCCTAATAATCCAACTGGGGCGGTAGCCACAATTGATCAGCTAGCATCTTGGGTTAAATATGCAAAGGAAAATAATTCTTTAATTCTTTTTGATGCTGCTTATGAAGCTTTCATTCAAGATGATTCTATACCTCATTCAATTTATGAAATTGACGGAGCGAAAGATTGTGCAATTGAGTTTCGTTCTTTTTCAAAAAATGCAGGTTTTACAGGAACAAGATGTGCTTTTACAGTTATTCCTAAGTCTTTAAAAGGTAATGCAGGTTCAGAAGAAGTTAGCTTGTGGTCTTTATGGAATCGTCGTCAAAGTACTAAATTTAATGGTGTAAGTTATATCGTTCAGAGAGGTGCTGAAGCTGTTTACTCCAATGAAGGGCAAAACCAAATAAAAACATTAGTAAGTTTTTACATGGATAATGCTCAAATAATTAAATCTAATCTTACTTCTGCAGGATTTGAAGTTTTTGGAGCGATTAATGCCCCCTATGCATGGATAAAAACTCCAAAGAACATGAGTTCATGGGATTTCTTTGATTTCTTGCTAGAAAACGCAAATGTTGTTGGTACTCCTGGAAGTGGCTTTGGTGCTGCTGGTGAAGGTTATTTTAGATTGTCGGCTTTTAACAGTAGAGAAAATGTCGAAAAAGCCATGCAAAGAATCTTAAAAGCCTAATACGCATTTCATGGTAAGTTTCTCTTCTAAAAGTGCTATTCATCTTGAAAGTGTAATTATGGTTGATTCTGCAAATCAAACTAATGGAGATACTGCAGTTATTGATCGCAAACTTGAGCGGGTAAGAAAAGTTTCTCCTAAATACAAGGTTCTTCTGCATAATGATCCAGTGAATACGATGGATTATGTGGTAGAAACTTTAAGGCAGGTAGTTCCTCAATTAAGTGAACAGGATGCCTTGAATATTATGTTAGAGACACATAATAGTGGTGTTGGACTTGTTATAGTTTGCGATCTAGAGCCAGCTGAATTTTATTCTGAGTCTTTAAAAGCAAAAGGTCTCACAAGCACAATAGAATTAGAAAGCTGAAATTTTCAATAAACATATTTTTGAATAGATTGTTTCATCAAAAGTTGAAATGGATACCTACCTTTTCTTTATTTTTATTTTTATATCCTGCAGGATGGTTATTAAGTCATTTTTTTTATATCTTTAATCAAGAGATTAGCCAAAATAATTTAAGTATTATAGGTACAATAATAACATTCTTTTTATTTTTAATTATTTTACCTAGTTGGGGAAGAATTAGATGGAAAACTAATCATGTATGGCTGTCTATAGGATTAGATTTTAAGAATAAATTTAGAGCAATAAAAACATTTTTTAATGGATTTTTAGTTTCATTTTTTCTTTTGTTAACTTTCTCATTATTTATTCATTTATTTGGCTGGATTGATAGTTTTAATTCTATAAAATTTGGCGCATTATTAAACGCAATATTTTTGATAATTAGTATTGTTTTTGCTGAAGAGATAGTTTTTCGAGGTTGGTTACTGGAGGAAATGGTTCTTTTGTTTGGCTTTAGAAAAGGAATTATTTTTCAGTCTGCTATTTTTAGTCTCTCTCACTATCGATCTGATATTGGTTTAGAAGGTTTAATTCCTTTCTTTACTGGTCTTTTTCTCTTTGGGTTAGTCCTAACTTTAAGAAGGATTATTGATAAGGGTTCTTTATGGGGTTGTATAGGTTTGCATGGTGGTTTGGTTGGTATATGGTATCTTTTTGATTCTGGAATGGTTATTTTTTCTATTGATACTCCTTACTATTTACTTGGTCCAAGCAAATATATGGTTAATCCAATTGGAAGTGTTATTGGATTAACAATTTTATTAATCATTATATTTTTTCAACGAAGGTTTTTTGCAAGTACTGGACGATTTTTTGCATCGACATTCAATGCTTCATCTAAAGATGAAACACCATAATCTCTTTCTAATAAGTTCATAACGGTTCTCCCAAAATCATTTGGATTTGTATCAAAGGCTTCTAAGCAAATCTTTCCAAATTCTTTCCCCATGGGCTCTGGGTTCCAAAGTAGTTTTCTAGCAGTCCAAGGCATTAAACTCATCGGGTTATAACCAGGCTTTAATAGGCCATTATTAATACCATATTCTTCAAGTAATGTGTGAGGCTGAAGTCCGATGAAAAATATCGAAGGTTCAACTATATCAGCCCCAAAAATCTTTTCTAATTCTCTATGGTAAGCAACGGTTTGTCTTATTGTTTCAGGTCGCTCATCTATAACATTGAATGAATAATTTACTGATACGTGGTCTTTAAATCCTGCTTTTGCTAGAAGCTCGCAATTTTTAAGAACGGTCTTAAGATTGTATCCCATTCTCATTTTTCTGACTAATTCTTGAGAGCCAGAAGTTATTCCAATTTCGAAATAGCTCATACCTGTTTTAACCATTAATTCAGCCAACTCTTTATCTAAGTTGTCAGCTCGTATATATGCGGCCCAGTGAATATCATGTAAACCTTCATCATTGATAGCTTGAAGAATATCTTTTGCATTTTGAATATGTCCTCTGGAGGGTATGAATTGGGCATCAGTAAACCAGAAGCCTCGAACACCGAGACTATATAATTGTTTGATTTCTTTAATAACTTCACTTACAGGATTAATTCGTACTTTTTTACCTTCAATTACTGTGTAGATGCAATAACAACAGTTATGGGGGCAACCTCTCTTGGTTTGAACTCCAATATAGAAGTCACCCCCATCTAAATACCATTTAAATTCAGGCCAAATAGATTGAATGTAAGCATAATTACATGCAGTCTTGATAACATTATTTGGTTTTTCATGAATTAGATTTTCTCTGGGTGATTCGCCAACAACAAAACATCTTTCATTATTAATTGATTCATTCCTTATTAACTTTTCTATTAATAGTTCTCCTTCACCTAAAGAAATAATAGTACCTTTTGGGAGTGACTTCTTTAGTTGATTATAAAAAACACTAACAGCACCACCACCAAGTATTGCATTTGCATTTGGATTTATTTTCTTTGCACATTTTAATCCCTTTTTAATTAGTCTTTGGTTTCTCCATATTTCTCCATAATGAGTTTTCATTAGTTGAAAACCGCCTAAGGCACCTCTAATTTTTTTGAGAGGGTTATTAGCATAAAAAACTTCAAATGAATTTTGTAATGGATTACCTCCTCTTCCATCTACAGGAGCATAAATTTGAATATCTCTCCAGGAAAAAACTATTAGTGTAGGTCCAAAAGCTTTAATATTTTTAATTAATATTCTCTCTACATCTAATATTGGTAATGATGCTAAGTCTACAATTAATTGTTGAATTTCTGGGAAACATTTATGAATATGATCAGCTAAATAAATTGGACCAATAGGGAAAATTGGGTTACAAGGGAGTCTGGCATAAAGGATTTTGACCTCTGATTTAGGTCCATAAAGATTGAATTTAGAGCTCAAATTTTCTTTCATCGGGGCATCTATTAATAACAAAAATAATTACTAGGTTAAACACTAACAATTTGTTGACCTTTTTGATTGAAAATCAGATTAATAGTTAAAAGGAAAACAATTAGAGTTTATCTTAAATCTAGTCAAAACTAAGTTAGAGAGATCTTTTTTTTGTGTTTTTTGCAAACTGTTAAATAATGATTTAATTCAAATGCAAAAAATAGACCAGACTAAAGAGGATAGATTTAATACTTGGATTATGAATCTTCCAATGACTTTGTTCATATACATACTCAGCGGAGCTGCATTAGGAAGTTTGATGCTGCTTAGTGGCATCCCTGCTGCTCCTCTTCTCGGCTCTATTTTGGCGGCAGGATGCTTAAGCATAAGTGGACAATTTGAACCGGCTCAATGGCCTATGGGTACCAAGACGTTGCTTGGGATCGGCGTAGGAACTGTTATTGGTACTGGTATTAATCGAGATACTCTTTCAGAGTTGCAAACTCTTTGGAAGCCAGCCATCTTAATTACCGTTACTTTGATTCTGACAGGTCTCTTTGTTGGATTTCTAGTCGTCCGATTATTTGGAATTGATCCATTAATAGCTTTACTTGGCTCTGCGCCTGGAGGCACTCTAGGTATGAGTTTGGTGGGTGCTGAGCTAGGAGTAGGAGCTGCAGTGGCGGCCATACATGCATTTAGATTAATAGCAGTTTTATTAATTACACCAGCAGTTGTTAAGTATTTAGCTCCGCTTTTTGAATGAATATTAAGTGGAAATGAAATAACAAAAATAAGAGTTTTTTCAGTATAGCTTGTTTAATTAAATGATTTTCCAAACAGAATCTTCTGTTATTGCTGGGCCTTTGTATTTGTCTAAAGGCTCTGTCTTACTGATTCGCCACTCTGGTACACGACATTGGACGTAGGCTGGACTTTGAATCAGAATACCTGGATTTTCATCTTTCTTGCAGGTGAATCCTCCCTTCCATGATCCTCCTCCTTGTAATGAACCTTTAAACCAAACCCAACAATTTTCATTTTCCATTAAACACACTCATACAGAGTTTTGAATGATTTTGATTTGTTTACATTTTTGAAATTTTGTTTACCTTCTTCTACTCCTTCGTCTCTGTTGCAATTTACGTTTATATTTTTCAACAGGAGTTTCATGATGCCGAAGGCGTTTTAATTCTCCGAAAATGCCGGCTTTGGAAACCTGACGTTTAAAACGGCGAAGTGCTGATTCAATGCCTTCGTTTTCTCCAACAGTTACTTGAGTCAAAAAGATAAAAAATTCTATTTATTAATTTTACAGGACGATAAAGCAAATTTTTGGTTTGACCTTTTTGGGAGAAAAAGATCTAGAATATCTTTTGAATTATCCAAATAGCTTTCTTCAAGTTTTGCTTTTTAGCCAAATTATTGAGGTTTTTCCCTTTTCGGACCATTCATTTTTTTTTCATAGGTCCGTTATCTAATGACTATTTACATCGGGAATCTCTCATTTGATGCTGAGATAGAAGATATTGTTGGGGTTTTTAGTGGTTATGGAGAAGTCACTAATTGTAAATTGCCATTAGAAAGGGAAACAGGAAGGAAAAGGGGTTTTGCTTTTGTTGATATGGGAGATGAAGCTCAAGAGCAAAAAGCAATTGATGACCTTCAAGATGTTGAATGGATGGGAAGAGCTATAAGGGTTACAAAGGCTAGACCTAAAAATAATTGATTTCATACATCGCAGCTCTTTTAGCTTTTTAGCTAGAGCTTCAAGGAAGATGATGAATGATATTTTTGGAAATTTGAATAAATTTTAGATTTCAGTGTATTAGCTCTTAAAGCAATTTCTCAAATTAATGCTCTAATAATTATCAGTTAAGAGAAATGCCTTTTTTAATGGTTTATTCAACAATTCCTTTCTCAACAATCACATTTGGTGGATTTAATCCTTTGGCTGCAATTGCAGGTTTAGTTATTTTTTTTCAGATCTCTCAAATTTATTATTATGGATTACCTGAGAATGAACCATCAGTTGAGCTTACTGAGACAGGTTCTTATAGATACCTTCAAAAACAATTTATTGGTGTACAAATAGTTACTGCTCTTATTGCTGCCTCAGTTATGCTTGCAGGCCCTGACAAGATATTTTTCCCTTTTAAATATTTCTAAGTTTTAAATAAAATTGATTTTTTTAAAAGGCAGCTTAAACAGCTGCCTTTTTATATATTAGATAGAAATTCAGCCTAAATAAATAAATTATTTGTAAACAGCTAATCTTCTTTGACTTGAATATTTGGTTTGATAATCAAAACTTTGTTCATGGTGAACGTCAAATCATTCATTTTATAGTTTAAATAGTGAATATATTTTATTTGTTATGGAATTCATTGAAAATAATATAGACATTACTCAAGAAAAGACTAATACAAATGAAAAGGCTATTTATTCCCAGTTCAATAAAAAGTTAACTTACTTGTATCCTAACGGACATCGTATTACACATCAAATGAGATGGTTTAAAGGTAGTAATGATAGGGGTTTTGGAACTGATATGACTGCATAAAAAGACTATAAATATTGATTATTTACCTATAAAAAATGAAAAAAAATAAAAAGCATATAAATACTAATTATGATCCATATGAACATTCGTTGAGATTAGATCAGCTAGACCCTTATGAAGGGTTAATAAAATCAAATATCTTTGGCAAACAAAAGAAAAAAAATGTTGATTAGTA
>QCHM01000002.1 GCA_003279615.1 Prochlorococcus sp. AG-402-B19
TGGCTTGCTCAATCTTTTCTAAATAAAGTTTGATTTTAAGATTATTTTTTATAAGTATATTTTCTAATTGATCGAGATTGACTTTTTGAAAAGTTGTGATCAATACCTCATTAGTTTTTGAAGGAAGAGAAAGATCTTCAGGCCAATTTAATTGATATAAAATTTCCTGTTTCTTTTGAATTTGATTTGAATTCAATTCTCCAGGTATTCTTTTATTTGAAGTTGTTTTTGGCCAGCTTTGTGCCCATGAAGGATTTAGCCCAGATATAAATAATCCTGCAATAATTATGAAACTTCTCTTCACTTTCCTCATACTTATAAGAAAATTGATGGGGATTTAGTAAAGCGATTATGCTTCACCAAGTGCTTTTTTCACAATGTCTTGAGCGTCGTGAACTATCTTTATTGATACGTTAAGGGATAAAGATAGCTCTTCGAGAGTCATGTCATCGAGAAAGATTTTTTCTCCTTGCCTTAGCATCACAGATGGAAGAAGGAGCTCATCTCCCAAGTCTTTTCCTGTAAGACCTTCTATAAGGTCTTGTCCAGTAAGTAGACCAGTAACTATTTGCTCTTGTCCCCAATAAGGACTTGGAATCCCATATAGATGAAGTGTGAAATTATTAATTCTATTTAATCTTTTTTGAGGCTTAATTAATTCATTCTCAACAAGTTTGCCAACAACCCAGCTGCATGTTCTTTGTTGAGTGATTTTCTGAGGAAGATTTATTGTGGCTTTATCCATTGCTTTAAGAAAACTGCGTATACTTCCCACTCCATTTTCTTTCTGAGGTAAATCTTCATAGGAACTTAACGATGGCAATGGTTTTTGCGCTATTAAATACCATTCATCAGATAACCAGGCGAACCGAGAGCCAGTTAATTTATAAAATTGTTTTTGCATTGGTTCAACTTGATTGATCACTTTTGTTGCACATTGGGAATTGACTGGTATTAGTCCATCATTGCTGGGTCGAAACCTTGTTAAACCAACTGGCACAATTGCTGCTGAAAGGACTACTGGGAAATCTCCCTGGGCAAAACCAAATAGATCATTAATGGTTTTTTCTAAAGCTTTTCCATCATTTATTTCAGGACAAACAACAATTTGAGCATGAATTTGTATTCTCTTTTGTGAGAACCAATTTAATTGCTTTAAAAGATTAATAGCATTAGGGTTCTTTAGTAATTGGGACCTTAAAGAAGGATCTGTTGCATGAACAGATACAAAGAGCGGAGTCAGCCTTTGCTGATCAATTCTTAGCCAATCTTGTTCTGAAAGGTTGGTAAGTGTTAAGTAAGAACCATATAAAAAACTTAATCTGTAGTCGTCATCTTTTAGATATAAGCTTTTTCTTTTCCCTGAGGGCTGTTGGTCAATAAAGCAAAATGGACACTGATTATTACATTGTTTTAATCCATTAAATAAAGCTTCAGTAAAAGCAATTCCTAATTCATCATCATGTTCTTTTTCAATTTCAATTTTATGTGTTTTACCTTGTGCATCTAATATTTTTAGTTGAATGTTCTCTTCAGCTATAAGAAATTTGTAATCAATAAGATCTCTTGGTTTTACGCCATTAATGCTAATTAGTTGATCTCCAACTTCAAATCCAATTTCTTCCCCTATTGAACCAGTCTCAACAGATGCAACTACGGCAGGCTTAATTTGGTTTTGATTTATTTTTATTGTCCCCATTTCTGCTCCTACGCTAGAAAAAGATTTTTATAATTTTTGAATGGGTTGAAAAATTAAGATGAAATTTAAATTAATTACTTTCAAATATAAGTAAATTTTCAACAAAAAGCACTTTAGAAGCTTTTTTAATGAACTCTTTTGATAATGATTAAAAAACTGAATCGAGGAAGACATTGCAATTATTGATGCATTGAAGTTTTTAACAATTCTTTCTTTTAACTTTCTTATTTGTATTCTGAAGACATTTTGGTTTGGGTATCGACTTGAATGTAAATTCATAGAAGGGTGAGCTGAAAACCAACTCAGTTTTATTAATTCTGATTTACTCAAACAATCCCAACAATCTCATAAACAACGAAACGTCCTATCTGTCCAGGCCAAGGACATTGCAGTTTTGGTCTAGTACAATGGTTGTCCTGCCGGTTTTTGTTCAGGCTCCATGGGTTCATGTGTTTCCTTTTTCAGCTTTTTTATTTAGTTTTATAATATTTTTTCTTGGATTTTCTTTACTAAAGTTCTCTACTGAGAAATGGTCTTCTGTGGGTTCACTTTTGGTTGGTGTAAGTTGGAGCTGGTTAGGAGGATGTCTTTTTTGGGGATGGTTAAGGGCTCATCCTGTTTGGCATTTGCCTGTTGAGTCAATAGCTTTACCAATAGCTCTAAGCCTTTTACAGACTCGATGGAAAATCGGAGCAAGTTTTTATTTAGCATCGTTATTAGGAACAGCTTTTACGGATCTGATGATTGTTTTAACAGGAGTAATGAAATCTTGGCCTGAAGTGGTTGAAGCGCCTTTCTCAGAAGCCTCTAAAATGTTGAGCTTGACTGCAGAACAATTATTTGAACCATTGTCTTTAATAGCCATTTTTATTGCGGCTCTTTTAATACTTTGGATTGCGAATTGGATGAATCAAAAATCAAAAAGTGAGCCTTTATCTTGTGATGCTTGGCTTGTTTCGAGTGCAGCTTTGACAACTACCTTATGGGTAGATGGTTTATTTTTTGCGACTACCTTAATTCAGCCTCAATTAAGTGGTTTGATTTAAAACCCATATTTCATGGACTTAAACACTGGATCTAAAAAAAATGATATTTACTCAAGAAATTGGGATGTAGTTGTTGTCGGAGCAGGAGCTGCAGGTTTGATGACTTCTCTTGAATTACCATCAAGCCTGAATATTCTGCTATTAAATCGTAATACGAGTAAGCGTTCTTCCAGCAGATGGGCGCAAGGGGGAATCGCTGCTGTTACTCGAATTGAAGATAGTGAAGATATCCATGCACTTGACACTATTAAAGCTGGCGCAGGACTGTGTGATCCTGAAACGGTTGAGATGTTTGTTGAGAATGCTCCGCGATTAGTCGATAGACTTTTAAAACTAGGAATGGACTTTGATAGAACATCTGGGAATTTATCTACAACACTTGAGGCTGCCCACACTTATAGAAGAGTGCTACATGTTAAAGATAGAACGGGAAAGGCATTGGTTGATGTTCTTAATGAGCAGGTGGATCGAAGAGATAATGTGCTTCATCGAAGAGGTATAAGAGTTACTCAGATTTGGGTTCAACAAGGAATATGCTTAGGGGTGCAGGTTCTAGATGGACCATCTTTACGCTGGATAAAAGCAAAGGCAGTTGTTTTGGCTACTGGAGGTGGTGGGCATTTGTTTGCTAATACGACTAATCCAACCCAAGCAGCTGGTGAGGGTATTGCTCTTGCTTGGAGGTCTGGGGCTGTAATAGAAGATCTTGAGTTTTTTCAGTTTCATCCAACTGCTCTGAAATTAAATGGTGCACCTTCTTTTTTGATTTCTGAAGCTTTAAGGGGAGAGGGTGCAGTTTTACTGGATTCACTTGGAGAAAGTCCTGTAGATCATCTTGAAGGAAAGGATCTTGCATCTAGAGATCAAGTAAGCCGAGCATTATTTAAAGCAATGCAGAAGCAAAATATTGATCACATAGGTCTTGATATCAAGTCTATGTCTGTTGAGGATGTGGAGGCACGTTTCCCGTCAATTTTTCAAAGGTGTAGAGAACTTGGGTTAGAACCTTTAAAGGAAGTTATTCCTGTAGCTCCATCTGCCCATTATTGGATGGGTGGTGTCCATACAAATTTGAAGGCTCAAACAAATATCAAAGGGCTTTTTGCAATAGGTGAAGTTGCATGTACGGGACTACATGGTGCCAATAGACTTGCAAGTAATTCATTAATGGAATGTTTAGTTTTTGCTCATCAAATGAGGAATATTGAATTAAATGATTTTAAAACTGAAAATATATCAAGTAGTAATTCACATTTTCAAAAAGTAAATCTTCGCTTTTCAAAAGAACAAGGCACTGATTATTTAACAAAAGAAATCCAACAGCTTAGACAATTATGCTGGAGTGAGGCTGGCGTTGATCGATCGCAAAAAGGAATGGAATCTGCTCTCGTTAAGGTTCAAAGAGATTATGCAAATCTCCTAAATGAGCCCTTGTTAAATTTGGTTTTTTCTCAGTCAAAAGATGGAATTAGGGAATTTGATGAAATTGCCAGGAGAGATCTTAACTTGCTTCTAGATTTGAGTAATCGACAAATGGCAAGTTCTCTTATGTTGGAGGCTTGCTTGTTTCGTAAAGAGAGTAGAGGAGGTCACTTTAGAGATGACTTTCCCACTTCAGTTCCTTTTTGGAAATGTCATACTCGTCAAGTAAAAGGGAAAGATATTCATACAAGACCTGTAGGCGATGGATGAGGGTTGTTTAAAAACCTTTAGTATTTTTGTAATTACTAAGTTCTGCTAATTCTTTTAGACTTTTAACTCCTGAATTAATCGAGCCATTAATTTCCCAAGAGGGAAAACCTGTTATCCCTTTTGCTTCGCAAAGGGCTCTCTTATTATTGAAGCCATCACTTGCGCATTCCACTAAATTTAATTTTTCTGAAGCTTCTTTTCCAAACATTTCTTTTTGATCATGACAATGGGGACACCAATAGGCGTTATACATTACTGCTCCTTCTTTTGTAAGATGTTCAGCTAATTTTATTTTTTCAGGCGAACTTATAGTGATTACGGCAGGCGGCATTCCTTGCAGATTATTTGATATTTCCTTGGTAGATGGATCGACTGATGAGGACCATATAAATCCAGCCAATAGAACAGCTACTGACATAAGAAACCCTCTAAAAAATAATTGTCCATAATCGTCCCAATTGCCTCCAAAGATATTTAATAATAGAAGTAAAAGCGATATGAGACTAGAAAGAAAACAAAAGAAACAGAATGCTTGAATTTTAAATATCATTAAATATATTAGAATTAAGCTAAAAAAGAAACTCGATGTTGATATATAAAATGCTCCCCACCATGTAAAATTTGAAATATTATTTTTTTGTTTCTTGATAGTAGGTATTAATGGTAAAATAGCCATTAATAAGATTGATAAATAACTGATTAGCCCTATTAATGATAATGGAATAGAAAAATTATTTGCTTGAAAGATATTTCCCCAATTGCTATTCAGTACTTTGTCGCAACCTGTCAATCCACCAGGGCAACCAAGCTCACCTATTAAGCCCCATTTACTAAGTGTGATTTTTGCTGTATAGATTGCACCAATAGTTGATAAAATAGCCATTGCGACTCTGGCCCATTTAGAGCCCAGATCTTGGCGACGGCGACTTGTTAGCCTTGAAGCTCCCATTGCTTTAAAAAACTATCAACCAATTGTATGTTTACAATTCTAATAAAAATTCTTCCACAGTTAGCATATCTTCAATCAATTTCAAGGTTCTTTTTCCAAAGCCCTTTCTTTTTCAATAGTGCTTAACTATCACATGCATTCAATAAAAATTAGTATTTATTTGTTTAAATTAATTTAATTGCTTTAAGGGTTTTTTGAATCAAGAATGCTGCAGCCAGGCCAGCACTAACAAAAACTAAGTAAAAAAGAATTCCCATTTGGTTTGAATCTCTGAACTAATAATAGAACATATAGTGCTTGATTATTCGAGTGTATTAATTTTAATCTTGTATGTATTGTTTACCGGTTCTCAAGCATTCTTCAGCTCTCTGCAATTCTCGACCAATGTAAATGGCGTGATCTAAGCGACTGATAGGGTATTGACCATTACCCTCAGAGATCTGAATACCGACCTCCTTAGCACTCTTACCTCTGTAAATATTGCTTGGTTGATTTAATCTTTTTGTTTTGCAACCTATTAATTTACCAGACTCAGGATCAACGGCGCGACCTTGCTTGTCGATATTATTTAAATAATGTTCAAGTATCAACTCATTCGTTAAATGTTCAATTTTAATTAAGAAATAACCTTTTGGATCAAGCTCGATTTGACGTTTGGATAATTTTTCATCTAGAAGTTGTATTGATTGAATTAAGTCTTCTTGAAGATCTAGATTTTCCATTTCTTTAATTTACAAATTAAACAGAAGATATACAAGTTTCATATTATGGCTTCATTAAATTTATAGATAATTCCTTCATAACATTTATCCAGATATAAAGCTTTTTAAGATTAAAAATATAAGTAAATTTACAAAGATAAAAGATAAATAAACTATTCCTGGATTTTTTAGGCCTGCTGGTGCTGTTAGCTCATAGCCAAATAAAGTAATAACCCCTTGAGTTCCTTTATCTTTGTAGCTAAAAATGCCTTGCGCATAAAAAGGTTTTTCGTCATTAGAGTCAACATCATTTTTATCGCTAGACACAGATTCATCTTTCTTGGGGAAATCTTGTAAATTGTCTTCTGTCATCTTGATTAGTTTTTTCTTTTTCTGAAGTTACTATGTATTTGATAGTTTTGGCTCTTCAAACTTAAAAGGTACTTCATTATTTGTAGCGTTTATTTGATCAAGCATTAATTGATTTGCTTTTGGTAGCCATTCTCTAATTAATGAGTCCATAGGTAAGTTGTACCATCTATGAAGACTTGCATTAGGTTTAGCAATAAAACCTCTTCGTTTTTTGTGACGCCCGCCCGCTCCAGGATCAAAATATTTTATTTTATTTGCTATTGCCCACTCAATCGGGCAGTAATAACAAGCTTCAAAATGTAAATTATCTATATTTTTTTCTGAACCCCAATATCTACCCCAAAGCATATTTTCGTTTTTTACGCATAATGACATTCCAATTGTTTTATCATTTCTTTCTTCTTTTGCATCGAATAAAATAATATTTTCTTTGAGTTCTGTTGATGTAAGTTCAGTAAAAAATGCTTCAGTGAGGTATTTACTTCCCCATACTCCCCATCTTGAACAATGAAGCTCATAAAAATAATGCATTTTTTTTAAATCTATTACATTTATTTGAGACCCACTAATAGGTTCAACTTTGATTCCACATCTTTTTATGCTTTCTCTTTCTCTCTTAATATTTCTACGTTGATTGGAATTAAATTTTTTTAAAAAATCAGAAAAACTTTTTTCTTCATTTAATTTCAACAAACTTTGCTGGTTGACCCATTTAGAGCAATTTAGAGATTCAGCTATTTTCATCCATTTAGGATCTACATATAAAAAATTACAACTGAGAATGCCATTTTGTTTGGCAAAACTATCAATTTCAGAGATTAATATTTGTGTGAGATCTATATCATTAACTCCTTCTGCAAAAAGAAAGCGATAACCTTCTATTGGGCTTAATGGACTCATTCCTATTAGTTTTGGATAATATTGAAGTCCCATATCTTGAGCTAATTGAACAAAGGCATTATCAAAAATAAATTCTCCATAACTATGAGATTTCAAATAGAGAGGTGCACATGCAATTAAATCATTTGCACTCCATGCAGAGAGAAATAATGGTTGCCATCCATATTTAGTACTAACACTTTTTGATCTTTCTAATGCATTTAACCACTCCCACTTATAAAAAGGAGTTGAATTTTCTTTTAAGAAACTATTCCAAATAATTTTAGGAATTTCTTGGATTGATGTATGCCATTTGATTTTCATATTGTTCATTTTTGTTATACTAAATCTAAATTCAGGACAAATTATTTCTAAAATATCTGATAAGTAATTCATTATTACCAAGCTTTCTACTTTCTTTTAGAATCCAGTTATTCTTTCTATTCATGATTGTATTTAAGTTTCTTAATTTAGATGAAACCCAGCAGTAATCTCCTCCTAAAAGATGAGGCGTAATGGTAATTTGCAACTCATCTATTAGATCCTCTAAAAGAAAAGCTGAAATAAGATTTGCACCTCCTAGTAATACAATTTTTTCAATACCTTTTTGATATAAATCATCAAGAGAATCACGCCAAGTGATTTTTAAATTGATTTTTTTATCGAATCCATTAGGAAGCATAATCTCATTTTTTTTATCTTGCTTTTGGATTAACCATTTTTGAAGAGGTTGTTTGAAAAAAAACCAATTTGCTGGAAAATCTATTTGATTGCTGGCTATAAGAGCAATTGGTTGCTCATCCTTGCCTTCTGAAGTTCTTTTTTTTAATAAGCTTTTATTTTTAATGACACAAATTGATTGATGATCTCTAAGCGTTTGCCCTCCCATTAAAATACCATCTGACCAAGCAAGTGATTCTTCTAACACTAAACGATCTCCAGACTGCCCTAATTGTGTTTTTCCTCCTTCTGGATATGCAATACGTCCATCAATACTAGAAGCTAAAACTAATTTAACCCATTTTTTTCTCAATTATCTCAGCAAACCAACCTGATTCTTTGAGTCTTTAGTATCGAACTTTGATTCAGGAACGTTTGCATAAACTTCAGCTGCATTATTTGGACTCTCCTGTAGTTTTATCTTGTATAAATTTGCCCCAATTGCATTAATTGGATTAGTTAATTTATCTGAAATATGTAATGCAATATTTTCAGCTGTAGGTACACAATTTGCAAAATAAGGAATATCTTTATTTAAAAAGGTATGATCAAAAGGCTCTACAACTAAATCATTAATTAAACTATTTAATGCAGATAAATCACATATCATTCCGGTTCTAGGGTTGATCTTTCCTTTGACAGTTATATCTACTAAGTAATTGTGACCATGTCCATTGGGTCGAGCACATTTTCCGAATATTTTTTCGTTTTCGGTTTGAGGTAGGTCTTCTCTAGCTAAACGATGAGCAGCTGAAAAGTGTGTTTGAACTGTTAAATAAGCATCCATTGCATTTCCTTGGTAGTCAGCCCAGAGTTTTGGGTTTTCGTAAAGACGAAGAGATTTTAGGGGTAAGTGAGATTTAAGGCGCTCCCATATAATACGAACTAAACTTTCAGTTGTGGGAAGGCAACCTTCGGGTTTAGAAAGGTCAAACTCTGGCCATGTGTCATTTAAAAAACGAAAGTCTAGCTGACTTGTTACTTCGTTTTTTATTGCATGTTTTACATCTGAAAGGTTTAAAACCATGCCATATTTATTAAGATCTCCTTCCATGGTCACGATTAATTCGTAATTATGTCCATGGCCAGGAGCTATTGAGCATGGGCCAAACAAAGCTGAATTATCATCATCAGATAATTCAGGAAGCCTATAAAGGTGGCTTGCGCTAAAGCAGGCTCGCCTAGTAATTACACAGCTTCTACCCTCTCCGTGAGGGGAATTAGATGTGATTGCTTCCATAAATTCTTCACATCAATAAACATCTTAATAACTTTTAGCCACTTCTGTCTTTATGGTCCTTCAATCAACCCCTAAAACTCTTAAAGAAAAGTTAGGTGGTCGAAATATATTTTTGATAGGAATGATGGCTTCTGGGAAAAGTCAAACAGGACCAGTTCTAGCCAAAATGATCAATTATGCTTTTGTTGATACTGATGATGTTATAGAAAAAGCTTCGAGGCAGTCTATTTCATCTATTTTTGAAAAAGATGGAGAAAAAGTCTTTAGGGATGTAGAAAAAAAAGTATTAAAAGAAATTGGTCAACATCATTCTCTTGTAATTGCTACTGGAGGTGGTTTAGTTACCGTGCCTGAAAACTGGGGCATTCTTCATCAAGGAATAGTTATTTGGTTAGATCTCGATTTAAAACGTTCAATTAAACGATTAGAAAGTGATAAAAAGAAACGCCCTTTATTAATAGGGGAAGATTTGGCTGAGAATTTTAGTAAGATTTATGAAATTAGAAAACCAATATATTTAGAGTCAGATTTGAGAATAGAAGTTAAGGATCAATCTCCATATGAGGTTGCAACTATGATTACTGAACGTTTGCCAAGCATCCTTATTAACCAGGATACTCAAGCCGAACGGCATACCACTGAATTGTGAAACCTTTTTTTATTTCTAGGTCGCAGGCTGTATCAAGTAAATGTTGCGCAGCTTCTGATATTGAAGACTTACATGCAAGATCTAATGGTAATGAATCGAATTTATCTAACCACGATTGAAGCCATAAAAGAGTTTGTTCTTTATCCAGGAATTGTTCACTTTCGCCAGGAACCAAAACAACATAATTATCCATTTCTCTAATTAGCGGATCAGACATGAGACAGAAAATTTTCTTTTTTTTGATTTCTATTTTAATTATTTTTACTTACACATGTCCTGCGCTTGCTCAAACTATTCTTGAAATAAATAATTTTCAATCATCTAACCTTTCCGAACGCAAATTAATCTGGCCTGATTGGCGCTTTCCTTCTTTCATGAAGCGCCCAGGATTGAAAGATGATTTGATTTATCCTGCTTGGTTTGAAGGGGTATGGGATGTTACTAGCGAGATAGAAAGCGATCAGAATCAAAAAACTACTATTCATTCAGCTAAATTCATTAACAACTTCTATGGTGATTTGATTGCTGATCGTGAATACAACACTAAGTCTTATGCTTTGAGCTCAAAGACTGGTGGTTTTTTATCAGTAAAGAATGATCCTAAATCTCCTAATCGTCAGTTTGCTAAATTAACTGAAGATAGGTATCTAGAGACAAAAATTATAGGAAGACTTCAAGAAAAAATGGATAATAATATTTTTATTACTGATGAATTAATATTGCAAATTTTGCATACACCAGAATTGAGCAGGGTTAGCCAGGTCGAAACATTAACTGAGTTTAAAAAATGTGGATCTAATCAAAATAATGAAATAAATCTGAGCGATTTTAATATTTGTGCAGAACAATTTCAGGCGATTTATAATCAACCTGGTCAAAATCTCATTTCTTTGCCGATTAAAACAGAGAAATCTAAATTAATACTTAGAAAGACTAATTATGATTAGTTATTGCTAATTGATCTTCAATAAAGTCTCTCCAGTTAAAAAGTTTTTGAAGACTTGGATCGTTGATATATAAAGAACAACCTTTACCTTGTAGACTTTCTCCAGATGAATTTGGAAATTTGAGTAGTGATAAGTGTGATGCTACAGAAATATCAGCAACAGAAAGCTTTTCTCCGATAAGAAAGTTTTCTTGATCAATTAAATGGGATAGATATTCTAGATTTAATTTTAGAGATTCTTTCTCTTTTTGGTTGATTAATCCAGAAATCTGACTAGTAATCTTTGTCGGAATATTAATAAGAAGTTTTTGCATGGAATACGAAATTTCCTTGGCGAATAAAGAGGAAATCAATATTGGATTCTTCGTAAGCTCTTCCAAAAAGACAATTTTTATAGATTTTGCCAAAGTTGTATCAGCCCAACTCTCAATTATTTGGACCTTAGAAGCTTCCTTTAGATCCTCTGGAATTAATTTTGGTTCTATTTCAATTTTCTCTAAGTGTCGTATTATTGAACTTGAGTCATGGATTGTTGTTTCCTTATCAAAAAGCACGGGTAATTTTTTTTGTCCTGTTTTTTGAAAGATATCTAGTTGCCCTATGGCTGGAGTTATCTCAACGGTTCGATATGCAAGCTTTTTTGCAGCCAAAGCCATTCTTACTTTCAAGCAATAAGGTGAGTGCCTAAATTGATGAAGTTCCAACATTTTATGTTCCTTCTAATGGTTAGCAGAGTAGCTATTGATTCACTCTTTTGGTGGTGAAAAATGGGTGAGTTTTTTTCTAATGTTTCTAGATATCCCAAATATCTCATCACAATAGTTTTGGGGGTTTTCACTGCTGCAATTTCTCCATTAATTAAACGAGGCAGTAATCCGATCACAGCGATTGCTCTTGTTGGGGCGTTGATAAGTGGACTTCTGACAATAATTTTTTTATTAAAGGCTATGGCTTTCCCTGCACCAACTATTTAGTTATGGCTAATTCAAGAAGGGTTGAAAAATTAGCAGCTTTACTAAAAAGAGAAGTTAGTGAACTTTTAATTAATGGGGTTAGAGATGAAAGAATTTATCAAGCGATGATTACCATTACATCTGTTGAGGTCTCAGGTGACTTACAACATGCAAAAATTTTTATAAGTCTTTTTGGCGAAGAGAAAAAAAAAGGAGAAGTACTAGTTGGTTTAGAGGAAGCAAAGGGATTTATTCGTGCTGAGCTTGCTCGAAGGCTTCAAATGAGACGATCTCCTGAGCTTGTTTTTAAAATTGATAAAGGTATGACAAAAGGTCCTGCAGTTTTAGATATTCTCAATTCATTAGAACTTGAACGTAAACGTAAAGACTTATAGATGAATCAATATTTTTAATGAATAAATCTGATCTTAGAAGACAAGTTGCTGAATTATTTATAGTTAGAGCAAGTGGATTTAATCTTGATTCGCAACGTTTATATCCTAACTTAGAAGAATCTAATTCAAATCTTAAGAGACTTTTAGAAGAAGGTGTTGGTGGAGTGATTTTTTTAGGAGGAACTGTAAAAGAATTAGAAATTCGTTGCAATGTCTTGAAAAAATGGTCTGGTAAACCTCTTCTCTTATGTGCTGACATTGAGGAAGGTGTTGGTCAAAGATTTTATGGAGGAACAAAGTTTATTCCTCCAATGGGCATCGCTCAGATTTATAAAAAAGATCATAATTTAGCAATTTCTATTGCTGAGAAAATTGGTTATTTTACTGGTAAAGAAGCAAAAAATATTGGTTTAAATTGGCTATTAGCACCAGTCTGTGATATTAATAACAATTCAAATAACCCGGTTATAAATCTAAGAGCATGGGGAGAAGAACCTGAAACAGTAAAAAGGTTAACTAGTGCTTTTCATAGAGGAGTTTCTAGATCACAAATGCTGACTTGTGCGAAACATTTTCCTGGGCATGGAAATTCTGAAGTTGACTCTCACTTGGATTTGCCAGAAATACAAAATGACTTATCTAAATTAGAACAATTTGAGTTGATTCCATTTAAATCTTTAATCAACCATGGAGTAAATAGTGTCATGATTGGACATTTACTTTTTTCAAAGATTGATCCTATATATCCTGCATCACTTTCAAAAATACTGGTTACTGATTTGTTACGTATTAAATTAAAATTCGATGGTTTAGTTGTTAGTGATGCTTTATTAATGAATGCAATATCTAATAAATATTCTAGTGGTAAGGCTGCAGTCATGGCATTTAATGCAGGAATTGATTTGATTATGATGCCAACAGATATAGATGAGGCCATTGATTCTCTTACTGATGCTTTCTATTCAGAGAAAATTTCTTTAAAAAGGTTACATATATCTAGAGAAAGAAGAAAAAAACAACTTGATTTAATTAATAATGAAAATGATCTAGATAAAGAAGAATTGAAGAATGAAGATATTAATAATAAATTTTTATTGGATACCTATAGATTTAGTAACTCTATAATTGAAAATTCAATCTTTGTCAGAGCAGAAGGTACTATAAAAGCTGAAGTAGATGATATTAATCTAATACAAATTGATAATTTTGATCAAGTATCTAATAAATTTTTTCCTGCATTAGATTTACCTCAAGCAGTAGGTTTTAAAAATTTAATTATACATCCACTTGGTATTAGTCCTTGGCAAAAAAATCATAAAAATTTTTTAGAATTGGGACAATTTGGTAATAGTAAATTTTTTGTTCAGCTTTTTGTAAGAGGTAAACCATTCATCGGAGTAGATTATTATAATGATCATTGGATAGACGCTATAAAAAACTTAGAAATTGATGAAAGATTATCAGGAGTTATTATATATGGATGTCCATATTTATATGATAAGATAAAGAAAACTATTCATGAATCTATTCCTTTAGGTTATAGTCCTAGTCAAATAGAGGAAGCACAAAATCAAATTTTAAGTCGTATTTTGCAATCAAAAATAATTCAAAAGAAAATTGATCCAAAATTAAGTAAAGAATTTACTGATTGAAAATTGTTTAATCGAGAATTTAGTATTCAAGAAAAAACTTATTATTGTTTAAATAACTGCATAGTTTTTTTTAGACTTCCTAGAAAGAAGCATAAAGGCATGGCTTTAACCGACAAGAAGATAATTATTACTCGTGCCCAAGAACAGACTTCAGAGGCTCGTGAGATCTTTCGAAAAAATGGAGCTGAGGTATTTGATCTTCCTTCATTGGTGATTGGACCTCCAGATGACTGGGCTCCTTTAGATGATGCCTTAAAGGAAATTAATACCTATGATTGGATCATTTTTTCTAGCGCAAATGGTGTTAGATATGTTGAAGATAGAATGAAAGAAATTGGCTTATCTTTATCAAAAATTTCTAAGACTATTCAAATTGCCGCTGTCGGAAGAAAAACAGCTTCTTTGTTATCAGATATGGATGCAAAGATTAGTTTTGTTCCTCCTAGTTTTGTTGCAGATAGCTTGGTTGAATATTTCCCTCAGAATCAAAAAGGTTTAAAAATATTTATTCCCCGAGTACAAACTGGAGGCAGATCAATATTATCTGACTCTTTCAAATTAAAAGGAGCACAGATTACTGAAGTAGCTGCTTATGAGTCTTCTTGTCCTAAAGAAATACCTCAAAAGACTATAGATGCTTTGAAAAGTGGGGGAATAGATATTATTGCTTTTACTAGTGGTAAAACAGTAATAAATACTGTCAGCCTATTTAAAAAATACTTTGGTGAAAATTGGTTGAAATTAATTGAAAAGATTAAACTTGTTTCGATTGGACCTCAAACAACTATTAGCTGTAAAAACCTTATTAGAAAACCTGATAAAGAGGCATCCCCCCATGATTTAGAAGGATTATTAGAAGCTTGTCTGGAACTAAATTTTAATTAAACTTATGCTGATTTTTCCACGAGTTCTTTAAATCCATCAAGATTCTTTTGTAATTCTTTCGTTACCATTCCTCCAAGAATATTTGCTTTCATTAGATTTGCTAAAACTTGAGGTAATTCATAAGATATTTTTAATTTAACCACCGTTTTAGCGCTCTCTTCATTATAAAACCGTACTGAACCCTTAGTTGGTAAGCCACCAATTGATTTCCATTCCAATTTCTCTGCCTCTACTCTTTCCGTGATTTGAGCTTTCCATTTGAAACGAAAGCCATTAGCTGCAAGTGTCCACTCGGTTAAATCAGGAAGTGTCGAGGTTTTTTCATCGACTGTCTTTACCGACTCAATCCAAGTCATCCACAAAGGCATTGAATCTAAATCACTCCAATACTTCCAGACAAGTTCAACTGGAGCATGAATTTCACTTATCACTGTGTGATCAAGCCACTTTCCCATTTCTTACGCAACCGAAGAATTTTTTGCTAATGAAACAGACTTTGAGAGCATTGCTGAAGCAGCAAGATGACCACTCATTGTTGCCCCTTCCATAGAGTCAATGTAATCCTGTTTTGTGTAACTGCCTGCTAAGAAGAAATTACTAAACGAGGTTTTTTGATCTGGTCTATATGGCTCCATTCCAGGCGCCTCCCTGTAGAGAGAATGTGAAACTTTGACCACATTGCTCCATAAAAGTTTCAAGCCTCTTGAAGAAGGGAAAAGTGTCCTGACCTGTAGATCAGTATGTTTTACAATTTCATCTGAGGACTTGGTAATCCAAGGATCCCCAGGTGTTAAGACACATTGAAGTAGCGAGCCCTGACCATCTTTTTTATAGTCTTCTGGGCTTGATAAAGCTAAATCTGCAAAACAACTAAAATCAGCATCGGCTGTGTATAACAAATTGTCTAAACCAGATGGACTTTTTAGATTTATTTGAGCTTGTTCATTGTTGATCTCGGTTACCCAGCCATCGTATCTAAGTTGTACTGTCGCGACTGGTACAGCATCAAGCTTGAAAAGTGAGTCAAACTCTTTAAAACGTCTCCATGATCTAGGAATTATTCTTTTAATGCCAGATACATCACAAGCAGCTAAATATTTGTCTGCTTGAATTTTTTCTTCACCCTCTGGTGTTTGCAGAGTTAATCCTGTAACAGAGGGATGGTCAGAATCATCTGAATGAATGTCTTTGACAATATGTTCTAAGTGAAGTCTTCCGCCTCGTTGTTCAATGTAATTGAGTATTGGCTTGGTGAGCCATTTGTGGGGTGAGCCTTTCAATAGGTTGAGCTTGGATGCCTCTGTTTTGGAAGCGAACATCATAAAGATGGTAAGCATGCATCTTGCTGAAATGGCTTCGCAATCAATGAATCCAAGAGCATATGCAATAGGATTCCACATCCTTTCGATACTATTTAGGCTTCCTCCATGGTTAAGAAACCATTGTTGAAAGCTTATAGAATCTAGTGAACGTATTGTTTTCATCGCACCCTCGTAGTCAATAAGCCCTCTGACAATTGGACTTGTGCCAAGAGCAAGAGCATTCCTTAGTTTGTCAATCCAATTTAATTGAGGTGTAGTGAAGAAGGCTTTTAATCCGTTAAAAGGAGCTCCTGCAAAAAATCGAAAATCAAGTGATTTAATGTCACCGCCCTTGTTAACAAAAAGGTGAGTGTGGTCTTTTGGTAAAAGATTTTCAAATGCCCCTACTTTTCTCATTAAGGCAAAAAGATTGGCATAGTTGAAAAAGAACACATGCAAGCCCATCTCTATATGATTGCCATCGGAATCTTCCCAGCTTCCAACTTTGCCTCCCATAAATGGTTTTGCCTCATATAGGTCGACCTCATGTCCTTCATCAACAAGGTCAACTGCAGCAGTCAACCCTGCTAAACCTGCACCTATTATTGCGATTTTCACTCGTTTAATTAGATGGATACACTAACTCTATGAATAAAAACTCTTTTTTGGCACTTTTAAAATCGAATATAATTAATAGAGTGTTATTAAAGTTCAGAAAAAAACAATGAGTGAATCAAGCGCACCGCCTAAAATTCATAAAGCTCAAGATGGCAAGGGAGTACTAATTACCACTCCTGCATTGGATCAGTTGTCTAGACTTTGCAAAGAACAAGGCTCAGGGAAATTATTGAGAGTAGGTGTACGTTCGGGAGGATGCAGTGGTATGAGTTACACAATGGACTTTGTTTCTGCGGATGATATTCAAAAAGATGATGAAATTTATGAATATTCAGTAGGTAGCAGTTCGTTTAAAGTGATTTGTGATCCAAAGAGCCTTTTATATATATATGGCATGCAGTTAGATTTCAGTACAGATTTAATTGGTGGAGGCTTTAACTTTACTAATCCCAATGCATCACAAACTTGTGGCTGTGGAAGTTCCTTTGCAGTTTAACTTTAACTAAAAGAATTTTTAAATTAACAATGGATCAATCAGAGGAAAGTCTTTTTGAAGAAGCCCTAAATCGCTATAAAGATGGGTCACCAGCAGATGAATTGATTGAAGATTTTCTGAAAATAACATCTACTACCCCAAATAATGCTGCTGCATGGACATGCTTGTCTTGGCTGCAATTGCTATGTGATTCGCCTCAGGAAGCCTTGCGCTCTGCCCGATATGCAGTGAAACTTAATGGTCAAGATCCACAGTCAAGGATAAATTTGAGTCTTGCATTGTTAGAGACTAATTCGAAAGGAGTTAGAGATCATATTGATTATGTGAAAAGAGCTATGTTCGTTCTGCCTGAATTAGAAAAAGAATTAAAAGAATCATTTGAAGATGGTCTTTCACGGAAGCCTAATTGGAAGACATTACTTAAAATAAAAAATTGGTTAGACCTTTGATTTGTAATTAGATTCTCTTGAAAATTTTTAAGTTAATATTGCTTTAAAAGCCTGATTAATTGACGGGAAACCGAATTTAAATTTGAGTTTATTCAATCTTTGAGGTTGTACATTTTGTCCCTCTAAAACCACACGAGCTCCATCTCCTAAAATTAATTTCAATATTGGTCCAGGAACTGAGAGAAGACTTGGTCTACCAAGTGCTTGACCAAGTGAATGAGAGAACTCATTCATTCGTACAGGATTTGGTGCCACCCCATTGACGACACCTGACCAAGCAGAATTTTTTAAACTTTCATTAATAAGATTACAAAGATCTGTTCTGTGTATCCAGCTCATCCATTGTTTTCCATCTCCTATAGGACCTCCAAGACCAGCTCTAAAAATGGGAAGCATTTTCCCAAGTGCTCCGCCATCTTTAGCCAATACGATGCCAATTCTTACAATGAGAAGGCGAGTTGATCTTGGTTTGTTTTTGGCACTAGATTCCCATTCTTTGCAGAGATTTGCTAAGAAATCATCACCCTGAAAATTTTCTTCATTGAATTTAATTTGAGGATGTGAGCCATAAAAACCAATTGCTGATGCATTAATAAGAACTTTGGGGGGGGTTCTTAGCTTCCTTAGGTTTTTAATCAGATTATTTGTTGTCTCGATGCGACTATTAGTAATTTCTTTACAGTGTTCGGTAGTCCATCGTTTTTCAGCAATAGGTTCGCCAGCGAGATTGATAACCCCTTCGCAGCTTTTAAGAGAGTCTTGAATTTCTTCTTTGTCCCAAGACCCAGCCTCGGCTGGATTCATTTGTATGACATTGATTCTTGGCTCATTAGCTATAGCTTGTATTTTTCCTGTTGATTGCCTAGATATGACTGTGAGGCTGTGCCTTTCTTTGATTAGTAAAGGAATTAATTCTCTTCCGATAAAACCAGTGCATCCAGTAAGTAGTAATTTCATGATTTCTTTAATTAGATTCGATCAGCTTAAAGGGATTCTGATGAACTTAAGGTGTTCATCGATCAAGAATATTTGGGTTATAGAACGAAAAAGTCATTAATGACAAGGTTTTTATTATCTTGAATTTACTGTTATTCTTTACTTAATTCTTTGAATTAAGTAAAGAAGCTTTTTATTAACGACGCAACATGTCTGAACAAACTGCGAAAGTAGAGGATTCACAATCACCTCCAAAGATAGTCAAGAAACTTAGAAAGGGAGATCTTGTCAAAGTTGAGCGTGAAAAATATTTAAATAGTTTAGAATCCAAAGCTAGCGATGATAATTTACCTGAATATATTTTTCAAGGCCCAGGTGAAGTACTATTAATTAAAGGTGATTATTGTCAAGTCAGATGGAGGAGACCAGTTCCTGATGTATGGATCAATTCAGATCATATAGTTTCATATTAGCCTCTTAGATCAATGCTCTATTTATAATATAAGCCATTCTTTTTTGTTTGTTTGCAACAATTTTCTTTTTTTCTTTGCTTCTGAAATCATTGACTTACCGTCATGCAGATAATTATCTACATATCCCATTGTATATCTCTCTAATTCATTAAGACCATCTTCAACTTGAGACAAGCAATGATAAAGATCTAAGCTAAAATCTCTAATGATAGATGGGCTTGCAAAAGAGGTATAAATTATCTTTACCTTTGAAATCTTATTTTTACTTTTCTCAAGATATAGGCAGAAAGAATCCATTAGAAGCTGATCATAAGGATCTGCGGATAATTCTTTAATCTTAGATGACAAAGGATTAATAATTTGACCAAGTAATTTATCAATAGGTAGGTATATAGTCTGAAACCACTTTTTTATATCTTGAGATTTCGACAAATTAGTATTTTCTGCTCTATATGAATTTTGCTTATTAACTTGAGACTTATTAAATGTATTTAAATTGAGATCTTTATGTTGTTTCTTTAATGTTTCCCATGCTCCATTTATTTTGAGGATTTCTTTTGCATCTCCTCCTTTATCTGGATGATGTATTTTTACAAGATCTCTATATGCTTTTTTAATATCTTCTAATTTTGCGTTTGGGTTAACTTTTAATATTTGATATGGGTCTTTGCTCATTGCTAAAAATCATTTACTTTTTTAGAGATACTCATTACCTTTGACTGGATTAGTGGGTATAGAAGTAAACATACTTGTGGAAAGATATCTTTCACCAAAACTAGGTAAAATAACAACTAAGCGCTTTGCATAAAATTCAGTTTTGCTGCCGATTTTCAGCGCTGCTGCTACTGCTGCGCCACTGCTTACGCCACTTAGCAAGCCTTCTTCTTTTGCAAGCCTTCTGCCTATTTCCATGGCTTCATTATCATTGATTTTTATTATTTCATCAATGTGACTCATATCTAACACCTTAGGAATAAAGCCAGCACCAATTCCTTGTATTGCATGTGATCCAGATTTCCCTCCTGAGAGGACAGGACTCGAAGATGGTTCTACAGCAAAAACCTTGATTTTTGGATTTTTTCGTTTTAGAAATCTGGCACAACCTGTAATTGTTCCTCCTGTTCCTACTCCAGCAATTAATCCATCAATTTTGCCTTCGCAATCTTCCCAAATTTCTTTAGCAGTAGTTTGTTCGTGAATTTCAGGATTAGATAAATTATCGAATTGCTGAAGCAAATATGCATCAGGTATGGAAGCTACCAATTCTTTAGCTAGATCAATAGCTCCTTGTATTCCTTCTTTGCCAGCAGTTAGCTGAAGCTCTGCTCCAAATGCTCTTAACATCGAGCGTCTCTCAATGCTCATCGTGTCAGGCATTGTAAGTATGAGTCTGTAGCCCTTTGCTGCGGCTACCATTGCTAATGCTATACCTGTATTGCCACTGGTTGGTTCAATAAGAACGGTTTGTCCAGGTTTTATGGTGCCTTCTTCTTCAGCTGATTTCACCATTGCACCAGCTATGCGGTCCTTTACGGATGCAGTTGGGTTAAAACTTTCTAATTTGGCTACGATTTCTGCTTTGCAATTAAATTCATTAGGTAATCTATTTAATTTGACCAACGGTGTTTGGCCAACTAAGAAAGTTATGTTATTAGCAATTGGCATGAGCTTATTTTAAAAACTGGAATCATTTTCTAGGTAAAAGTTATTTAATAATTCAATTTTTCTTTAATAATGCATGAACATTTTTGATTCAAAAGCTTTATTGACCTTTTAGAGATATAAATGGATGGAATAATTTTTTGATATTGACTGAAAGCATTTTCCAAAATTATAGACCTCCAATTTTATGGATTTTTCTTTTTTGGACCATAGCTTGTGGAATTGCATTTGTCTCTCTTGGGAATTTGCCTTTAAGAGATTTTGATGAGGCAACAGTCGCCCGAGTTGCGTTGGAATTGAGCCAAAAAAGTGGTCTAGATCGATTGCTTCCTTCTATTTGGGATAAACCATATTTGAATAAACCGCCAGGATTGCATTGGATAATATCCTTTGCTATTGGAATTAGCCAGAAGTTTCAAAATAATATTGATTTATTACCCTCTGAGTTCTGTATAAGATTTTTCCCAGCGTTTCTTTCAACTTTTGTTGTTCCATTAGGTGGTTTAATTCAGTGGAATTTGCGTCCTAAAGATCGAATAGCGTGTATAACCACTTCAGCAATTTTATTGACTTTACTACCAATTATTAGATATGGGAGAATGGCAATGTTGGATGGGACCCAGCTTAGTGCTATTGCACTTCTTTGGTTTTGTTTTTCATCTATAAAAAATAATAGATCTAATAAATTTTATTTTTTGGGGGCAGGATTTGCGTGTAGTTTTATGCTTTTACTTAAAGCCCCTATAATTTTTCCCGCTCTATTTGCTTCTTTATTTCCTTTGATTTGGGAATATAAATCAAAAAAATATTTAAATAATCTTTCATGGGTTTGGTTCTTATATGGATTAATTCCTGGCTTAGCTTGGCATTTATGGAACTTTTTCTCATATGGTTCAGGAGCTTTCTGGTTGTGGTTTGGTGATGGAGCAGGAAGAGTTTTATTTGATAAAGGTCAAGGAAGTGAGCTTGGTATTCTCATACCAATAATTGAAATATTTGAAGGGGGGTGGCCTTGGATTCTTGTATGGCCAATTGGTTTTTTATGGTCATTCTTGAGTCTCAATACTCGCTGGGGAGTTTGGACTTTTTCTACACAGATAATTATTGCATGTAGTATTTTACCTTTAAAAACGCAACTACCCTGGTATATTCATCCGATTTGGTTGCCTTTTGCTTTATTGAGTGGACCGCCAGTATCATGGTTAATTCAAAGAAAAGATTATGATTATGGATTTTCTAAAAAAATCTTAAGCAAAATCCCTTACATTTTATCTTTGATTGGATTATGTGTAATTTCCTTTTCCTTGCTGAGTAGATTCAACTTTCTTAATGGTGGATATGATTACTTATCTATAATTTTATCCATTGGCATAAGTTGGTTTATAGGGGGGTGGTTATTATCAAATTCAAGAACGTATATAAGAAAATTAGGTTTTTTGGGGATAATTTTAGGAAGCATCGTTGGATTTTTTTTCTTAGTGAATTCTAAACTTTGGTTGTGGGAATTAAATGAGAACTGGCATGTAAAGCCTGTGGCTGAATTTATATCTAAATTCCCTGATGATGAAATTTATATTAGCAATAGCTTTGAGCGTCCGAGTTTGAATTGGTATTCTCAGAAACGAATCCAAACTTTTGAAGATAAAATGCAAAGTAAATGCATCGCTATTAAGGAAACTAATGATTGGGATCTTTATACATGTAATGATTAAATTAAATATTATTATTAACATATTTTTCACTTATTTCACTTTTTTTTGTAAGAATTGAATAGTTTTTAGATTTTCTAAAGTGTATTCTATCGAGCTTACTATTAAATTAAGTCCTTTACCTTTGATAGTGCAAAGAAAAGTTCATGGCGATGCTCAAAGGCTTTATTGTGAAGTGATAGATGCAATTAAAAAAGGTAATCAAATGTTTCTAGAGTTGACTTGTGAAAAAGTTGAAGATAAAAAAATTACTGTTCTTGTTAGTGAAATTATAGCTGTGCAAATTTATGAGAAAACAAGTAGTAGTGGAAGTAGTAAACGGCCTGGATTCTCAATTCAGAATTAAGAAAAAATAGGAGTAATTTAATTTTGAAATCAGCTGAGTTTCGCGATTTGGAATTCGATAATGTTTCTTTTTCCTGGCCTAACGGAGTCAAGGTTATTAATCAATGCTCATTTGTAATTGAAAAACCTGGTTTATGGATGTTAGTTGGAGAAAATGGGAGTGGTAAAAGTACCTTGTTTCGTTTAATAAGTGGATTAATTCGTCCTGAAACTGGAAAAATTTTTTGTTCTTTTAAGCCATCATTAGTTTATCAAAATCCAGATCATCAATTGCTCATGCCAACTTGTAAAAGTGAGTTGATGCTATGTGTTCCTAAAACTATTTCATACAGCAAGGTGTTGGATTTAATTCAATCCGCTCTTGAGAAAGTGGATTTAGGAGAAATGTTGGACAGACCTATTCATACCTTAAGTGGTGGTCAAAAGCAGCGGTTAGCTCTTGCTGGTGCAGTTGTTAGCAATTCAAATCTACTTTTACTTGATGAACCTACAGCTCTTTTGGATCCTCAAAGTCAAGATTCAGTTTTAAAAGTTGTCAAGAAATTGACTAGTTCCTCAATTGATCCCATTACTGCCATATGGGTTACTCATCGCCTGGAAGAATTGTTTTTTTGTGATGGTGCGGCAATTCTTAAAAATGGGCGTATTAGTAAGTGGAAATCTGGATCAAAAGTGTTCCAAGAATTAAAATCACTTGCCCTTAGGTAGCTAGCAAGGTTAAGTTCTTAGTGTTGTAATCCTCGGTAGCTCAGCGGTAGAGCGATCGGCTGTTAACCGATTGGTCGCAGGTTCGAATCCCGCCCGGGGAGTTTTTTTAAACAAATTTAAAATTTTGTTTATTTTTTAGAAAATTTGTTTTTATTTTGAGTTTCTCAAAGCATTTTCTAATCTAATAAATAAAATAATCAATCAAAGAAAACATTTTTTACTAACTTTTTCTATTCAAGTTTTTAGAGATCCTTAACAGTACCACCTCCGAATTGGAAGACTTTCTAAAGACAGTAAAAACTTTTTGAGTGTTTTCAGCGATGAAAGATCAGTGACAGTAGTTAATCTTGTGGATTATCCGATGTAAATCCGAATTTTTCGAATTCTGCAATAAAAACAAAATTTTGAGAGAATCATACAAATATTTAGTAAACGCGATTGCGGGTACTTTTTTAACTTTGGCAATTATTAATGAAGCCTTGCATTTTACTTATTGAAGACGACCAGGACATGAGAGATCTGGTCGCAGGGCATCTTGAACATACTGGCTTTGATGTTCAAAAAGCTGAGGATGGAATCAAGGGTCAAGCTCTTGCTTTGCAATATGCGCCTGATCTCATCCTTCTAGATTTAATGCTGCCTAAGGTTGATGGTTTAACTCTTTGTCAACGTTTAAGAAGAGATGAAAGAACAGCAGGGATACCAATTCTCATGATTACTGCTTTAGGTGGTATTAAGGACAAAGTCACAGGTTTTAATTCTGGTGCAGATGATTACATAACAAAGCCATTTGACCTAGAAGAATTACAAGTCAGGATCAAAGCATTGCTTAGGAGAACTAACCGGGCTCCATTAGGAAGTAGCAATCAACAAGAAATACTTAATTATGGTCCTCTTACACTTGTCCCTGAAAGATTTGAGGCAATATGGTTTGAATCTCCAGTGCGCTTGACTCATTTGGAATTTGAATTGCTTCACTGTTTAATGCAAAGGCATGGACAGACAGTTGCGCCCTCACTAATTCTCAAAGAAGTTTGGGGTTATGAACCTGATGATGATATTGAAACAATACG
The DNA here is from genome assembly GCA_003279615.1 of Prochlorococcus sp. AG-402-B19. GTDB lineage: Bacteria > Cyanobacteriota > Cyanobacteriia > PCC-6307 > Cyanobiaceae > Prochlorococcus_B. The sequence continues at coordinate 24,549 of QCHM01000002.1, forward strand.
TGTCCATGTAAGACATTTGAGAACGAAGCTGGAACCTGATCCTCGAAAACCAAGATTTATTAAAACGGTATATGGTGCTGGATATTGTTTGGAATTACCAACTGGGGAAAAAATAAATGAAATTCAACCATTAATAATTCAAGCCAGAGAAGCTAATTCTTTAAAGAATAATACCGATAAAAGGGTAACAGTTTAATTACTAAAGCTTATTTCTAATAAAGTGACTTCCCAGGCTAGTCTTGGTTGTACATAACTTAATAGTTGCCTCCTTAACTCTTCTAGTTTTTTAACCATAGTTGGATTATTTTCTTTTTTCCAAATTCTATTTTGTTGGAAATTTATTAACCATAATTGTTGTTCTACATTGAGTTCGTCAGTGATTTCTTTGGCTAGTTTTAATACCGCAATTTGGCTGGTTACTTTGAAATCTAGTTGGTCTCTTAATGTACTGGAAATATCTAACCAATAGTCAACATTGGTTAGATATTTTCCAGGAGATCCATCTGAAAAGGCGATCAGGTCTTTAATTATTTCACTAGGAATATCAGGAATTTTTTGAATAACTTCTAGTTTTTGAATAATTTTATTTACTTGATTATTACTTAATCGAATAAATGGCACTATCTGACATCTTGATCGAATAGTTGACAATAATTTTTCGGATCTTTGAGTTATAAGAATAAATATTCCTGTGTTTGGCTCTTCAAGAGTTTTTAATAATGCATTTGATGCAGATTCGTTCATTGTCTCAATATCTTCAATTACCACTATTTTTCTTGCAGATTCCAATGGCTTTTTCCCTAAGAATTCTATTATTTCTTTGATTTGATTTAATCTTATTTTTGGAGGGGTTTTTATACCAATGCTCTCTGATTTTGCTTGTTGCTGAGAAACAACTTTACCTTGCACCATATAAGAAGGTCCTATCCATAATAGGTCAGGATGATTATTACTTTCTATTTTTCTCTTTGTTAATTCTTTATTAATGTTGTTATTTAGAATGGCTTTAACAAAAATTTTTGCGGCTTTTCTTCTTCCAACCCCTTCTGGTCCTGAGAATAAATAAGCTGGTGAAATATGTTTTTTAGCAATTGAAGACTTTAAAATTTGAATTGCTAAATCTTGTCCATATATATTTTTAAAATCATCCATTTTTTTCATTGTTTAATAATTTTTTTATCTCAAGCTTGATTTCAGATATGATTTCTTCTTCAGATTTCATAGCAGATATTTTTTTCCATTTTTTATTTGCACACAACTCTTTGAAGCCTAAAGATACATTAGATAAAAAGTCCCTTCCTTCTTCTTCCATTCGATCTCCTTTTCTATTTATTCTTCTTTGGATACTTTCTTCAACAGATATATCTAATAAAAATGTAAGATCTGGAGCAATACCATCAGTAGCTATAGTTTCTAGATGTTTAATTAATTTGATATCTAATTTTCTTCCATATCCCTGATAAGCAATTGTGGAGCCTGTAAACCTATCACTTATTACCCAATCGCCTTTAGTTATTGCTGGTCGTATGATTTCATTAACATGTTGAGCCCTATCGGCTGCATATAGCAAAAGTTCAGTAATTGAATAAGGGGCTGTTTCTTTAGAAGTATTGAGTAGAAGAGATCTTATGGAATCTCCTAATTTAGTTCCTCCTGGTTCTCTCGTAATAACTAATTGATTTTTGTTAGGAATTAAATTAGACCCCTTAAGCCATTTTGCTACTTGATTGATTTGAGTAGTTTTACCACAGCCATCTATACCCTCAATAACAATAAACTTTCCTTTCATTTTGATTTCAAAGATAAAGCATTAAAGACAACACTTATTGAGCTCAAAGCCATAAGTAAGGCCGCCAATGGTGGAGATAGTAATAAACCTGAAGAAGGTAAAAGTAATCCTGCCGCGATTGGTAAAGCAATTAAGTTGTATCCAAATGCCCATGCAAGATTTTGTCTTATTTTTAGCATTGCTTGTTGAGATAGCTTTAAAGCATTGGGTAAAGCTTCCAGATTTTCTCCTAGTAAAACAAGATCTGCAGAGTCTTGAGCTATTTGAGTTCCTGTTCCTATTGCGACTCCCAAGTCCGCAGCTGCAAGAGCTGGGGCATCATTAATGCCATCACCTATCATCGCTACTAAACCATTCTTTTTTAATTGGTTCAATTTATTGAGCTTGTCTGTTGGTAGCATTTGCCATTCAATTTCTTTTTTACTAAAACCTAATTGTTCGCCTAAAGATAAAACCGCGGAATCTCTATCACCACTGAACAAACTCAATGCAAATCCTCTTGACCGTAATTGGTTGATTGAAAGGAAAGCATCTTTTCGCACTTGGTCATCAATCAAGAAAAAACCTAATAATTTTTCCTCTAAAGCAACTGCAACTACTGATTGAGCTTTTCTTTTGGAAAGCTTTAGATTTTGATCAATCATTTCATTCCATTCAATTCCTTCATTTTTTATCCATTCGGGAGTTCCAACCCTAATTAATCCTTCTAAATCATTAATTGTTCCAGCTACCCCTTTCCCTGCCAATGTAGTTATGGATGATACGTGATTTAGTTTTATTGCTTTTTTATATGCTTCTTGAATAATTGCTTGAGCAAGTGGGTGCCTACTTTCTTGTTCTAAGCTTGCTGCCAATTTAAGCATGTCATTTCTTTTTGAGTCATTGTTTTCCCATGTATCAACAACTAGAGGTCTTCCAATTGTGAGTGTTCCTGTTTTATCAAAAATTATTTGACGAACCTTTGATGCCATTTCTATTACATCCCCTCCCTTGAATAGCCAGCCTCTTTTTGCAGCTTCTCCTGAGGCAACAGTAATTACTGTTGGAGTAGCAAGTCCAAGTGCACATGGACAGGCAACAACTAAAACAGCTATTGATAATTGAAAGGAAAGACTAAGTGGTGTTTGAGTTGTATTCATTAGATGATCATGCAAATGATGACTTTGCATGAAACCCGTATTAGAAATTTCTAAAACCTGTGGCCAAATTCTTGTACCTATTTGCCACCAGAAAATAAAAGTAATTAATGCAAGCGATGTAACCCCATAGCAGAAGATTCCGGCTACTTTGTCTGCTAATCCTTGAATTGGTGCTTTTCTGGCTTGGGCTTCTTCAACCAAGCTTATTATTTTTGCTATTGCAGTTTCAGAACCTATTTTTTGGACTTCTAACGTAATTGTTGACTCTAAATTTAAGCTGCCAGAGGGAAGTTCAACGCCTGGGGATGCTTCTAACGGTAAAGATTCACCAGTTAAGCTTGAGATGTCTATAGCTGAATTGCCCTTTAAAACCAATCCATCAACTGGGATTCTATCTCCAGCCAATAATTGAATTTTCTCACCTGGTTTTATAGCACCTATTCTAATTTCGCGTGTTTCATTGTTTTCTAAAATTAAAGTGGCTGTTTCGGGCTGTAATTTGGCTAATTCTTTTAATGCGGTTCCAGTTTTGACTCGCGCTCGTTCCTCTAGAAAACGCCCTAATAAAACAAATCCAAGCAGCATGACTGGCTCATTGAAAAAACATGGCCAACCAACTTTCGGCCAAATTAAAGCAATTATGCTTGCTGTGTAAGCACTCAATACACCAAGACTAACCAGGGTATCCATAGTCGGTGTGAAAAGCATTGCTGACTTTAGACCTGCTTTTAGGATCGATCTGCCAGGGCCGAATAAAGCAAATGTTGCTAGTGAAGCATGAAAAGGTAATGAACCAACAAGTGGTATTGGTATTTGTTGGCCCTCTACTAAATGTCCCATCCCAGAAAATATTAGTAATGAAGTTGCAATTATTAGCTGACGCCATTTATTCCATAAATTTTCATTTCCTTGTGTATCTAATTCGACGCTGTTGGAAGTTGTTTGATAATCTCTTTCTTCTGAAGGAAACCCCTTAGATGTAAGAGTTTGTATCAAATCTGTAAGAGGCTGATTAGGATCTTCGACTTCTATAAAAGCTATTTTTGTAACTAAGTTAACGCTTGCATTATTTACATTTGGGTGGTTTCGAAGTATTTTTTCAACTGCTTGTACACAACTACCGCATTTCATTCCATCAATATCAAGTAAAATTGAATTTTTGCGTTGGGTAATCTTTTTACTGCTCAAGGGTATATAGATTTTTAGTATTTAATCTAAATTTAATGAATAAAAAGCTTGTTGCCTTTATTTAATAATTTATTAATACATAAAAATTAGTTTCATTGTTTTTATCCATTTTCTTATTTCTAGGCAGGATAGAATTAAATTGATAGATATTGGTTTAATCGTGCCTAGAAGCCAAAACAAAGACAATTTTCTTGATAAGGCCTTTACCAAGATGGCTGAGGGAATAGTCAAAGTGATGCCGATCGCCTCAAAAGAAAAAGAAGCTTATCTTTATTATAGAAAAGGTTTAGCAGCTCAAAATGATGGAGATTATTCTGAGGCTCTTGAGTATTACGAAGAGAGCTTAAAGCTTGAAGACAATCAAGTTGATAGAGGAGAGACATTGAAAAATATGGCCATAATTTATATGAGTAATGGAGATGAGGAGAGGGCTCTAGATACATATAAAAAAGCTTTGGGACAAAATCCAAAACAGCCTTCCTGCTTGAAAAATATGGGATTAATTTATGAAAAAAGAGGAAGAATGGCCCAAAGAAATGGGAATCAAGATGAGGGAGATATCTGGTTTGATCAGGCAGCTGAAGTATGGAGTAAGGCTGTGCGTCTATACCCAGGGGGATATCTCGATATAGAGAATTGGCTCAAGACAACTGGTAGAGGCAATGTTGATGTTTATTTATAAATAATTTATATTGTTGTTTAAATATCATTCAAAGCATAAATTAAAGCTTGATTTATATTTGAAGCTTTTAATATTTTTAATTTTTTATTTTTCTCAAATTCTTTTGTATTAATTCCATCAGGAATGATTAATTTTCTATATCCAAGTCGAATTACTTCATGAATTCTTTGTTGCATTTGTCTTGCTAATCTTAATTGGCCAGCCAGACCTATTTCACCTATAAATACGACACCTTCCTCAAGTTCAATATTTTTAAAACTCGAAACTATTGCAGCAGCAATTCCAAGATCAGCTCCTGGTTCTTCAACTTCTAATCCTCCAGCGACAGCAAGATAACAATCATATCTTGAGAGCGAGATATTCATATTTTTTTCTAGAACTGCCAATATTTGGTGAAGTCTATTAATTTCAACACCAGTTGTAGTTCTTCTTGGACTTGAGTAACAAGTCGGATTTAAAAGTGCTTGTATATCTATTGCTAATGGTCTTGTCCCTTCGCAAGTAACAATTGTTGAAATCCCAGGTGCAGAAGTTTTGCTTAAAAATAATTCGCTTGGATTTGATACCTCACATAATCCATCTGCTTGCATTTCAAAGACACCTAGCTCAGAAGTAGCACCAAATCGATTTTTTATACCTCTAAGTAGTCTATGAGAAGCAAATCTATCTCCTTCAAAAGTTAGGACTGCATCGACAAGATGCTCAAGGACTTTTGGTCCTGCTAACACTCCATCCTTTGTAACGTGACCGATAATAAAAAGAGATATATTTTCTCTTTTAGCAATTTGCTGTAAGGCTGCTGAACATTCTCTAACTTGAGCAACTGATCCAGGGGAACTTGATAAATTTTGATCATGCAAAGCTTGAATGCTATCGATAACAGCAACTGCAGGTTTTAAATAATCAAGTTCTTTTATGACTAAATCTAGATCTGTCTCTGAAAGCAAGTGAAGTTTGGACTCAGAGTTTTCAATTCGATTCCATCTCAGTTTTACTTGTTGAGCTGATTCTTCAGCAGCTACATAAAGAACTGATCTTTCATGAGCCATTGCAGTGGCACTTTGCAAAATCAGAGTACTTTTGCCAATACCTGGGTCTCCCCCGATTAATACGAGTGATCCTGGCACTAAACCACCTCCAAGTACTCTATCTAATTCTTCATATCCACTTGGAATGCGTTCAATTATTTGGTTTTTTATTCGGTTGATTAGCTCTGAACGATATGGAGATTTTTCTTTAGGAGAATTAATCTTTGTGTAAATAGATTTATCTGATTTTTGCTTGATTTTTTCTTCTATTATCGAATTCCATTCACCACAATTGTTGCACCGGCCAAAGAATTGCCTTGTCTGAGCTCCGCAACTTTGACAGACATAAATAGAGACAGAACGAGACACTTAGTTGTAAAAAGGAAGTTGGCTGTAGTTGAATAAAGATAGTGATCTTTAATTTGTGGGTGAACCTTCACTTAAGATCTTGTTGCAGCCGCCAAAGCTAAGGAACAAATGACGGCCACTAGTCCCTCAAAGGAAACCATCCTCGTAGCTGATGATGAGGCAAGTATTAGGAGGATCCTAGAAACTCGCCTATCCATGATTGGCTATCAGGTCCTGACTGCTTGCGATGGAAATGAGGCACTAGATCTCTTTAGGAATTGTGAGCCTGATTTGGTTGTTCTTGATGTCATGATGCCTAAATTGGATGGATATGGAGTGTGTCAGGAACTAAGAAAGGAATCAGATGTTCCAATAGTCATGTTGACAGCATTAGGAGATGTTGCAGATAGAATTACTGGATTAGAGCTTGGAGCAGATGATTATGTTGTTAAGCCATTTAGTCCAAAAGAATTAGAAGCAAGGATTAGGTGCGTTTTAAGAAGAGTTGAAAAAGAACAAATTGCTGGACTGCCTAATTCAGGTGTGATTGCTGTAATGAATTTAAAGATTGATACAAATAAACGCCAGGTTTATAGAAATGATGAACGTATTCGATTGACAGGCATGGAATTTAGTCTATTAGAACTGCTGGTCAGTCGTTCAGGGGAACCTTTTAGTAGAGGCGAGATTCTTAAAGAAGTTTGGGGATATACACCTGAAAGGCATGTTGATACCAGGGTAGTAGATGTTCATATTTCCAGGCTGAGATCAAAGCTTGAGGATGATCCAGCAAATCCAGAACTAATTCTTACTGCAAGAGGTACAGGTTATCTTTTTCAGAGAATTGTTGACTCTATGATTCCTGAAGGATCATAAATCAGTGGAAAAAAACAATCTAAATAATAAAACCAATCGTTCTAAGGCAATTAGACGATTGGTTATTTGGTATCGCAGAAACTCTGCTGTTACTAGTCTTGTTGATACTGCAACAAGTTCAGCTACTGCAGCAACTAACGTTGCTGGAACAGTCGTTTCCAATGCTGGCACGGTTGTTACAAATGCAGGATCAATAGCTAGAAGTACATTAGAGCCATTTGTATTTGATCCTCTAAGAAGATTACAAGGAGGTGAAAATATAGAGGAAAAAACTGGAATTAAAGATTCAGAAAGAATTTGGGTCGCTGTTGATGGAATGGGAGGAGATTTTGCGCCTGGATCAATTCTCGATGGGTGCTTGAAATCGTTATCGTTACTTCCATTGAAAATCAAATTTGTAGGTGAAATAGAAAAAGTAGAAAAAGCAGTGCTTGAACTTGGCTTAGAAGATTCTCTAGATAAAGCAGTTAAAAATGGAAATTTCGAATTAGTTCCTAGTGGTCTTTCGGTTGGTATGGATGAAGAAGCTACTGCCGTGCGTAAAAAAAAGGATGCGAGTATAAATATCGCAATGAAATTGGTCAAAGAAGGGAAAGCTATGGGTGTTTATTCAGCTGGTAACTCAGGAGCAATGATGGCTTCAGCAATTTTTAAGTTGGGCCGTTTAAAAGGGATTGATCGTCCAGCAATTGGTGCATTATTTCCAACTAAAGATCCTGGTCAACCAGTATTGGTTTTAGACGTTGGTGCAAATATGGATTGCAAACCAATTTATTTGCATCAATTTGCTCTTCTAGGAAATATTTATTGTAGAGATGTCCTTCAGGTAGAGAAACCAAGAATAGGATTATTGAATATTGGAGAAGAGTCTTGTAAGGGGAATGATCTTTCTCTCGCAACTTACAAACTTTTAAACGAAGAAGAACGTTTTTCCTTTTATGGGAATTGTGAAGGTAGAGATGTTTTATCCGGTGATTTTGATGTTGTGGTTTGTGATGGATTTACAGGAAACGTTTTGCTGAAATTTTTAGAGTCAGTTGGAAGTGTTCTCTTGGGAGTTCTGAAAGCAGAATTACCCAGAGGAAGAAGAGGGAAAGTCGGTTCTGCTTTTTTGAGAAATAATTTGAAACGAATAAAAAAACGTTTAGATCATGCTGAACATGGTGGAGCCCTATTATTAGGCATTAATGGAATATGTGTTATTGGGCATGGTGGAAGTAAAGCTTTATCTGTTTTAAGTGCGTTAAGAGTGGTTCATTCAGCCGCAAGCCATGGAGTAATGGATCATTTGGCGGATTTAAATAAACCTGATCTCTTAAAGGTCTAATAGGAACTGTCCTAACATGTGATTGACTTATGAAATAAAGGGCTTTTTTTAGATTTGAATAGAAATTCTCAATTTAACTCTGGAATATCTTTTGTGGGGTGCGGAAGCGCTATTCCTCAAAAGATCATCAATAATGACCAACTAGGTCAGAGAGTAGATACTAATGATGAATGGATTAAAAGTAGAACTGGTATTGGTGAAAGAAGGGTTATTGGGGAGAATGAATCTTTGATTGATCTAGCCACTGATGCTGCTCAGAATGCTGTCCAAATGGCTAATTGGGATGTAAAAACAATTGATTTAATAATTCTTGCAACATCTACCCCTGAAGATTTATTTGGTTCTGCCCCTCAAATCCAATCAAACTTGGGCGCTTCCAATGCAGTCGCTTTTGATTTGACTGCTGCTTGTAGTGGCTTTTTATTTGCTTTGGTAACTGCATCACAATATTTAGCTTCTGGGTCTATGAAAAGAGCTGTTGTGATTGGAGCAGATCAACTATCAAAATGGGTTGATTGGGATGATAGGAAAACTTGTGTTTTGTTTGGAGATGGAGCAGGGGCAATAGCTGTGGAGGCTACTGGTGATGACAATGGCTTAATTGGCTATGATTTGAAATCTGATGGGAGTAGAGGAGATTGTCTAAACCTCTCTCAATCAAATAATTGCTTAGATTTAGTTCAAGGAGCTACCTATCAAAAAGGGGAATACCTCCCCATAAAAATGGAAGGAAAGGAGGTTTATAAGTTTGCAGTTAAAGAAGTTCCAAGTATTCTGGGAGATCTTTTAGATACACATCAAATTCAGTCTGAGAGTATTGATTGGCTCTTATTACATCAGGCTAATCAAAGAATTCTTGATGCTGTAGCAGCAAGATTTTTAATACCATCAGAAAAAGTTCTTTCGAATTTGAAACACTATGGAAATACTTCTGCAGCAACAATCCCATTAATGCTTGATGAGGCGGTTAGAGATGAAAGAATTAAATCAGGAGATTTAATAGCTTGTAGTGGATTTGGTGCTGGATTGAGTTGGGGAGCAGCTTTGTTTTATTGGCATGGTCCCTATTAGGCTGTTAATAATTAATCAAGAAAATCATGACTATTGCCTGGGTCTTTCCTGGACAAGGTTCTCAAAAATTAGGGATGGCAAATTCGTTACTTGAGTTGCCTGGTTCAAGAGAAAGATTTGAATTAGCCTCTCAAATTCTTGGAAGAGATCTTTGGAAAATTTGTTGTGGTGAAGAGATTCCAAACGAAGAAATATTTGATTTAAATGATACGAGAAATACTCAACCTGCACTTTTTGTTGTTGAGTCATTATTGGTTGATGATTTAAAAAGACAAGAGAGGAAATCTCAAATCATTGCAGGGCATAGTCTCGGAGAAATAGTTGGTCTTTATTCAGCGGATGTTTTAGATGCGGAGACAGCGTTATTACTATTAAAGAAAAGATCTGAGTTGATGGCTGCTGCAGGAGGAGGTGCAATGATTGCAGTTTTAGGTTTTGATCGAAAAGAATTAGATGACTTGATTAGCCAAACAGACAATGCTGCAATAGCTAATGACAATAGTGATTCTCAAGTTGTTCTATCTGGTTTACCTGAATCAGTCAGGAAAGTCGCTGATAATTTAAAATGCAAAAGAGCAATTCCTTTGCAAGTTTCAGGAGCTTTTCACTCCATATTTATGTCTGAAGCATCTTCAAGTTTTGCTGAAGAACTTGATCAATTAACTTTTAAAGATGCGCAAGTCCCAGTTCTTAGCAATGTTGATCCAACTCCAACTTTAAAAGGTGCCATCTTGAAGGAGCACTTAAAAAAACAAATGACTACTGGAGTTCGGTGGAGAGAAACTATGAATGTCATGCAAAATGAAGGAGTTACCACAATGGTTGAGATTGGACCTGGAAATGTCCTTAGTGGTCTTGCAAAACGATCAATGAAAGGGGTCTTGACCACTCAAATATCCAATGCAAGTGATTTGGGTTATTGATTTTGGAAAAAATTAGAGGTGTTGAGGGAGTAAAAAAAATCAATCAAAATAGTCCTCGACAAAGCTTTGTATATGGTTGCGTAAGTTATCTATTTGTTTTTCCTATTTTTCGTTTTTTGTTTAGAGGCCAAACAACAGGAATTTCGAATTTACCTAAGACTGGAGGAGTTGTAGTTGTATCAAATCATGGCTCTCATTTGGATCCGCCGATTTTGGGCCATGCTTTGGGAAGACCTGTAGCTTTCATGGCAAAAACTGAACTTTTTAAGGTACCTATCTTGTCATCCATAATTTCAGCATGTGGTGCATATCCAGTGAAGAGGGGTGCTGGTGATCGAGAGGCATTAAGAACAGCCTCTAATCGATTGATTGAAGGTTGGGCTACGGGTGTGTTTTTGGATGGAACCAGACAAGAAAATGGAAGAGTTAATGATCCAAAAGCTGGAGCTGCGCTTCTTTCAGCAAGGACTGGTTGCTCTATTCTTCCTGTAGCAATAGTGAATAGTCATAGAGCTTTCCCAAAAGGATCATTTCTACCTCGACTTGTATCTATTCATTTAAAAGTTGGTGAATTAATTCAACCTCCGCCCACAAGAAAAAGAGAAGATTTAACATTAAAAACTAAAGAAATACAACTAGCTATAAATTCAATGTTGGATACAGGTCTAATAAAGAATATCTCAAATTGAATTATCTCTATTGCAATTATAAATATTTAAAACAATAGATTATTATTTGTTTTTTTCTACTGGTGAAGTTGGATATATAGGCAATATTTTTTCCCAATTAGACTGAACTTTTAATTTATGACAATATTGGGAATATTTTATTAGTTCAAGAATATCTTTTTCTATACTATTAGAAGCATTGATCGAAGGATATAGTTGTTGTTCTTTGTTTATTAATTTTGGAGAAATGAGTTCATCAAATTCATGAAAATTTGACTCTTTGTGAACTTTGATTAGTTGATATTTACCTGCTAAAACACCCCTTCTTGGCAATATATCTTTAATCCAAAATGGATCAAAGATATTATTTTCATTGAGATTCTTGTAAAGTCTTGGAGCCATTATATGAAAAGAACTCATTGAATCTAATGAGCAATTAATTTGTTGAGCAATTGTTCTGGCCATCGAGATGGTTAATCTTGTACTTGTAAAACTGCCAGGCCCTTTTGCTACTGAGATGCGAATAATTTGGTTCCAAAAATGTCTAGGTAGAATTTTTTCTATACAACTAAATAATTTGTTGGATAATGAGCGACCGATATTAAATACTTCACTTTTGATTATTGTTTCTGGATTATCTGCTTCTTTAACCGCAATTCCTAAGGATTCTGAGCAGCTATGTAAGGCTAATAAATATTTTGTTTTTGATGTATAGAAATTGTTCAATGAATTTATTATATTTGTTACTTAGGGATTTCTTCTCCAGGACGAAGCCTGCTCCATTTCCCTTGATCTAGTTGAAAACTATCACACCCTCTTACATCCCATTCTATGCCTGTATTGCTATCAGGCATATCCAAAATATTTATTTGTATTTTTGGATTAGTGCCTTGAAAATCCGGATTTTGAGACAGGTGTTTGACTCCGTGATGTTCTTCAACTGTGTAGTAGGTCTTGCATCTATCTACCCAGGAACAATCGACACAGATGCACATAACTTTTCTACTGAAATCAGGGTTTCATTTTGATAAGTAAAGACACACTACTATTAAATGATCTTTTTGGAGATTTAAAACCAAAAGATTGGCCTATATCCATAACTGATTTACCTCCTGGAAGTGCATTAGTGGGTGGTTCGGTTAGAGATGGATTGTTGAACAGGCAGCGTCAAAAACCTGATTTAGATTTTGTAATACCAACAAATGCCATTAAGTTCAGTGAAAATTTATCTACAAAGATTAATGCCAATTTTATAAAGCTTGATGAAAAAAGAGATATTGCTCGAATAGTTGTTAATGGATGGACTCTTGATTTTGCTAGTCAGGTTGGAGATAGTCTTAAAGATGATTTATTAAGGCGTGATTTTAGAATTAATGCAATTGCTTTAAGGCTTGAAGAGAAACCTGAGATTTTTGATCCAACAGGAGGAATAGATGATTTAAAAAGTAAGAAAATTGTTGCAATAAGTGAGAAGAACTTAATTGATGATCCATTGAGGATTCTTAGAGGTTTTCGATTAATGTGTGAATTAAATTTTGAGCTAGATAAAGAAACTCAAAGACTTCTCAAAAATAATGTAGATAAATTAAGTAATGTTGCGCCAGAAAGGGTAAAAATGGAAGTTTTAAAAATAGTTCATTCACAATGGAACTCTTCAATTTGGAAAACCTATTTAGAACTTCAATTATTGAAAGATTGGAGTGAAGAAAAGATTCCTTATATTAAGTTGGAAAGTAAAGATTTTTTCTCTGAGAAGCCATTAAAAGTAACTCCTTTAGCGAAATTAATATGTTTACTAAGTGATCAAGGTCTATCAAGATTGAGATTTAGTAAAAGCCAAGTTCAAAGATGCAAGAATTTGAGGGTTTGGGCCCAAAAAATTACCCATATTGGTTTAGATAATCTTTCAGAGGATGAAAGGTTTCAGCTTCATATTGATTTAGAAGAGGATTTGCCGTCTTTATTCCTTTTCATGGATGAAAAGCATATAAATATTTGGTTAAAACGATGGAAAGACCCCTATGACCCTCTTTTCCACCCCTCTTCCCCTTTGAATGGATATTCGCTTCAAAAAGCTTTAAAGATCCCTCCTGGTCCTTCTTTGGGGGAACTTATGAGATACCTGTCTAAGGAAAAAGCTTATGGAAGATTCTTTACAAATCAAGAGGCTTTGGACGCCGCTCGTAAATGGACCCTAGAGAATGCCCCCTTTTTGTGATTAACTACACACAAATCAAATTAATTTCGGCCGAATGCCGTCGTCGTTTTATCCCCCTTTTTTCTAAATGAGTGTACGCCTTTACATCGGCAATTTGCCGCAGAGTTTTAATGTTAAAGAACTTGAAGCGCTCCTCGCATCTATAGGAGATGGAATCAAGTTTAAAGCTGTTTTCGATAGAGATACCAAGGCTTGCAGGGGATTTGGTTTCGCAAATATAAAAGATGAAAACGTTGCAAACGAACTTATTGAAAAATTAAATGGCCAAGAGTTTAATGGGAATAAGTTAAGGGTTGAGCGTTCAGAGCGAAAAGATTCGAATTCAGGTGGTTCAAGAAGAGGTTCGAACTCTAATAATGGGAATAAAACTTCTAATCGTAAAGATGTTAAGAAAGTTGTACATAGCGATGCACCAATTAAAGAAGCTCCCGATCCAAGATGGGCTGGAGAATTATCAAAATTAAAAGATCTCTTGGCGAATCAAAAAACTCCTGTTTAAATTTTTAATTAATTAGTGTTTTCAGTTTATATTTTTCATCGTTTATTGTTATCAGATAAGAGATGGGTAGGTCTAAGGCTTTAACCCATCCTTTTACATAAGCACGGTTATTAAATACATCATAGTCCAATTTTTCAATTGAATTTAGTATTCCGCTGTACAGTCTTAATGAGGTCCAAATAGGCCACCTTGCGTCTATTGATAGCCATTTAATGCCTTCCTCTGATTTAAGAAACCAATCTCTTGCTCTTGCTAATTCAAATGACATTAAAGCTTTCCAGTTTTCATTAATTTTTCCGTTAAGTAAATCATTTTCGGAGTAATTAAATTTTTCCAGATCCTCTAAGGGTAAATAAATTCTGCCTCTACCTCTATCTTCACCAACATCTCTAAGGATATTTGTTAATTGATTTGCTATTCCTAGAGCGATAGCAGCTTTTGATGTGTCAGGAGCTGGCTTGTTTGGATTAGATGTATAGGCTGCATCAATTCCAATTACTCCTTGAGTCATCAAACCAACAGTTCCAGCAACTCGATAACAGTAAAGCTCTAGTTCTTCGAAGGTTTTGTATCTGGTCTTATCTAAATCCATTCTTTGTCCTTCAATCATATCGATATAAGGTTGAATAGATTGAGGAAATTTTTCAAGGGTATCAGCTAAGACTGCATCAAGATCATCTTGAGTATTACCAGCAAATACTTGTTTCGTTTTTTCCTCCCATTTTTTTAGTCGATCGGATAATTCATTTCTAGATTTTTTTTGAGCTTCAATGCTATCCATAAGCTCGTCTGTTCTCCGACACCAAACATAAATAGCCCAGATAGCTCTGCGTTTAGCAGGTGGCAATAACATTGTGCCAAGGTAGAAGGTTTTAGCCCATTTTGCAGTTTCTTTTCTGCAAGCCTCGTAGGCATCTTCTAGATTCAAAGAAGGCTGCGCCAAAATCAAAAGTTTGTAAGTTTTTTAGGTTGCATTGTTCTCTTTAATTGCAATTTTGATAGAAATTGCTGTTGATACATTACGACTAAGAAGAACCTATGTCAGTTGAGATTTGGATTTTTTCTGCACATAGCTTTCCACTTAACACCGCGCCTTCCATTGAAGCTAGATATCTCTGCATTGTGTAGTCACCAGTCAAGAAAAAATTTCTTATGGGAGTCTTTTGATCAGGTCTTAGTTCTTGGCATCCAGGAACTGCTTTGTATACAGATTGTGGAGTTTTTATTACTTTATATTTTCTTAATTTAGCTTGATTGTCTCCTGAAAAATGCATCGGAAAAAGTTTGATCAATTCTTTCATTGTGGCATCGATTATTTCTTCATCCTTACGACTTATCCAGTCTTTTGCAGGAGCAAAAACTAATTCCAGCATAGAACGATTTGGATCTTCATATTCTTTACAAGTTATGCTCATGTCAGCATAGACACTTAAGAGCGGAGATCTACTGAATAAAAGGTGATCAATATTTGTAAGTTTTCGATCGAACCAAAGATGAATGTTAATAACAGGAACTCCTTTAAGACCCTCAAGTTTTTTGAAAATATCTTTAGAGGCCCATTCATCAGGCAAAATTGTTTTAAAAATATCTACGGGCATTGCGCTGACATAGGCGTCAGCTTCAATTTCTTTTCCATTGTTTTCTTTAGCACTACCTATCAAGAAATTTTTAACAGATCCATCTCCTTTTAAATTGATTTTTCTAAGTGGACTATTTAAAAATACGTCACCTCCTGATGCTCTTATGTGATCAACTATTGGTTGACAGAGTCTTTCTGGTGGAGCTCCATCAAGGAATGCCATTTTGGATCCATTTTTTTCTTGTAAGAAGCGGTTTAAGGCAGTCAGTAATACGGTTGAAGATATTTCATCAGGACCTATAAAATTGAGTGCTTTGCTCATTGCAATAAACACTTCATCATTTACTCTTTCGGGAATATTCTGGTTTCTTAGCCATTCAGTCCAAGAGTACTTGTCGCAATCTTCTACATAATTTTGGCCTCTTAGCATGGCAGGGATGAGTCCTAGTCCAAACGAAATTTTTTCTGGCCAGCTAAGCATGTCGTTATTGCTTAAAATTGCTGCCACTCCATTCATAGGAGCAGGAAGATCAGGAAAATCGAAACGGCTATAAGTACCAGGCTCTTCGGGTTGATTGAAAATCATAGAATGACTTTTCCATTGAAGTCGATCTTCAATATTTAATTCTTTAAACAGCTGAAGCATGTTGGGATATGCTCCAAAAAAGATATGTAATCCTGTTTCGTACCAATCTCCATCTTCGTCTTTCCAAGCAGCAACTTTTCCACCAAGTACGTTTCTTGCTTCATAAACGAATGGTGTATGCCCTGAGTCGGCTAAGTATTTTGCACATGAGAGTCCAGCAAGTCCAGCCCCAGCGATTGCTACGCGCATACTTAAATAAAATAGTATTTAACAACTTTAGTGATTAACATCACCCAACAAGGGCTAACGTCGTTAAATTTGCAGTATAAATTTCGGTTTGTTGTTTTAAGTTCATGAGCGATACCATTCTGAAATCCACAACGCGTCACGTAAGAATATTTACTGCCATAGTAAAAAATAATGATTTAATTTTGGATGATGGACATCTGACGTTAGATATTGATCCGGATAATGAATTTCTTTGGAGCAATAAATCTATAAAAAAGGTTCAAGATTATTTTCGTGAATTAGTTGATTCTCACGCTGATGATGAGTTGAGTGATTATAGTTTGAGAAAAATAGGATCTTTGCTTGAAGATTTTATTCGAAAGTTGCTGAAAGAAGGAGAACTTAGTTATAACCCCAACAGCAGGGTTATGAATTACTCAATGGGATTACCTCGAACAGAAGATTTATTATGAATCAAGGTCCTTATAATCGACGTCCGTCATCTCGAAGAAGGTCAGATTTGGCGAGGAGACAAGGAGGTAATAAATTCAACTCTAGAAGAGATTCAAATGTAAGAGATCAATATTCAGATAGAGGAAATAGATTTAATTCGTCGGGGCCACCAGATGGTGGGGGTGGGGGCATAAAAATAAATTCTAATTCAATTGCAATTTTGGCTGGAGTATTGGTGGTTGGAGTTGGTATTGGCAGTCTGATTACAAGTACTACATCCGGAGGTCAGGGAAACATTGCAAGTCAGCAACAGCTTGATATGGCTGTTCCAGATCCAGACTTTTGCAGGCAATACGGGGCAAGTGCTTTTGTTATTGATGTTGAGATGTATACCACCCTAAATCCTTCTACAAGCTTTGTAACACAGCCTGCCCTTCAACCAGGTTGTGTGATCCGAAGAGAAAATTGGACTGTTTTACAAAAGCAAGGAGCTATTAATAATGAAGATGTTAGGGAGTGCAAGCAAAGAATGAATACATTTGCCTACATAGGTTCAATCAGGGATCAGCCAATCGTTCGTTGTGTTTATCAAGCAGATGTTAATGAAAATAAGTTTATAATTAAAGGTGCTGAAGAAGATGCTGTTGGTATCAATAAAGAAGCTATACAATTCTAGTTTTCGCCATTAAATAGCGGTGAAAAAGAACTTGCAAATAAAGGTAGGATATTATCTGTGAATGCTTCCGCCGCTCTTGAAGAATATCTGCCAGGATTTGTAATAACTTTTAGCTCTCTTTTGACTTCTAGATCTGCAACAATTGGTCTATGTATACTTCCACCTGCTAGTTCTCTTTCGATTGAAACTACAGGAAGGAAAGCCGCACCTAGATTAGATTGAACAGCATTTTTTATTGCTTCAAGAGAATTTAATTCCATTTCGATGTGTAATCTTTGCACATCTAATCCTGAAGAAGATAATAATTGATCTACAACTTTTCTTGTCGTTGATTGAGTATCCAAAGTTATAAACCCTAGGCTATATAAATCTTCTTTTGTGAGTTCTTTTGATTTTGCTAATGGATGATTAGTAGGCAAAACAAGAGCTAATTCATCAGTAGCAAAAGGAATTATTTTTAGTGATTCATTTAATTCTAATGGGAGTTGACCTCCGATGATAGCTATGTCTATCTGACCATTTGCAACGCTCCATCCTGTTCTTCTTGTGCTGTGAATTTGAAGTTGAACTGAAACATCTGGATATTTTTGTCTAAAAAGACCAATCATTCTTGGCATCAAATAAGTACCTGTAGTTTGACTTGCTCCAATAATTAAAGACCCCCCTTTGAGATTATTTAAATCCTCAATTGCCTTACAAGTTTCTTGGCACTCGCCCAAAATCTTTTCACAATAATTTAAAAGAAGTTTTCCTGCTTCCGTTAATTGAGCTTTTCTGCCTCCTCTATCAAATATGGCTATTTCTAGTTGTTTCTCCAAATTTTGAACCTGCAAGCTCACAGCCGGTTGAGTAACAAAGAGACTGTCAGCAGCTTTTTTAAAACTTCCCTCATCAACAATTGCTTTGAGGATTCTTAGTTGGTCAAGAGTGAATGGAATTTCGGCCATGGTGGCAGGCCTTCATGGCAGTTATTAAAATATAAATGTAGGGAAAAATAACACCAACTGTTGATCCGGTATGGATCTAATAATTTTTCAACAGGCTTTTCAAAGGGCTAATGACTTTTTCAGATACTCATAATTCGAGTTTTGTAATGATATTACTCTTATTTTCTTTTGCCGTTATTCATAGTGGTGGAGCTGCCTTAAGGGTGAAGGCGGAAAAGGTTATTGGCCCAAGAGCATGGAGATTAATTTTTGCTTTTGCAAGTATTCCTTCAGCTTTTATTTTGATTGGTTATTTCATTGCCCATCGATACGATGGAATTAGATTTTGGAATTTTCAAGGAATCAGTCAACTCATTCCTTTGATTTGGATTTTGAGTGCAATTAGTTTTCTTTTTTTATATCCAGCCACTTATAACCTTCTTGAAATTCCAGCTGTCCTTAAGCCCCAAGTCAGACTTTATGCTTCAGGGATTATTAGAATCACCCGCCATCCGCAAGCAATTGGTCAAATTATTTGGTGCTTTGCTCATTTACTTTGGATAGGCACAAGTTTTACCCTTGTGACTTGCTTGGGATTAATTGCTCATCATTTATTTGCGATTTGGCATGGTGATAGAAGACTGAGAATTAAATTTGGAGAAGAATTTGAGAATGTAAAGAAAAAAACATCAGTTTTTCCTTTTTTAGCTGTGTTGGATGGACGACAAAAATTACAAATAAAAGAATTTCTAAGGCCATCTCAAATGGGCATTTGTATTGCAGTGTGTTTTTTCTGGTGGTCTCATCAATTTATTTCTGTTGGAGCTGAGAAATTTCTCTCTTTTGATTTAACTGAATTACTTGCAAGAATTGCCTAAACTCTTTTCAATATGATTTTGCTGGATGCATTCGGCTGCTGATTTTGCTTGGTTAATTCCGCTTCTGCCTCTTTGTGGGGCAATATTTATTGGTTTGGGATTAATTAGTTTTAACGATCTTTTTAATCGTTCAAGAAAACAGGTTGCAATAACTCTTCTAACTTGTTTGGGCGGTTCTGCATTTATGAGTTATGCAGTTTTGGCTGAACAACTTTCAGGTAAGCCCACAGTTGAACACCTTTTCATATGGGCAAGTGCAGGTTCTTTTGAATTGCCAATGGGATATGTGATTGATCCTTTAGCTGCAGTAATGCTTGCTCTTGTGACGACAATTGCTTTCTTGGTGATGATTTATTCCCATGGTTATATGGCACATGATCCTGGATATGTTCGTTTTTTTACTTATTTAGCCCTATTTAGTAGTTCAATGCTTGGACTAATAGTTAGTCCAAATTTGCTGGAAATATACGTTTTTTGGGAATTGGTTGGGATGTGTTCATATTTACTTGTTGGTTTCTGGTACGACAGAGATGGTGCTGCACATGCAGCTCAAAAGGCTTTTATTGTAAATAGAGTAGGGGACTTTGGCTTATTGCTTGGGATTTTGGGTCTTTTTTGGGCTACTGGTAGTTTTGACTTTAATGGAATCGCTGCAGGTTTGTCAGAGGCAGTTAGTTCTGGGACAGTTCCAATATGGGCAGCTTTGACTCTTTGTGTACTTGTTTTTATGGGACCAATGGCAAAGTCAGCACAATTCCCTCTGCATGTTTGGCTACCTGATGCAATGGAAGGGCCAACTCCAATATCAGCTCTGATTCATGCAGCCACAATGGTTGCAGCTGGAGTTTTTTTAGTAGCCAGACTTGATCCATTATTTAGCCAATTTCCTTTTGTTGGATTGTTTATTGCAATTATTGGAACTTTGACTTGTTTCTTAGGCGCATCAATAGCTTTAACACAAATGGATTTGAAAAAAGGATTGGCTTACAGCACAGTCTCTCAACTTGGTTACATGATGTTGGCAATGGGATGTGGTGCACCAGTAGCTGGAATGTTCCATTTAGTCACTCATGCATGTTTCAAAGCCATGCTTTTCCTTGGTTCGGGTTCAGTTATTCATGCTATGGAGGAAGTCGTTGGTCATGAACCGATTCTTGCTCAAGATATGAGATTAATGGGTGGCTTACGCAAAAAAATGCCGATTACGGCAATAACTTTTTTCATTGGTTGTATTGCAATTAGTGGTATTCCTCCTCTGGCAGGATTTTGGAGTAAAGATGAAATTCTTGGACAAGCTTTTAATAGCTTTCCAATACTTTGGTTTATTGGGTTCCTAACCGCAGGAATGACAGCTTTTTATATGTTTAGACTTTATTTCCTAACTTTTGAAGGAGAATTTAGAGGCGAAAATAAAGAGATGCAACTTTCTTTGCTTGCTTTAGCAGGTAAAGAAAAAGATGAAGAGCATGAAGAGCATGAGATAGGAAAGATACATGAATCTGCATGGCCCATGACATTTCCCTTGGCAGTTTTATCAATTCCTTCTGTGCTAATTGGATTTGTAGGAGTTCCTTGGAATAGCGTATTTGCAAACTTATTAGATCATAATGAGGCTCTTGAAGCGGCAGAAAAATTTAGCTGGGGAGGATTTTTACCTCTAGCAATGGCTTCAGTAGCTATTTCTTCCTGTGGGATCTTTTTAGCGGTTTTAACTTATTACTTAAATCAACTTGATCTTGGTGTTTCTCTTTCCAAGAAGTACCCTCAAATAAATTCATTCCTTCAGAACAAATGGTACTTGGATGACATAAATGAAAAGATTTTTGTAAGAGGGAGCAGAAAACTTGCTCGAGAAGTATTAGAAGTGGATGCCAAGGTTGTTGATGGGGTTGTCAACCTTACTGGTTTATTGACTCTTGGTAGTGGTGAAGGACTCAAATATTTTGAGACAGGAAGAGCTCAGTTTTATGCATTGATTGTGTTTGGAGGGGTGATTGCTCTGGTTGCCCTTTTTGGAGTCGTGGGAGCATGATTTTTACATAATTTTTTTAGCTGTGTGTTTCATCCCCTATCTAGAGGATGCCAATAATCGCATAATTTCTAAACTCAAAAAGTGGTAATTAATTTCGAATCTTGGAATTCGCTCTCAATTCAAGTTTGAACCTAGCAACAATGCTAACTTCTGAGACGGTTTCAGCTGATTTCCCTTGGCTAAGCTTATCCATATTATTTCCGATAGTTGGATCATTGATTGTTCCTTTTATTCCAGATAAAGGAGAGGGAAAAGAAGTTCGATGGTATGCCCTAATAATTGCCTTAATTACTTTTTTAATTACTGTTCTTGCTTACTTCAAAGGTTTTGATCCAAATAAAGATGGATTGCAATTATATGAAAAAGTTACTTGGCTCCCAGATCTTGGTTTGACTTGGTCTGTGGGTGCAGATGGCTTGTCTATGCCATTGATTTTGCTTACAAGTTTTATAACTTCATTAGCGGTTTTAGCTGCATGGCCAGTTAGTTATAAGCCAAAATTATTTTTCTTTTTAATTCTTGCCATGGATGGCGGACAGATAGCTGTCTTTGCCGTTCAGGATATGATGCTTTTCTTTTTGGCTTGGGAATTGGAGTTGTTCCCGGTTTATTTGTTCCTTGCTATTTGGGGTGGAAAAAAAAGGCAATATGCTGCGACTAAATTCATAATTTATACAGCAGGTAGTTCTATTTTCATACTTCTAGTTGCTCTGGCAATGGGATTTTTTCAAGGAGGTATTCCAGATTTTGGTTATACCCATCTAGCACAGCAAGATTTTGGGAGAGGGTTTCAATTACTTTGTTATTCAGGGTTGCTAATAGCTTTTGGAGTAAAACTTCCGATAGTTCCTCTTCATACATGGTTGCCAGATGCGCATGGTGAAGCCACTGCTCCAGTACATATGCTTTTGGCAGGAATATTATTAAAGATGGGTGGATATGCTCTTCTTAGATTTAACGCACAACTTCTGCCTGATGCGCATGCACAATTTGCACCATTGTTAATTGTTCTTGGAGTCGTAAATATTATTTATGCTGCTTTAACTTCATTTGCTCAAAGAAATTTAAAAAGGAAGATTGCCTATAGCTCAATAAGTCATATGGGTTTTGTTTTGATTGGTATTGGTAGTTTTAGCTCGCTAGGAACTAGTGGCGCAATGTTGCAAATGGTTAGTCACGGTTTGATAGGGGCAAGTTTATTTTTTCTTGTTGGAGCAACTTATGACAGGACGCATACTCTTCAATTAGATGAGATGGGTGGTATTGGTCAGAATATGCGGATTATGTTTGCTCTATGGACAGCATGCGCTTTCGCTTCTCTTGCTTTACCTGGGATGAGTGGATTTATCTCAGAATTAATGGTCTTCGTTGGGTTTGTAACAGATGAAGTTTATACCCTTCCTTTTCGGATTGTTATTGCCTCACTTGCTGCAATTGGAGTGATCTTGACTCCCATTTATTTATTGTCGATGCTTAGAGAAATTTTCTTTGGTAAAGAAAATGCAAAGTTAATATCCAAGGCAAAGTTGGTAGATGCAGAACCAAGAGAAATTTATATTATTGCTTGTTTATTAGTTCCAATTATTGGAATTGGTCTATATCCAAAAATCATGACAGATACATATATCTCCTCAATTGATGGATTAGTTAAAAGAGATTTGTTAGCTGTTGAAAGAATTAGAAATGATCAGCCAACAATTATTAGTAATCCTCATTTATCAATAGGAACTATTGCATCGCCCTATTTAGATTGAAAAGAACACACTTCAACTGGCATTACATTCATTAAAGAGATAACTTGCTTTTAGATTCTTAGTTGTATTGCCAGTTGATTTTTTAACTCAAACTGCAGATTCTGGCGCGAGACTTGCAATTAGGCTCCTTCAAGATGCTGCTGAAAGAGGGGATATTGATCCTTGGGATGTGGATGTTATCCCAGTGGTAGATGGTTTTTTGGACCAGCTTAAACAGCGTATTGAAATCCCAAAGCAGATTTCAAAACATTTGAGTCAAAAAGGTGGAAGTTTTGAGATTGATCTTGCTCAGAGTAGTGAGGCTTTCTTGGCAGCTTCTGTTTTGGTTGGTCTAAAAGCAGAAGTTCTTGAGGCTGAAATATTTTCTGTTGATATGGAAGTTGAAGATGATTCAGACTTTGATTTTGGTGAGCAAGGTTGGTTGGATGATAGTTTTCAATTGCCTTTTCGTCCTGAGAGACATCTTTTTAGAAGACCCGTTGCTCCTCCTCCATTTAGAAGACCAGTCACTCTTGGAGAATTAATAAATCAACTGGAGACAATTGCAGAATCTTTGAAAAATGACGAGCTGCAAAATCGAAGAAAGTTTCGACAAAAAAAATTAAGTGATAAGGAGGTTATTGCTCAAGTTTCATCTCTTGCTCATCGAGAAAAATTACCAGAAACCACAGCGGCTTTGGCAATTTTCATAAACGATTGGGAACAAGCTTTACACTGGGTTGATTTCGAGTTATTAGTTGAGAGGTGGGGAGATGATTCTGCTTCAAATGGTTTGGATACAGATAGAGTCGGAGTGTTTTGGGCATTGTTGTTTTTATGCTCTCAGGGCAAGGTAGAGATTGATCAAAAAGATTCCTTATTTTCTCCAATAAGTCTGAAAAGACTGTTAGAACCAGGCACAATTGCCCAACTTCCTCTCGCATCTTTAGACGTGACAGATGGCTCGCCGGCTGCTGCTTAGCCCTATGTGGAGTCAGCATTCTATGTTGGCATAATATAGCTTAGGTTAAGAATGCCTATGAAGGCTATGATCCTTGCGGCTGGGAAGGGGACACGTGTTCAGCCGATCACTCATGTGATTCCAAAGCCAATGATTCCTATTCTTCAGAAACCTGTGATGGAGTTTCTGTTGGAACTTCTTAAGGAGCATGGTTTTACTGAGGTTATGGTCAATGTCTCTCATTTAGCGGAGGAAATAGAGAATTATTTTCGAGATGGACAAAGATTTGGCGTGGAAATTGCATATAGCTTTGAAGGTCGTATAGAAGATGGTGAATTAATAGGTGACGCGCTTGGATCGGCGGGTGGACTTAAAAAAATTCAAGATTTTCAAAAGTTTTTTGATGATACTTTTGTTGTCTTATGTGGAGATGCATTAATTGATTTAGATTTATCTGAGGCTGTCAAAAGACATAAAGAAAAAGGCGCTCTTGCTAGTTTAATAACTAAACGTGTTTCAAAAGATCAAGTAAGTAGTTATGGTGTTGTTGTAACTGATGAAGAAGATCGTGTTAAGGCTTTTCAAGAGAAACCATCTATAGATAATGCACTAGGAGATACGATTAATACTGGAATTTATTTATTTGAGCCTCAGATTTTTGATTATATTCCTTCTGGAAAACCTTTTGACATAGGCTCAGATTTATTTCCAAAACTAGTAGAAGAAGGTGCAGACTTTTTTGCTTTACCAATGGATTTTGAGTGGGTTGATATTGGAAAAGTTCCTGATTATTGGAGAGCAATTAGAAACGTTCTTAAAGGAGATGTTCGTCAGGTTGAAATACCAGGAAAGCAAGTTAAACCAGGAGTCTATACTGGTTTAAATGTTGCAGCAAATTGGGATAAAATAAATGTTAAAGGCCCTATATATGTTGGTGGAATGACAAGGATTGAAGATGGTGTAACTATTATTGGACCTTCTATGATTGGTCCTAGTTGTTGTATCTGTGAAGGAGCAACAATTGATAATTCAATAATTTTTGATTACTCTCGAATAGGATCGGGAGTACAACTTGTTGAGAAGTTAGTTTTTGGTAGATATTGTGTCGGTAAAGAAGGTGATCATTTTGATTTACAAGAAGCCGCTTTGGATTGGTTGATAACTGATGCTCGAAGACAGGATTTAGGAGAACCGTCTCCTCAGCAAAAAGCAATGGCTGAATTATTAGGAACTGATCTTATTGGCTCTACTAATTAATATTTGCTTTATCTAAAATCATTGAAATTTGTTGTTCTGCTTTAATAGCCATAATGTGAACACCTTGAGCAATTCCTAGAAAAAGTTTTACTTGTTCCGCTGCAATTGATATGCCTTCATCAATAGGATTTTTTGAATTTTCAAGTCTTGAAATAATTGATTGAGGTATGCATGCTCCTGGTACTACTCGATTTATGAATTGAGCATTTTTGGCAGATTTGAGTAGAAAGACCCCTGCTAAAACAGGAATTTTTAGTGGCTCTGTTATTTCTTGACAAAATTTTTCAAGTTTTTTGGGTTCCATGACCATTTGAGTTTGAAGAAACTTTGAACCTGCCTTTTTCTTGAGCTCTATTCTTCGTCTTAGGCCATCAAATCCTTTGCAGTTTGGATCTGCCGCGGCTCCAGCAAACAAATTAATTGGTCCATCAGGTAACAAACCTGATACGGGGTCTATTCCTTTATTAAGTGATGTAACTTGATTGATAAGTTCTATTGAGCTTAAGTCTTGAACTGATTTTGCTTCGGATTGGTCTCCTACTCGCACAGGGTCTCCGGTTAAACATAGGATATTTTTAATCCCTAAAGCATGGGCTCCAAGTAATTCAGCTTGTAATGCGATTCGATTTCTATCCCTACAAGATAATTGCAGTATAGGTTCAAGATTCGCCTCTAAAAGCAGCTTGCATAAGGCTAGGCTGCTCATTCCCATAATTGCTCTGCTACCGTCTGTAACATTAAATCCATGTACACGTTCTTTTAATGTGAGAGCTTTTGAAAGAGCTGAAGATGTACTGCCTCCTCGTGGAGGAGTTATTTCGGCTGTTATTGTTGATAAGCCAGATTCAAGGCGGTTTTGAAGTTTAGATTTCACATGTCGTTTTTTATTAGATAATTACTATCGGTGATGAAAGGCCCTAATCTAAGTAGTATTAATAAAAGAGTTGATAGTGAGGGGAATGTTTACAGGAGAAATCGCTAATTCGTCCCATATGGGGCTCTCTGCTAGAGAAATGGAGATTATCGGATTAGTTGCAGATGGCCTCACTAATCAAGAAATTGCTGAAAAACTTACTATTAGCAAAAGAACTGTTGATAATCATGTGAGCAATATGTTTACCAAAACAGGTTCAAAAAATAGGGTAGCGTTACTGAATTGGGCAATGGATCATGGAAAGATATGTCGTGATGGGTTTAATTGTTGTTCTTTGCCAGACGATGAAACAGCTTCATAGAATATCTATTTATCTTCTTCTTGGTTAATTTCTGATAGCGGCATCAGGGAAAATTCAATTGATGACAAATCAAATAATTTGGCATAGGCAATGCATGCTTCCTTGTCAGAACAAGTAAAGCGAAGTATACCCTCAGTGTCATACAGAC
Organism: Prochlorococcus sp. AG-402-B19; assembly: GCA_003279615.1. Classification (GTDB taxonomy): domain Bacteria; phylum Cyanobacteriota; class Cyanobacteriia; order PCC-6307; family Cyanobiaceae; genus Prochlorococcus_B. The sequence goes on from QCHM01000002.1 coordinate 50,997, forward strand.
CATACAAGTCATACCTCCTGCAAAGGATGCATAGTTAGCTGACTGATCCCAGCGATAATTATAAAGACAATCTAAAGGACGGATTGCCTTTTTACTTGGTATCTTTATTTTTTAACCTATCTTTTATTGACAAATCCGAAATCGGTGTTTTTGCGAGCGAAGCATTACTTAAAGATTTGATTCCAGTTATCTCTTGATCGCACCATGATGGGATTTTGACTTCTTCCGATTCAGAACTTAATTCAATTTCAGCAATTTTTAAAGAAGAATTTGAACCGTAAAAAGAATCAACGACCCAATATTTTTTATTGACTTTTACTTGATAACGAGTTTTGGCAATTTTATATTTTGATAAGTTGAATAATTCAATAGCATCTTTAAGGGGAATTTCATATTCAAATTCATAGTTTACCAATTCATTTATAGTGGATTTTAATGTTAAAAAAGCTTGATTATTATCTATTATTCTCACTCTAGTAGTCCATTCATTTGGATTTGAAGCTAAATAGGCTTGGCTAAAATCTTCACTAAGTACTATTTTAGATTGCCAATCTTCATTTTTGACTAAGAATCTTCTTTCGATTTCTATCCCCATAATTTATTTATGATTAAGGCTGCTAGCCCAATGGAGCTTCTGAGTAATTGTTTTATAATATGATAGATTTTCATCTAAAATAATTATTGAGGTTGAATGATTAGATTTTTTAATTAAGCATGTATCATTAGATTTGATGACGCATCCACTAGTTCCGTCTAGCCATAATTTTATTTTTTGCTTCTTTTCTCTTATGGGTTTTATAACTAATTCAGATTGAGGAGGGACTACTATTGGCCTACTGGCTAAGCTCATAGGGCATATAGCACTTACAATTATCGCGTTCATTGAGGGGTGGATTATTGGCCCTCCTGCTGCCATAGAGTAAGCAGTAGAACCTGTTGGAGTAGAGAAGATAAGTCCATCCCCTTTGTATTTGTCAACAGCTTCACCATCTATTTCCAGTTCTAGGCTACAAGTAGGTGCGATTTCCTCTGTAAAAGATCGAAAATAAAAATCATTAAGTGCAAAAAATGATCTTTTTATTTGACTTGCCTTATTATTCTGTTCAGTAAATACTGTAGCTTCAAGCATCATTCTTTTTTGTATATTGAAGCTATTACTTGCCACTCTTTCCCAAAAATTTTCTTGTTTTAAGATATGACGATCATGAGTTAAAAAACCTAGATTTCCCCCCACATTAAAACTTAGAATTGGTATATTTTTAGGAGATAAATATCTAGCTGCTCTTAAAACTGTTCCATCACCTCCTAAAACAATAGCAATCTCCGGTAAAATATCTGAAACTGGAAGTAATTGATTAATATTATTTATTTCTAAACCTATTTCATAAATAAATACTTTTTTACCATAATCTTCAATTATCTTCTTACAATATAGTGCTTCTTTATAGGAAGCATCACTTTCTGATCTATATAAGATCCAGATCAGATTTGATGTCATTAATAATATCTACCATTTAAGTAGATTAAAACTTTCCATATCAATAGTAACTCTATTTCTATATAATGAAAGTAGTATTGCTAGCCCTACAGCCGCCTCTGCTGCAGCGACAGTGATAACAAAAATGGAAAATACTTGTCCTCTAATTATTGAACCGTCAATATAGGATGAAAAACTCATAAGATTTATATTTACTGCGTTTAACATTAATTCAATACTCATTAATACCCTAACGGCATTACGACTGTTTATTAATCCCCATACACCAGTACAGAAAAGGAATGCAGCAACTATGAGATAAGCTTGTAGTGGGACTGGTCCAATAGAATTTTCTAGCATTTAGTACTTTGAATTTATATATCTAATTGAATTCATTTTAAACTATTTTCAGAAAGAAGAGGAATTTTCTTTTCAATTAACGACTTTTGATTTTTTAAATTCTTAACTTCATCTTCTGTGCTTGAAATATCTCTTCTTGCTAATACAATTGCTCCAATCATTGCCATTAATAACAATATTGATGCAAGTTCAAAAGGTAATAAATAATCAGTGAATAAATGTTCTCCAATTCTATCTGTAGCTTCTTCGCCAATTGAAGTTGGTCCTGGTAAGTTCCATTTAGTGGTGATACTAACTCTTAATAATAAAATTAATAGTCCACCACAAATTCCACCTGATAGTAATTTTCTTGTTACAAGACCTTCAATCGGTTTTAATTTTTCTTTTTTATTAACTAACATAATTGCAAATAATATTAAGACATTTACAGCTCCCACATATACAAGAATTTGTGCGGCGGCAACAAAACTAGCATTCAGCAACAGATATAAACCTGCTACAGCCATGAATACTCCACCTAATAAAAATGCTGAATAAACAATATTTTCAAGTAAGACAACTGCCAAACTTCCAGAAACTATGACAGCACTCAGAATTAAAAAGCAAATTAATTCAGTAGAGTAAGCGATAGTCATTTATTAATAGAGTCTAATTTATTCTGACTAACATTTTTCGAATTATTATTTTCTTCTTCCTGTGATTTTTCGTTTTGAAGTTCTTTGACAATTTGATTTGGAAGTTGACCAGCCCTTTTTTGGTTGGCAGGTAATTCGTGAGGATCCATTATACCCTCCGGTAAATAAGCTAATTCTCTTAAAGGTCGAACTGATGGATCAGAAGTTACGCTTGTTGGAAGTCTTCCAAGAGCAACATTATCGTAGTTAAGGCTATGTCTATCAAATGCTGCAAGCTCATATTCTTCTGTCATTGATAGGCAATTTGTAGGGCAGTACTCAACGCAATTTCCGCAAAAAATACAAGCACCAAAATCAATGGAATAATTTCTAAGTTCTTTTTTCTTGGTTTCTTTATTCATAACCCAATCAACCACTGGAAGATTAATTGGACATACCCTTACACAAACCTCGCAAGCAATACACTTGTCAAATTCGTAATGAATTCGACCCCGATAGCGCTCAGAAGGAATTAATTTTTCATATGGGTACTGAACAGTTACTGGCCTACGTCGCATATGGTCGAACGTAACACCTAACCCTTGAACTAAATATTTAGCTGCGCCAACTGCATCTTGAGTATAGTCGGCAACTTTTTGAAGGAAACCAAGCATATGTAATTTATTGCCGGCGGCCTTTGTTTACAATAATCATTCTACAGTTTTTTTCAAGTGAATGTAGGTACTTTTACCCAAGGATGGGGATAATTGTGTTGCTTCTCTCTTATCCACCAAATGTCATTGGAAATGCCAATTTAAGTGAAGCAGTTAAAAGTAGATTAACCAAAGAAATAGGTAAAAGAAATTTCCAACCTAAATCAAGTAATTGGTCAATTCGAACTCTTGGAGTAGTCCATCTCAACAATATTGCTAAGAAAACCAAGAGATATGCTTTAAGAACTGTCATGACAATTCCGATTGATGCAGTTGCTATTTGAACCAATGGATTATTTGTTGATAGGCCTATTAAAGATGCAAACCAATCAATGGATATAGGAAAGCCCCAACCTCCTAGGTAAAGAACGGAAACAAGTAAAGCAGATAAAACAAGATTTATATATCCAGCAAGATAAAACAAAGCGAATTTCATACCTGCATATTCTGTTTGATAACCAGCTACAAGTTCTTCTTCTGCTTCAGGTAAATCAAAAGGCAGTCTTTCGCATTCGGCTAATGCACAGATCCAAAAAATAATAAAGCCTACGGGTTGTCGCCATATATTCCAGCTAAGGAGTCCAGCAGTATTTTGTTGTTCAACTATATCAACGGTACTCAATGAATTGCTCATCATGACTATTGCTAAAACCGCTAGAGCTAGGGGGATTTCATAACTAATTGATTGAGCAGCAGCTCTCAGTCCCCCTAGTAAAGAATATTTATTATTGGATGAGTAGCCACTCATCAGTAGACCTATTGGTTGAATGCTGCTAAGAGCAATCCATAAAAAGATTCCTATACCAACATTACTGATTAAAAGATGTTGACCAAATGGAACAATTAACCAAGAGAGAATTACAGGAACTAAAACTAATATTGGACCAACTGTAAAAAGTACACTGTCTGCCCTGGCTGGAATAATGTCTTCTTTTACTAGAAGTTTTAAACCATCGGCAATGGGCTGTAGGATGCCCAATGCGCCTGCATATTCAGGCCCAATTCTTTGTTGAGCTGCTGCAGAAATTTTTCTTTCAAGCCAAACTGTTACTAAGACTCCTATAACTGCTGAAACCAATACTAAAAGCATTGGGAGAGGTATCCATAAAAGATGTGCTATTTCAGGAGGCAATCCAAGGTTTTGAATACCTTGGGTAAAACTCATTTCAAGGTCTATACCTGAGTTCACTTCTTATAATTAATATATTAAACAGGTTAGTTGAATTTTGAAGTAATTTAAAATTTGAAAAGCTAAATTTTAAATTATCTACTTTCAAGCGGCTGCCAATTTCTCATTTTTGCTCCTTCATAAATTTGTGATGGTCTGAAAATTCTATTTGCGCCAAGTTGCTCTCTCCAGTGAGCCAACCAACCAGCAACTCTTGAAATTGCAAAAACTGGTGTAAACAGATCTCGAGGAATACCAAGCTTTCTATATACAAGCCCAGAATAAAAGTCAACATTTGGGAATATACCTTTGGGACCTAGTCTGGAAATAGCTTCTTTTTCTAGCGCTTTAGCTACTTCGTACATTTCATCTTTCCCAAATTCTAAGAAAAGCTCCTCTGCAAAATTTTGCAAAATTGTTGCTCTAGGGTCTTTGACACGATATTCCCTATGCCCAAAGCCCATTATTTTTCTTTTGCTTGAAATGGCTTCATTAAGAAATAAAGAGGCTTTATCAGGTGTTCCAATTTCTTCTAACATTGCTATCACATCTTCATTAGCTCCTCCATGCAGAGGGCCAGCCAATGTGCCCACAGCAGAAGCAACTACTGCATATGGGTCAGTTAATGTACTTGCAGTTACTCTGGCGCTGAATGTACTTGCGTTGAGGCTATGTTCAGCATGAAGAATTAAACATCTGTCAAAAACTCTTGCTGCTAATGGATTTGGCTCTCTCTCAGTCAGCATATAGAGAAAATTTGACGAATAGGGCAAATCATCTTGTGGTTGAATTGGATCATCTCCTTTTCTTATTTGCTCAAAAGCAGCAACCATAGTTGGGATTTTCGCAATCAATCGCACTACAGCGTCATAGATATATTTTGGATCATCAATTGCTCTTCGAGAATAAAAGAGCCCAAGCGATGCGGCACTCGCTTGTAGAGCATCCATAGGATGACCTGATTCTGGAAAACATTTGAGCATATCTCTGATACGAAAACTCACTCGTCTATGCATTTGAACGTCTTCTTCAAATTTTTGGAGTTCATTTGCAGTAGGAAGTTCTCCCCATATCAAAAGAAAGGCAGTTTCTAAAAAACTACTTTTTTGTGCTAGCTCGGAGATTGGATAACCTCTGTAGTTGAGATTTCCCTCTGTTCCATTGATTTCACATATCCCTGATTTAGTGACAGGAACTCCTTCTAAACCTGGTTTTAGAACCAAATTAGTTGTCTTTTCTTTGTTATCTATGGCTTTAGCTCCTGCGAAATAAGCGAAATAATTTTTAAATTGAATTTCATTTTATATAATTAAGCTAGCTGGTAAATATAGTAGTTTCAACTTTTTATTAACTTGTTTTTAATTTAATTTTGAATTTAATATAGTTTGGATAATTAATTGTAGGGATTGAAGCAGATATATCAATCCTTTTTGGAAAATTTAATTGATTTCCTAGCATCGTTCTAAGTAAGATATAAGGATAGAAATTATTTAATAACATTTCGGTTTTTTCCTGTCCTAAATGTATTCTAATGATATCATCAAAGTCATTATTTTCATTTTCTGCATACTCATTATCTTTTGAGTATAGTTTATTATTCAAATTTGAAATTGAAGATAGGTTTTTACTCCAAATATATTTATCTTCACTCTCTTCAATAATTGCCTCGATATTCTCATTTATCTCATATTTGTCATTTTTGTTAGTAGTTATTTTTGACCAGACCTCTAGATCTTTATCTCTAAATTCAAGTTTAGAGTTTAAAAATTTATCTTTTTTAAGAACATCATTAATTGCTTTTTTCTCTTTATCATCTTTTTTAGTCATGGCGACCCATTCTTCATCCTTTACCCAAATCAAATTTCCTTGAGTATTCTCAAGAATAAGTCTAATAAGTTTAGAATAATCATCTGCCATTGATTTTTGAAGTAGAGAAGATATTAATTTTTGAGATGGATGACTAGAGTTATCTCCAAAATATTTTTTAGGATTATTAATTAATATTGAATTATCATAAATATTAAATTCTTTTTCCATGTTCATTAAATTATAATTTAATTCATTAATTTGCCTTTTATTTCTAATATCATAAGTTACAATCCCTTCAAGAATTAATTTTTTATTTTCTATATTGATCGATGATAATAAATTTTCTGTTTTATCTAATCTTAATAGATCTTCTTTCTGATCTATTAGATTGAGAATATTTTTGGGAGAAATTTCTAGTAGTAAAATTCCATCATTTACTTTCTCTTCTATTTGGATCTTTTTATATTTTTCTTTTGTATTCAATATTTCACTGCTTTTACTATCGATTGAAGATTTTATTATTTTTGGATTTGATGATATTAAAATATGTTCTTTATCATTTAAAAAATAAATTGATTGATTTGAGTTAATCTTTTTTGAGAATAGTTTTGATTTTGAAATATTTAACTTTTTCGTTGAGGTTATATTTTTATCAATAATATCAGGATCTGAAATTAGTTCTAACTGTTCATCAATATTTATATCTTGATTGGCTTCTAACACCATAAGCCAACCAAGGACTTTCTTATCCATTTCAAATATTGCAAAGCTTCCATATCCTCCTGTAAATTTTGCAATATCTTTTGTAAAATCAATACTAATTAATTTAAGTGAAGAATCTCTAATTAACTTTACTTGTTTATTCGTAATATTTTTACTTGCTTTATCTTGATAATTTCCTATATATTCAGGGAGTAGATTTGGATTGATTTTCCAGTGTAAAACTAGATCAGCATTTATAGGTAAATATTTTGAAGAGATTGGAGCCGAAAATGATTTCCCTGTGAACTTAGGAACTTCCTTTAGATGCTGATTCCGCCAGGCAAATGCCCCTATGAAAACAGATAAAATTATTACTCCAGATATTAAAAAATAAGATAAAGGTGACTTCATTTTGAATTATTTGAGCATTTTTCTATTTTCTGAGCTTTGATATGAGAAAGTTTAATAGTTGTTTAGAATGTTTAATATGAATCAACATACTCCTTTAAATATATCTGCAAAAGAGTTAAATAAAATCTTAGAAGATAAGTCTTCTGAAAAGCCATTTATTGTAGATGTTAGAGAAGATGATGAAATAGCTATTGCTTCATTTGCTTTTTCAGTATTGCATTTACCTTTAAGCAAGGTTGCAAGCTGGTCGAAAAACATAGAAGAACTGTTACCTAATGATCAGCCTATTGTTGTTGTCTGCCATGCGGGTGTAAGAAGTCTGAATTTTGGTATTTGGCTATTAGAGCAAGGAATAAGTAAATGTGTGTGGAATCTAGTTGGAGGGATCGATGCTTGGAGCACCGATGTTGATCAATCTGTTCCAAGATATTAATAAACTTTTAAAATTATATTTTTGATCCTAATTTTTCTGCAACCGTATTTACATCTTTATCTCCCCTCCCCGAGCAGTTAATGACAATTTCTGAATTATGACTGAGAGTTGGGCAAAGTTTTTCAAGATATGCAAATGCATGAGCAGTCTCAAGCGCAGGAATGATACCTTCTAATTGACTAACTAGTTGAAGAGCCTTTAGTGCTTCTTTGTCGGTCACAGCGGCATATTCTGCTCGCCCAATTTCTTTAAGATAACTATGCTCTGGCCCAACACCTGGATAATCTAGGCCTGCGCTAATGGAGTGTGCTTCTTCAACTTGTCCATCTTTATCCTGTAGGAGGAGACTCATTGCTCCATGCAGAACTCCTATCCTTCCTTCAGTAATTGTTGCTGCATGTCTACCAGTTTCGACTCCATCTCCTGCAGCTTCAACGCCGATCATTCGTACACTTTTTTCTTCAACAAAAGGATGAAAAAGACCCATTGCATTCGATCCGCCTCCAACACAAGCTAAAAGCACATCGGGAGATCTTCCAAAAGCAAGCTTACATTGTTGCTTGGTTTCTTCTCCAATAACTGCATGAAAATCTCTTACCAGCATTGGATATGGATGGGGACCAGCAACTGATCCAAGAATGTAGTGAGTTGTCTCAACATTAGTGACCCAATCGCGAATAGCTTCGCTGGTTGCATCTTTAAGAGTCGCAGTTCCATTGATGACTGGCGTAACTTTGGCTCCAAGCAATTGCATTCGGAATACGTTTAATGCTTGTCTGCGCATATCTTCTTTACCCATATAGATAATGCATTCCAATCCAAATCGAGCGCATACGGTCGCAGTTGCAACTCCATGTTGGCCGGCACCTGTCTCAGCAATAATTCTCTTTTTACCCATCCTTATTGCTAGAAGTGCTTGCCCAAGTGCATTATTTATTTTGTGAGCACCTGTATGGTTTAAGTCTTCTCGTTTCAGCCAAATCCGTGGACCTTTTAATTTATTTTTTCTGTAATGTTCAGTTAATCTTGTAGCTTCATACAAAGGAGTGGATCTTCCTACATAAGTTTTTAGTAAGTGATTCAGTTCTGAATTGAATGAAGAATCTTTCCATGCTTCTTTAGCAGCTTGCTCTAATTCGATGAGGGCAGGTATTAAAGTTTCAGGAACATATTGCCCCCCGTACTTACCAAATCGACCAAGAGCATTTGGCCTTGTTAATGGAGATAAATCCGAATCTTTAAATTGTGTTGGGAGTGTACCTGTCACCTTAGATTAATAAAATAGTTGCCAGCCAAAACACAAGAAAATGTCCAAAGGTGGCTGGAGTGAATTTAATGACCCTCTTAAAACAATAGAGAATGACACTCAAAATAGTGTTACTCCTAAAGGAAAGCGACAAGTTCGTCTTGAAAGAACTCGATCTGGAAAGAAAGGAAAACTGGTTACTGTTATTAAAGGACTTGAATTAAAGCAAGTAGAGGCAAAAAAAATTCTTAAGAATTTAAAAATAGCCTGCGGAACAGGGGGGGCTTTGAAGGGCGATTTTTTAGAATTACAAGGAGATCAAATATCAAAAGCTGAAGAATTTCTTTTTAAGGAGGGTTTTAGGCCGAAAAAGAGCGGAGGTTAATAATAAACTGTTTCGATCAACATGGAGAATAGTAAACGATTAGTCTGAATTCATGGAACAAGAATCTCAAAGTCCTCTATCAAAAGCCACCAATATAGTTTGGCATCAATCTTCAGTTAATAGAGAAGCTAGATCTCAGCAAAGAGGACATAGTAGTGCCATACTTTGGTTTACAGGTCTATCTGGTTCAGGGAAAAGCACGCTAGCCAATGCAGTAAATGTAGCTCTACATCAAAATGGTTATTCAACTTATGTTTTAGATGGTGATAACATCAGACATGGTTTATGCAAAGACTTAGGTTTTTCTGATCTTGATAGAGAAGAAAATATTAGAAGAATTGGCGAAGTCTCTAAATTGTTTCTTGATGCTGGAATAATTGTTTTAACTGCATTCGTATCACCATTTAGAGCTGATCGCGATAATGCAAGATCATTAGTTGGAGAAAATGATTTTATAGAAATATATTGTTCAGCTGATTTAGAGGTTTGTGAAACAAGAGATACAAAAGGACTTTATGCCAAGGCAAGAAATGGAGACATCAAAGATTTCACTGGAATCTCAAGTCCTTATGAAGATCCTCAGTCTCCAGAATTGAAAATTGACACTGGAAATCTAGAGATTGATAAATGTGTAGACATAGTTACTAAATTGCTTGTGAAGAAAAAGATTATTTCAACGATTTCTTAGTAAATTTAGTAATGAATTTCACGTTTATGACATTTTTTCTAGATAAGTTTTAGCACCAATCTCTTTAAGACTTTGATCTTTTTTTACGACAAGGTCGTGAAGCTCAGATCTGTAGATTTTTAATTTATTTCTTAATTCAGTATTGTTAACTGCCAAAATTTGAGTAGCTAAAAGGCCAGCATTTAGGCCTCCTTCAATGGCAACCGTTGCTACTGGGATACCTGAGGGCATTTGCAATATTGAATACATAGAATCTATTCCTGAAAGCGCCTTGCTTTTGACGGGAACTCCTATCACTGGAAGGGGCGTAAGCGATGCGATCATTCCAGGTAAATGAGCAGCCCCTCCAGCCCCCGCAATTATGACTCCAAAACCATTTGATTCTGCCATTTGAGCAAAATCCATCATTTCTTTTGGAGTTCTATGAGCAGATAAGATCCTTACTTCATTAGATATGCCAAATTGATCTAGAATTGATACCGCAGGCTGAAGAGTTTTAAGATCTGAATCACTACCCATTACTACTGCCACTTCCTTCAATGTATTAGCTTCGGTTAAAGACAATTCTCAATTCTATAAATCTCATACTTAATAATGCCAATTATTTATGAATCCTGCATTAATTATTTTTAGTTTTTAAGAAATGAGAAAAATTACAAACATAAAATTACCTCAACCAGATAAAAGCGAAGATGAAAATAACTTATTTTCAATAGTTTTAGATGAAAATGGGATTATTCTCTCCATTGATAAAGGTTCCAATAGGAAATCAATTTATGACGAAGATTGGTGTGGTGATTGGCTAAGTCCAAGAGCGGTTGATCTTCAAATAAATGGAGGTTTAGGGATCTCATTTACAGATTTAACTTTTAACAAAATACCTCAATTATTAACATTGCTTGATCGACTTTGGCTTGATGGTGTTGAAGGAATTTGTCCAACTTTTGTTAGTTGTTCTCCAGATCAATTTCAATTAGGAATGAATGTCTTAAAGGAAACTAAAAAACATACTTCGATAAATAGATGTCGACTTCTTGGTGCTCATATGGAAGGACCTTTTTTATGTGAATCATATTCTGGAGCCCATGATATGGAAAGTATTTGCAAGCCAAGTATTTCTGCTTTAAATGAAAGAATAAAGGGATTTGAAGATGACATAGCATTAATGACATTGGCTCCAGAATTAAGAGGGTCTTTTGATGTCATTTCTCGTCTAAGAGAATTAAATATCGTGGTTTCACTGGGACATTCTTCAGCTGATTTTGATTCGGCGATGAATGCTTTTAATAATGGAGTGACTATGGTTACACATACTTTTAATGCAATGAAAGGTTTACATCATCGAGCTATTGGGCCTATAGGAGCGGCTTCAAGAAGAGACGATGTCTTCCTTGGACTGATTGCTGATGGTGTTCATGTTCATGCAGATATGATTAGGCTTTTAAAGATACTTGCACCAAAGCAAATTGTCTTAGTTAGTGATGCAATATCAGCTTATGGTTTAGGAGATGGATCGTTTAATTGGGATAAACGTCTGATAACAGTAGAAAATGGTTTATGCAGACTTCCAAATGAAACAATTGCAGGATCCACTGTGCCTTTACTAGATGCATGCAAAAAAATAGCTAAATGGATTAATGACCCTTCTGCTGCTATTTGGATGGGAACACTTGCTCCACGCATGGTATTAAGTCAGAACAAAATGACTTTAAAATCTTTTTTTATTGGAAAAAATATCAAGTCTTTACTTCGATGGAAAATGAATTCTTGTAATCAACAGTTGTCTTGGCATTTGGCTGCGTAAGATTGGTAAGAGGTAATTATCTGATTAAATGACAACGCAAATTGAGAACAACGAAAAGACGGAAGTCACGGAATATTTTAATGGTACTGGGTTTGATAGATGGAATCGAATATATAGCGAAAGTGATGATGTAAATAAAGTGCAAAAAAATATAAGGATAGGTCACCAAAAGACAGTTGATGATGTAATTAGTTGGTTGAAAGAGTATGAGAATATCAAGGACAAAAGTTTTTGTGATGTTGGCTGCGGTGTTGGTAGTTTAAGTATTCCATTGGCAAAATTGGGTGCTAAATCGATTTATTTAAGTGATATTTCTGAAGCGATGATAAATGAGACAAAAAACAGGGCAAAGGAAGCAGGCTTGGACTTAAATAGGTTGAATTTTCGAACATCTGATTTAGAGAATTTAAAAGGTTCATTTAATACAGTTATTTGCTTAGATGTTTTCATTCACTACCCTCAACAGGAGGCTGAGGCAATGGTGAAACATCTCTGTCAATTATCTGATGAGAGATTAATTGTTAGCTTTGCGCCCTATACTCCTTTACTAGCCCTTTTGAAAGGGATTGGTCAACTATTTCCTGGACCAAGTAAAACTACACGGGCCTATACATTAAAGGAGACCGGAATTATCGAAGCTGCGAAGCAATCTGGTTTTAAAGTGGTCAAAAGTAAGTTGAATCAGGCTCCTTTCTATTTCTCAAAATTAATAGAATTTGTGAAATCCTAGAGAACTAAAATTTTTATTTTTCAAAAACACATTTAGGTAACTAAATGATTTTCAAGTGCATATCTAACTAATTCTGTTCTACTAGAAGTACCGGTTTTAATAAATAATCGACTCACATATTTCTCTACATTGCGGATAGAAGTCTCAAGTTGTCTTGCAATTTCTTTGTTCATTAAACCTTCCGCTACTAGTTGCAAAACGCTTGCCTCTCTTGGGGTGAAATTAGGAATCGAATCATCTTTCCGTGAGATATTTTTATCCCCATGGCTAAGCATTGATTTGATTTCTGTAATCTGTTTTGCCATTTGGCCAACATCAGCATTAGCAAATCTGGCTGCTTCAGTTAATAATCGCTCTTGCCGTTGAACTACATTCTTAACTCTTGCAACTAGCTCATCGGGATCAAATGGTTTTGGCATGTAGTCGTCTACACCTGCTTGATACCCTTGAGTTCTATCAGCAGTCATACCTTTAGCAGTAAGAAAAATGACAGGTGTACCTCCAAGTCTTTCATCTTCTCTAATTTTTTTTAAAAGCCCATAACCATCACATCTAGGCATCATAACGTCACTGATAATTACATCAGGAATCATTTTTTGAGCTTTTTCCCATCCTTCTTCTCCATCTACAGCGGTTGTAACTTGAAATCCTTCATCTTCAAGATAAGCCTGAACAGCAGTTCTTAAACCAGGTTCGTCATCGACCAGTAATATCCTTGGAGTCTGAGAAACTTCTTGTGTTGATGGATTTGGGTCACTCATAAGAATTGTACTTCTAGAGTTTTTTAAAGATGATATTAACCTTTATTCCTCTCTATTATTTAGCTTAACGAATGAATCAATGGATAATAATCATCTGATTTTTGATTTTCAGTCCTCAACACCATGTTGTACGAAGGTCGTTGAGGAGATGGCTCCTTATTGGAATGAGTTGTGGGGTAATCCCTCTAATACTAATAATCGATCAGGTGTTTTTGCTTCAGCGGCCGTAGAAGTATCTCGTGAAAAAATAGCTTCATATTTGAATATCGAGCCTAAAAGATTAATTTTCACAAGTGGGGCAACAGAAGCGAATAATTTGGGTTTAGTTGGACATGCAAGAGCTAAAGCACAACACATTGGAAAACCTGGACACATAATTACCGTTTCAACTGAACATCATGCAGTCCTTGATCCGCTAAGGCAGCTTCAAAAAGAAGGGTTCCGTTTGTCAGAATTACAACCGAATAAAGATGGTTTAATCAATATTCAACAACTTTCTGAAGCTGTTAAAAAAGATACTTTTTTGGTTAGCGTCATGGCTGCAAATAATGAGATAGGGGTTTTGCAACCTATTGCTGAAATTGGGTCTTTTTGTAAGAGAAAGGGAATCGCTTTTCACACTGATGCCGCTCAAGCCTTGGGATATTTAGATTTAGACCCTGATAAATTATGCATTGATTTAATGAGCTTGAGTGCTCACAAAATCTATGGTCCTAAAGGTATTGGAGCTTTAGTGATTAGGGAAGGATTTCCTCTTAAACCATCTCAATATGGAGGAGGGCAGGAGCTTGGATTAAGATCTGGCACGCTCCCTGTTCCCTTAATTGTTGGATTTGCAAAGGCAGTCGAAATAACAAAAAATGATCAGGATGAAAGGAATAAGAGACTTCTAATTTTTAGGAACTTATTGTTGAGCGGATTAAAAAAGAATATTTCTGGTTTGATAGTTAATGGATCTATCGATCAAAGATTGCCTCATAATCTCAATATCACTTTCCCTGATGTGAAGGGAAGTCAATTGCATAGTCAATTAAGAAGGTTTATTTTTTGTACTAGTGGTTCAGCTTGCAGTAATGGTGAAGCTTCTCATGTCCTGAAGGAGATAGGGCTCTGCAAAAAAGATGCTGAAGCATCAATAAGGATGAGTATTGGAAGAAAAACTTCTGAGAAAGATATCAAAGAGGCTATTGATATTATTACAAATATAGTGATTAATCTTAGAAAATAAGTTAAATCTATTTTAAGAATCTCTTTGCAGAAATTCTTAACTTTGCACTTTTACTTCTTGGATTTAATTCTATCTCTTCAGGGCTTGCTCTCAAGGGCTTCTTAGATAGTACTTCTAATCTATTGTCAGTTTTAAAGATCGATTTTACTCTTCTATCTTCTAGTGAATGAAAACTCATTACCATAAATATTCCTCCCTCTAACAACCAGTTTGGAGCTTTTTCTAATAAGCTGTCCAGCGATTCCAATTCATTATTAACAGCTATTCTTAAAGCCTGAAAAGTTCTAGTTGAAGGATGAATTCTGCCATGTCTTTGCTTGGGTGGAAAACAACCAGCAATTGCATAAGAAAGAGCTTGGGTTCCACTGTATGCCCCATTTTCTGCAAGATCATTTTTGATTTTTCTTGCAATGCGTCTAGAACGTTTTTCTTCTCCTAAGTTGTATATCAAGTCTGCTAAGTCCTTTTCAGATAGAGTGTTAATAAGTTCTGCAGCACTTAGACCTTTTTCAGGATTCATTCTCATATCTACCGGACCATCTAAACGAAAGCTAAAACCTCGTGAAGGCTCATCAAGTTGATGACTACTAACTCCAAGATCCGCTAAGACGCAAATGGCTTGTTCGTTAAGTGAAAAGTCTGCGAAGTTTGTTGAGATTATTTCTATTCTTGTTCCGAACTTTATTAATCTTTCTGATGCTGCTTCTCTAGCCATTGGATCTTGATCAAGCCCAATAATTTTGATTCCAGGGAAATTCTCTAGTATTTGCTCTGAATGCCCCCCTCCTCCAATGGTTGCATCAATAATTAATCCTTGTTTTGTTAATTCACTTGGTAATTCCTTTAGTGATTGAATTATTTCTTTCCCCATTATTGGGACATGATTAAAGTTAGAACTTGAACTAATTGGCCCTTCTTTCATAAGTTTTCACTAGTATTTAGACATAGTTTTAGTTGGGCCCAATGACGCAGCTTGAAACGCGTACGGAGCCAATGGTGGTCAACTTTGGGCCACATCATCCATCAATGCATGGGGTATTGCGGTTGGTCGTAACCCTTGATGGAGAGGATGTTGTTGATTGTGAACCAGTTATTGGTTACTTGCACAGAGGGATGGAGAAAATTGCTGAGAATAGAACAAATGTGATGTTTGTTCCTTACGTGAGTCGCATGGATTATGCGGCTGGCATGTTTTATGAAGCCATTGTTGTTAACGCCCCTGAACGTTTAGCAAATATAAAGGTACCTAAGAGAGCAAGTTATATCAGAGTGATAATGCTTGAGTTGAATAGGATCGCTAACCATTTGCTATGGTTAGGCCCATTTTTGGCAGATGTCGGGGCTCAAACTCCTTTCTTCTATATTTTTAGAGAAAGAGAGATGATTTACGATTTATGGGAGGCTGCAACTGGCCAAAGATTGATTAATAATAATTATTTTCGTATTGGTGGCGTTGCATGTGATTTACCTTGGGGCTGGTTAGAAAAATGCAAAGATTTTTGTGATTGGTTTGGTCCTAAAATTGATGAGTATGAAAAATTGATAACTAATAACCCTATCTTTCGTCGACGTATAGAAGGCCTAGGAGTTATAGGAAAAGAGCAAGCGATTAACTGGAGTCTTTCTGGTCCAATGCTTCGGGCTGCAGGTGTTCCATGGGATTTGAGAAAGGTAGATCATTATGAATGTTATGACGATTTCGAATGGGATATTGCATGGGAGAAAGAGGGGGATTGTTATGCAAGATATAGAGTTCGTATTGAAGAGATGAGACAGTCATTAAAAATATTAAGACAAGCTTGTGAGATGATTCCAGGGGGGGCAACAGAAAATCTTGAGGCAAAAAGGACAGTTGAGGGAAAAAAAGGTGATATGTCAGGCTTTGATTATCAATATGTAGCTAAGAAGGTTGCACCTACTTTTAAGATTCCTAATGGTGAATTATATACACGCCTTGAATCTGGGAAAGGAGAGATAGGAGTATTTATTCAAGGTAATAATGATGTAACTCCTTGGCGGTTTAAAATTAGAGCGGCTGATTCTAATAATTTGCAGATACTTCCTCACATACTTAAGGGAGCTAAGGTCGCTGACATAATGGCTATCTTAGGTTCCATTGATGTGATTATGGGTTCTGTTGATAGATAGCTTCTTTGGAAAAGCGTAATCCTAGAGAATGGTTATGTTTGAAACGAACCGTTCGTTTTGGTGAGACAGATGCTGCCGGCGTGGTACATTTTCTTGAATTATTCAGATGGTGTCATGAAACTTGGGAAGCAAGTTTAGAAAAACATGGAGTAGTTTTACAAGAAATTTTTCCTGCAAACCAAATCAATACAAGCCAACTAGATGTAGCTTTTCCAGTTGTTCATTGTGAAGCAAATTATTTTCAACCACTTTATGTTGGAGATACTATCAATATTGAACTAAATCCAGAGAAGATAAATGACTCTTCATTTGTACTTCGATTTAAATTTAAAAAAAATGGTGAGAAAATCGGCATGGCAAATATAAAACATGTATCGATAAATCCGATTACAAGAGACATATGTGCATTATCTAAGCAAATAAATTTGTGGCTTCATGAATCTAGTTTGAATTTTTAGTTAATTGGTCTATTAAATGCTATCCAATCTTGCCATTTTTTTATTTCCCATTTTTTATTGATATTTCTTGAAAGCTTTGGACAATCGTACCAGTTCAGTGGTTTATGGGATGGTTGCCAGTCTTCAATGAGATCAGTCAGAAGAGAGATGATTGGATATCTGTTAATTCCTTTTTCTTTGAATTTAATTAAGGCAATTAAACGTTGTCCCCATTTCTTATCACTAACTCCTAGTACAAAAATGTCTTTAATTGGGATTTGATTTTTCGAGATTATTTTCATTAATTCCATTTCGATATCTTCTGGGAAAATTGTTTCACCACCAGAATTTATAGCTGAATCTCTTCTGCCCAGGATTTGTATTGCTTTTCTATTGTCGAGAGTGATGTATTGCGCTAAATCGCCTGCTTCCCACCATCCATTTGTGTCTGCAATTGATTCGAATTTATCATTCTTCCATTTTGAAGTTGCAATCCTACTAGTTTTAATTTTAAGGGAATTTCTTTTATTGATTTCTATCTCAACATCTTCGAGAGGGAACCCAACACTATTACTTCCTTTTAAAAAATCGTTGGGACTCAAGCAAGTCACCATTGCAACAGTTTCGGTGGCCCCATAACAAGGAGCTAAATTAATAGAATTTCTTCGCGCTTTGTCAGCAAGTTCTTTGGAGATCAAAGCCCCTCCAACCCAGATTAAAGCTAGAGATTGAAGCCATTTTAAACCATCAGAATCATCAATTAAAGACGATAATTGAGTTGGAACTAGGGATGTAATTAATGGACGTCTATATTTATTAGTTAATGCTTCACTAAACTGCTTAAGTTGAAGTGGTTTATGCATTAAAGAAGGTGAAATCCAGCGATACTCCGATTGCCACGTGTGATGTCTCCACCAAGGCATGAAACCACTTATATGGTGTAAAGGTAGTGAATTGAGAATGATGCACTCATTTGGCTTAAGGCCATGATTCCTTAACCACATTCCGGTTGCTAAAGCCGAATTAGTTAGATTTTTAATTGATTGGAAACAAAGACTTGGCCCTCCAATGCTCCCCCCGCTTGAAATCATTATTCCTTCTCCTTCAGGTAAAGTTGACGATGTGGGAATTTTCGTTTGATCTTTTGGAGGTGCTAGATATACCCAGTTATGCTTTTCAAAATTCTTCAAAATTTCTTTTGAACAATCCAGGTTTTTTTCAGGAATACATTTAACAACTGCAATTTTGTTCATACGGCTTCCCAGACTGTTTTTGGATTGTTGTTAAAGAGTGGGCCTTTGGGGCACCATCCAGGTGCAAGTCCAGGTGCACAAGGATTCCCTCCTTTGACTTGCCTGGCAGCGAGGTAATTAATCCACCTTCTCCCAATACCAGTTTCAAAAGCTGTGCTTATAACTGTTTGACTATCTTCTTGTTCAATTTCTTTTAACAGTAATCTAGGATCACCATCTAATGCAGGGCGACGTATTTGCCAACTTTTCCATGTTTTTCGTAAATATGGAAATTCAACCAAAGATTCATCTAGTGCGATTGGAATTTGATTGGCTAATGAGAATAAACCTTCAATATCTTTTGATGGGAGTGGCTGTTCAATCCATTCCAAACGAGGTTCGTTTTTGAGTTCGTTAATCCATTCTTGTGCTTTTTGTCGACTCCATCCTCCATTTGGATCAATTCTAAGTTTAAAATTATTTGGTAAAATATCTAAGATTTTTTGTAATGTTTTCTCTTCCTTAAAGTTTTTTTCTTGGTGAGATACTTTCCATTTTATTGTACAAGAACTTTTCTTGTCATTTGATCCATACACATATTTAACTATTGACTCTAATGGATCAATATCTGTAGGTAAAAGATAAGCTGATTTTGCGATGTCAAAATTTTCAAAATTTAACTTACTTTTAGTGAGATTTTCTAAATCGGCTAAGCAGGTTCCTAATCCGAAAGCAAGTGCTCCTGGCAATTCACATAAATAATTTTCTATTGAATCTTTTGTAGTTTGTCTCCCAATAAAATCAAGACTTTCGATACTTTTTTGTAATTCCTTTTTCTCAATAGGTGATACTTCACCCCATCCGCAATTTCCATCTGAGTCTTTTATTTGCAACAATAAACCTACCTTGCTATGAATACTTCTTTTCGAGGTTATTAACTTTCTTGTTAGTTGAAATGAAAATGGTTTGATATTAATTATTAATTTCATGATTAAATAAAATCAAAAATTAATTATAAAAAAATGAGGATATAGCAAAACCTACACTCAAGCATAAACCATTAATTGTCTGAAAGCGTAAAGCTAAAAACTTACTGTTTTTAATCCGCTCAGGTTGGTTGTGATGTCTTTTAATTAATTTGATAAGATCTAAACTTGAAGGAAGGCTAATTAAACATATAAGAGTCGTTATTGGCCAAATCCCAATTAGTACTGGTAATAATTCTAATAAAAATATTAGACCAACGAACCACGGTAAGAGTTCGGCCGCTCGATGAGTGCCTAAAATAACTAAGGGTGATTTTTTACCGACAGCAGCATCTTGATTGATTTGATGAAAATGCGAACAGAATAGAACCAAAGTGGTCGCCATCGCTGGACCTGCCCCAACCATCAGTGCTGTTCCCCAGGGGATAGCATGAAAATTAGATTTTGGAGAAACAACAATTAGTGCTGCAGCTGTAGCAAGGGGGCCAAAGGCAATCCAGCAGAGGGGTTCTCCTAACCCCTTATATCCCAGCCTAAATGGTGGCCCTTGATATAAATATCCAAGAAAACAACAAGTTAAGACCAAAAAAAGTACTGTTATTTTACTTTTTAGAGCAAGGATAAATATGATAAATAAACCTAATAAAAGAGAAAAATATGCAACTCGACTTACAGTGGTTTTATTACCCGTTAAAGCGACTACGGAGTGGAATTTGTATTTGTCAACGCCAGTTTCATCGTCAAAAAGATCATTGGTAAGATTCTCCCAAAGCAAAATCAAGATAGAGGCAATTAGAAAACCGATGAATTGTCCTAGACGAATATTGCCGCTATTTCCTAGCTCCCATGCTGCAGATAAAATCACAGGCATTATTGCGACTGAATATAATGGCCACTTAATTGCAGCTTGCCAAAGATGTTTCTTTTCAATTTTAGAAGACTTCACTGATAAAATAACCTGTTCTGTTTGTTTCTTGGTTCCTTCCTTAAGACTAGGCAGCAGTTCATGTATTGGTTTATTTATGTCTAAAGGCTCTAATTGGTTATGAATTTAGAACCTGTCTTTAGTGAGCTTTTAGTTAGTTCTCTTCGGGAATGGAGTGAACGAAAAGTTAATGAATGTATCTTGAGCATTGCTGTTCCTGTAAGTCAAGCAGACCCTTTAACGACATTACCTTTAATTGCTGAAAAACATCAGTTTAGATTTCTTTGGGATCTTTCGCCCGGATTGTGCATTTCTGCCGGAGGACATTGTCAATCCTTGGATTTATCTGGACCAAAGAGGTTTGAAAATGCACAAAGGTTTAGTGATGATATTTTTACTCGATTGATAGATATTTCTCCAAGCCCAGTATTTTCAGCATCAAGGATTCTATTTTCATTTTCTTTTTTTGATCAAATTAAGAGTAATGAAAAATCAATAGACGATAAATTTTCCTTGCACGCTGTTTTGCCTAAATGGCAATTAACTGCAAAAGAGGGATTGACATGGTTACGTTTAAATTCAGTTGCCCAAAATCCTTCAGATGTTCGTGAAGCCATAGAAAGATTATGGTCAATTCGAGAAAAGATAAATAGATCACGAGTCCAAATTATCCCTGATGTAAAAGAAAATTTCTTAGTCGATAATTTCTCTAATGATTGGAAATCGCAATATCGAGATGCGTTGGCTAGGGGGATCGAATTAATCAATGCAGGTGATTTGGATAAACTTGTATTGGCTACGAGACAACGTCTGTCCCTAAGAAAACCATTAGATCCACTGAAATTACTTGCTCGCTTAAGAGTTCAGCAAACTAATAGTTGCCGATTCCTATGGCAAAAAAATTATGACGAGTCATTTTTTGGTGCATCACCTGAGAGATTGATAAGTCTCAATCAAAATCAGTTGTTAATTGATGCTTTGGCTGGTACGGCAAAAAAAGGTGATGATGGAAATGAATTACTTGCATCTTCTAAAGATTTAAGAGAACACTATTTTGTAGTTAATTCTATTGTCGAACAACTTTTAAGAAAAGGTATTAAAGCAAGTCATTCATCTCAACCAAAATTAATTACTCAAGGACATTTAATTCATTTGCATACTCTGATTCAAGCTTGTATCAAAGAAAAATCTCCTCTTGACTTAGTTGAGGCGCTTCATCCAACTCCTGCTGTTGCGGGATTGCCTCTTGCTAAATCTTTGAGTTGGTTAAGAGCTCTAGAACCGTTTGATCGTCAAACATATGCCTCTCCAATTGGATGGATAGACAAAAATCAAAATTCAGAATTTAGGGTAGCCATTCGCTATGGACATGTAAGAGGCAATGAACTTAAATTGTTTGCTGGTGCTGGCCTAGTAAAAGGTTCAACTGTTGATGAAGAAATGCAAGAAGTTGCTTTGAAATTTGAGGTTTTACGAAATCAACTTAACTTAGATAATATTAATTGTTCAAATGATCTATAAGGCAATCAATCACTTGATCGGCTAATGGAATATTCATTAGGTTTTCTACTTCTCTAATACCAGTGGGACTAGTTACATTTATTTCACTTAGCATCCCTCCAATAACATCTATTCCAACAAAGAAGAGCCCTTCTTGTTGTAAAGCAGGTTTTATTTGATCACAAATCTCTATTTCTCTAGGAGTTAATTTTGTTTTTTCAGCTTGCCCTCCTAAAGCAAGGTTACTTCTGAAGTCTCCTTTTTTGGGACGTCTATTAATTGCTCCTAACGGCTCTCCATTGACTAAAAGGATTCTTTTATCTCCATTTATGACCTCTGGTAAAAATTGTTGCATCATTACGGGCAAATGTTCTTGTGAAGTAACTAGTTCAAGTAATGCTTCTAACCCTGGAGCATCTTTTGCAATTCGTATAACTCCTTGTCCACCTTTTCCTCCTAGTGGCTTCAGAACAACTTCTCCATATTCTTTGGCAAATGTAATCAATTGTTCCACTCTGCTCGCAACAAGAGTTGGAGCCATTAGATCACTAAATCTTAAAGCTCCTAATTTTTCATTCCAAGCTCTAAGTGATGCAGGCTTATTAATTACATTTACTCCATCTCTTTCGGCAACTTCTAACAAATGAGTCGCATACAAAAATGCTTCGTCAACAGGAGGATCTTTACGCATCCATATGCATGCGAAATCTCTTAAAGGAAGACTTTGTGATGATTGGACATTAATCCATGGCTCGCAATTGATTTTGTTGGACACAACCCATGCATCGTCACCTCTAGCTTGTAGATCAGAAGGGGTACAGATCCAAACATCTATTTTAGCTCTAGATGCAGCTTGCATAAGTGCTGCTGATGAATCCTTTGTAGGATTAATGCTTGCAATTGGATCAAGAACAAATAGTTGTTTCATGAATCAATTGCTTATGCCAAGAAGTTTATTTAATGCGTTATTTCTTTCAAGTTCGTAGAGCTCGTCGCAACCCCCAATACTTTTTCCATTAATAAAAATTTGTGGGACAGTTCTTAGACCTCCCGCTCTCTCAGACATTTTTTCTCTTGCATTATTGTCTCCATCAATAGAATATTCTGTGAATTTGACTCCCTTTTCATTTAGTAGCCCTTTTGCACGAATACAAAATGGGCAAAATTTCCAAGTGTATATTTCCACTGGAGTAATGCTTGAATCGTGAATTGATCTATTCATTTATAGTTTTTGGGTTGATATGCTGATAGCTTTTAATGTATTAATTCTATTACCTCGTTTGCAAGACCTGACTGATTTTAAAAGAGATCTCTCTTTATTGACTGCTCGCCTGGGTACGGCCCAGGATTGTCTTTGACGAACCTGCATTGCTAGCTAGAAAAAAGGATTTGGAGCAAGTTGCATCGCAACCTGATTTGTGGAACGACCCCAAAAATGCTCAAAAACAGATGCGTCAGCTAGATGAAGTAAAAGCTGAGTTAGAAAAGTTAACCACATGGAGAGGTGCTCTTGAGGACGCAAATCTCTCATTAGAGCTTTATGAGATAGATCCTGATGAAGAAATGCTTTTAGAGGCTCAACATGGCCTTGGAAGATTAAAACAAGAACTTGAACGTTGGGAGATGGAGCGTCTTTTAAGTGGTACTTACGATAAAGAGGGTGCAGTTCTCTCAATTAATGCTGGTGCGGGTGGAACTGATGCACAAGACTGGGCTCAAATGCTTCTTAGGATGTATACACGTTGGGCTGAGAATAATGGTATGAAAGTCATTATTAATGAACTTTCCGAGGGAGAAGAAGCGGGAATTAAAAGCGTCACTATCGAGATAGAAGGAGTATATGCATATGGTTTTTTACAAAACGAAAAGGGAACTCATCGTTTAGTTAGGATTTCTCCTTTTAATGCAAATGGTAAGCGTCAAACCAGTTTTGCTGGAGTTGAAGTGATGCCTAAACTTGATGATGAGGTTGAACTGGACATTCCTGAAAAAGACTTAGAAATCACGACAAGTCGCTCAGGTGGAGCAGGTGGACAAAATGTAAATAAAGTTGAAACTGCAGTGCGAATCCTTCATGTGCCTACGGGAATTGCAGTTAGGTGTACTCAAGAAAGGTCTCAGCTTCAAAATAAAGATAAGGCGATGGCTTTACTAAAATCTAAGTTAATGGTGATAGCAGTAGAACAAAGAGCGGCAGAGATTGCAGATATTCGGGGGGATATTGTTGAAGCTGCTTGGGGAAATCAAATTAGAAATTATGTTTTTCATCCATATCAAATGGTTAAAGATCTACGAACAGAACAAGAGACTACTGATGTAGATTCTGTCATGAACGGCGAAATAGATATTTTTATTCAGTCTCTTTTAAGGCACAATATTGAAGAATCTTAAATTTCATTAGGTATGAGTAATAAATTTATTTCTGATGAGGTTGCTAAGAAAGTTACACCACCTCCAAGTTTTGTAAAACTTGCAATGAAAAATATGGTTCGTAAAGGTAATCAAAGCCTCTCTCATTTTGGATTAACCGCTTTAGGTTTTCTTGGCTTTATACTTTTAATCGCTGTACTTGGAAAACCTCATATGCCTCAATAACTTCATGGAGAATTATTTGCCTAGTTCTTATAAATTAAATATAGATCTGTCTTTCACCCCTTTCTTAGATCAAGATTTAGATACCTTTCTTAATCGTGAAACTTTAGAGCTGATAAGGAATGCAAGTCAATGGAATAGTGAGATAGCTAGCTGGATGAGATTTATACAACTAAATGAAGAATTCAAATGTCCGGACATAGTTCGAAAGGCATCTCAACTTAGTTTGGGATTGGAATTAACAAATGATAAAAAAATTCTTGATTTGAATTCTGCCTGGCTCGGGCAATCAAAAAGTACAGATGTACTTTCATTTCCCATGATTGATGAAACATCTTTTTGTGTAAGTCATGAATGTATCGAATTGGGTGACATAGTTATCTCCGTTCCGACTGCAATCAGGCAAGCTAGAGAAAATAATATTGATTTATTTAGAGAACTTAGATGGCTTGCAACTCATGGCCTATTACACCTTTTGGGTTGGGATCATAGTGATGAAGAAAGCCTTAATAACATGCTCTTAAATCAAGAGCAACTTCTTGATTTAAGCGTTATTCTTGAGAATGAAGCATGAAGATTAACAAATATGGATCTTGAGAAATCCAATGATTCTGAAGGAGAAGCTTGGGAGATTTCTAAAATGCCTCAAAGACAACAAAAAAGGTCATCATGGAAGATAGCGAAAGATCTTCCAACAAGCTTTTTATATGCATCTAAAGGCTTAAGCTATGCTTTCTCGACTCAGAGGAATTTTCGGATTCATGTTTGCTTTGCTTTTGGTGCATTTTTTTTGGGACTCTTATTAGGTCTTAATAAAAGCGATTTGGCAATAATGGCTATTACAGCTACTAGTGTGTTAGTAGTTGAATTGCTTAATACAGCAATTGAATCAGTTGTTGATTTGGCTATTGGGAAACAATTTCATCCACTCGCACAAATCGCTAAAGATTGTTCGGCTGGAGCTGTTTTGGTTGCATCAATCAGTTCAGTAATTATTGCTGCCTTGTTATTATTTCCTTAAATGTTTAAAAAGTTAGTAATTTAATGGCTTAAAAATCATGTTTTTGGTGATCGACAATTATGACAGTTTTACTTACAATCTCGTTCAATATTTGGGCGAGTTGGCATCACAATATCCTATAGCCTCAGAAGTAAGAGTTGAACGCAATGATTCTCTGACAATCGGTGAGATTAAAGATTTAAATCCTGATGCAATTTTGTTATCTCCTGGTCCTGGAGATCCTAATCAATCTGGAGTTTGTCTAGATATTTTATCTGAGTTATCAATGAAAATCCCAACACTTGGCGTTTGCCTTGGTCATCAAGCTATTACTCAATCATTCGGAGGCAAAATAGTTAGAGCTAAAGAATTGATGCATGGTAAAACATCTAATGTTTTACATCGAGGCACTGGAATATTTAAAGATTTGCCTAATCCCTTAGTCGCTACCAGATACCATAGCTTGATTGCTGAGAGAGAGAGTTTTCCAGAATGTTTGGAAGTTATAGCCTGGCTAGAGGATGAAACAATTATGGGAATAACTCACAAAGATTATCCGCATATCTTTGGAGTACAGTTTCATCCTGAGAGCGTTTTGACCGAAGCTGGTCATAAGTTGCTTTCTAATTTCTTGGATATAGCTATATCTACTTAGATTGACTCATTATATATAGACGTAAAGAATCAACCTACACTTTATCAATAACCTTGAAAGCAGACCAAAATCTTTTCATCTGCTCCATTGTCCCAATACTCACTCTTATAGAGCCTTTTAAATTTTCTTTCTCATCCATATTTCTAATTAGAATTCCAGATAACTTTAGCTTTTGCTCAACTTGTTTTGGGTGTGATTTTGGCCAAAGTAGAAAATAGTTCCCTCCATCAATATGATGTCTGATGTGATGTTTTTCGAATACATTTTTCAACCAATTTCGAGCTTTAAGGACTTCGTTTACATAAGAATCAATATATGATTGATCTGTAAGTGCAGCAAAAGCTGCTGCTACAGCAAAGCTATTGACGTCGTATGGACCAGTGACTCTATTGATAATATTGATTACTTTAGAATTGCCAATAGCAAAACCAATTCTCAAACCTGCTAAACCAGCAGTTTTAGAAAGAGATCTAAGTACAACAAGATTAGGTGTTTTTTGGAAATTTACAAATGGTAGAACACTATCACCTGTAAATGCCTCGTAAAGTTCATCGATAACAACTAGTGTTTTTGATGAAAATTTGCTTATTTCTATAATTCTTTCAGGATTTAATCTTGTTCCAGTTGGATTGTTTGGGTTGCAGATAAGTAAAATTTTAGGATTATTTTGACCTATGAATTCGCAAATCTTAGTAAATGGGTATTGAAAATCCTTCCCCTCATAGGGTATTGAGTTGATTTTCATTCCTCGCATTTGTGCGCAAGGAGTATAATATCCAAAAGTAGGCGATGTTGTTAGCATCAGATCATTAGAGTCGCCATAGGCATGAAAAATAGCATTTATTGCTGCATCTACTCCATTAAAAATACCAACTTCAGATGAGTTTATATTAACGCTTGAATTTTGTTTGATGAGAGTTTCTACTACTTTTTCTTTTAACCCTAAGTATTCAGGATAAATAGAGATTTCATTTTTGCTTATTTCTCTGAGAGTTTTGATTACTAATGGACTAGCTCCAACAGTGTTTTCATTAAAGTCTAGTCTTAGTAAATTTCGTCTTCCTTCCAGTGGTGCTGAATATGGCTTTAAACCCTCGATATCTTTCCTGGGATTTGGTGGATCAATAAATGAATTTTCTGTTTTTTCCATTACATTCTTTCTAGAGTGGGGATCCCTAACAAACTCATCCCCAGTTTAAGTGTATCTGCAGTGATAGAACATAAAGCAAGTCTACTGGTTCTTGCAGGTTCACTTGCTTTTAAAATAGGAACTTGATCATAGAATCTATTAAAGACCTGACTTAATTCAAATAAATACCCGCATAGACGATTAGGCAGCAGCTCTTTTTCGACCTCAGCGATAATACAATCAAGTTGCAATAGTTTGCGAATCAAGCTCCATTCTTGTTGCTCATTGAACTGAATATTTTGACTGGATACATTTAAATCTCCACCCTTGCGAGATATTCCGGCTATTCGTACTAATGCATAAAGTAAATAAGGAGCTGTATTCCCTTGTAAAGAGAGCATCTTATCAAAACTAAATTGGTAATTAGAAACTCTATTTTGACTTAGATCCGCATACTTGATAGCTGAAATCCCAACAGTTGTAGAAACTTTATCTATAAAACTTTCAGTTTCGGATCTGCTTTCATTGTGGAGACGACCTTTAAGATCTTCTCTTGCTCTTTGAATTGCTTCATCTAGAAGGTCTACTAATCTAATTGTTTCTCCAGAACGAGTTTTCAACTTCTTGCCATCTTCTCCTTGAACAAGACCAAAGGGAACATGCTCGATTTGACAATCTGTAGGAATCCAATTTGCAAGCTTTGCAATTTGAAAAACTCCAGAGAAATGTGATGCTTGCCCAGCATCTGTGACATAAATCAACCGGAACGCTCCATCTCCATGCGGGGGAGTAGTTAATCTGTATTTAATTGCAGCCAAATCAGTGGTTGCATAATTAAAACCCCCGTCACTTTTTTGAATAATGATAGGTTGAGGCTTGCCGTCTTTTCCTACTATGCCGTCAAGGAAAATACATTGAGCTCCTTGATCATTTATTAGTAAATTTTTATTTTTTAAATCATTAATAACATCTACTAAAAATTTGTTATAAAAGGATTCACCTCTTTCAGTAAGTTTAATATCAAGTCGATCGTAGATCTTTTGAAACTCTTTTCTAGATTGATTGCAGAGTAATTGCCACGCAATTAAACTCTCCTGATCACCTGCTTGTAAATTAACAACCTCATTTCTAGATTTATTTTGAAAGACTTCGTCTTCATCAAATCTTTTTTTGGCTTGACGATAAAAATTTACGAGATCACTTATTTCTACTACATCTTTTGTATGGAGTGCCTCTGGTACAACCTCTTTTAGATGAGTGATGAGCATGCCAAATTGTGTACCCCAATCCCCCACATGATTGAGTCGTAAGACTTCATAACCGCAAAATTCAAGAACCCGTGCTAGAGAGTCTCCAATAATTGTTGATCGTAAGTGACCAACATGCATTTCTTTAGCAATATTTGGACTGGAAAAATCAATAATCACGCGATTATTGATTTTTCCCTCTTCTATTTTTTCACTACTGAATTTTTTTAGAGGCACTCCTAATCTTTTATCATTTAGACGAAAATTGATTTCCGATATAAGTGTGTTTGAATTTATAGATAGATTTATGAAACCTGGACCTGCAATAAGTGGTGGATTACATATTTTAACGAAATCATTGTCTTGTTGTAGTTGATCAGCTATTTGTTTTGCAATATCTCTAGGAGGTTGCTTTATTTCTTTTGCCAGTGATAAAGCACAATTTATTTGAAAATCTCCAAATTCTGGCTTGGATGCGGGGACTAAAGTAGAACCTAAAAGTATTGAAGAAGTTTTTGAACTTCGGTCCTCTTTTGGAAATACTTTTATGAAAGCTCTATTCAGTGCTTCTTCTAATCTGGCAGATATTTCAAGCATGATGTTTTGGTTAGGTAGATACCTTTAAGATTTTTTGGATGTTGTCAAAAAACTGTTTATTCATTTTTTTAGTCAAAGCGCATGCTGAAATCTATCCATTTGCTTTTAGTAATTGGTGCACTAGTTGAGATCAGATCAATACCTGTAGAAACATAGTTTGACAAATTATTTGGATTGACTCCAGAAACTTCAATAACAATATCTTTTGAGACGTATTTGGAGTTACTATTTTTTGAAAGTTGACGTAATTCTGGAACTAATTTTTCTATGGTTTGAATAGACATTTCATCAAGTAGAACCCCATCAGCACCTGCCTCTATAGCTTCTTTCGCTTGAGTGGGAGTTTCTGCTTCGACAATTATTTTTTTTGTCCATGGAATAGATTTTTTTAAGATTTTGATACTTTCGCTAATCCCCTGGGACCATTCAATATGGTTCTCTTTCAACATGGCAGCATCATCTAATCCAAGTCTATGATTAATTCCGCCACCACAATGAAAAGCATATTTTTCGAATATTCTCAGCCCCGGAGTCGTTTTACGGGTGTCTGCTAACTTCACATTGGATCCTGATAGTTCAGTTACCAGTAAAGCTGTCGAAGTCGCAATACCAGAAAGATGCATGGCTATATTCAGAGTTACTCTCTCTCCCGCGACTAAGGAAGAGGATGACCCATTTAATTCTAGGAGTCTTTGATTCTTTTGAAACTTCTGACCATCCTTGATTAGAAGTTGAATCTTAACTTGGGGATCAATTTTTCTAAATATTAGTTGGACAAGATCTCCACCACAAAAAGTTCCATCCTCTTTTGCAACCCAATGAGCTGATGCACTTCTATCGTTGAGGACAAATCTTGTGAGATCTCCATTCCCGAGATCTTCCTCAATCCATGTATCTAATATTTTATGTAGCTTTGGTGAGCGAAGATCCACAATAGAACAAATACATTGATTACTATACCAATGCTAAAACCATTTATAAAGAATATCTTTTTTTCTATTTTTTAATTTTATCTACTCAATCTTTGTTTAAAAAAATTTAATAAAATAGAAATTTCAAAATTTTTTCTTTGTGAAATGTTAATTCTATGCTTTAATTAATATGATTAAATTTTTTTTTACCTTGTGGAAGTTGTTCATAGTGTAAATATTATGGTTGCTCTGTTGATTGGAGGAGTTTGTTATTACTTGTACTATATATTTACAATTGATAATAAGAATTAGATAAAAATTCTACTTGCCAATACAGAATTTTGAAAATATATTATCAAGTAAGCTTTCTGTTAAATCATCTCCTGTTAGTTCTCCTAAATGATTAATGGCTTGTCTTAAATCGATAGTCCAAAAATCCCAAGGCAGCTTTTCATCAAAAATCTTATCTATATTCTCTAGTGAATCGATTGCCAACTTAGCTAGATCTAATTGCCTTTCATTTAGTGCAATATCTAACCCATGAGATTGAGAAGAACCGCATAATTTTAGCAGATAATTAATTAGATCTATTTCTCCTTGTCCAGTTTTTGCACTTATTATCACTATATTATCTTTTTCTAATATTTTTTCTTTGTCTAAAGAATAACCATCTTTTAAATCAGATTTATTTCCAACGATTAATAGTGGAATGCTTTTGGGAATTTGTTTTAGTATTGACTCATCCTCAGTTGACCATCCGCTTGAATAATCAAAAATCAATATAATTAGATCAGTTTGATTTAAAGCTTTTTGCGTTCTAGCAATACCAATTTGTTCGATGATATTTTTAGTTTCTCTTATACCTGCAGTATCAATAAAAGTTACAGGTACACCTTCTAATACAATCTCACTTTCTAAAAGATCTCTAGTTGTTCCAGGTAGATCTGTAACAATGGCTTTTTCTTTTTGAGAAAGCCTATTCATTAATGAGCTTTTTCCGACATTAGGTTTTCCTATCAGCGTAACTTTTAAGCCAGAACGAACCCATGACACTCTTTTAGTATTATCTATTAGTTCGTTGATATCTTTTCTAATTGCGATAATTTCATTTTTTACATTTTTTTCTTCCAAAGGTGGAAGATCTTCCTCAAAATCTATTCTTGCTTCGATTTCAGTGAGTTGCTCTAATAAGCGATGTCTTATTGATTGAATTGTAGATTGAATATTTCCTTCAATTCCATTCATAGCAATTTCTGCCGCTTTTTGACTTCTTGCTGAAATTAGTTCACTAATTGACTCTGCCTGAGTCAGGCTTAGACGACCATTAAGAACTGCTCTTTGACTAAACTCACCTGGTTCTGCTCTTCTAGCCTTGGGGCTATCTAATATTCTTTCAAGGATCTTTTGGACTGTAATAATCCCTCCATGGCAATGAATTTCTACTACATCTTCACCTGTATAGCTTCGCGGACCTTTCATTATTAGGATTAAGACTTCATCTATATATTTTTTTTGATTTGCTTCGATTACATGTCCGTAAAGCACTTTGTGAGTATTCCAAGGCTGCATTCCAGGTATATGAACAATATTTTTACTGATCTCAATTGCTGAGGATCCAGAAATCCTAATCACAGCAATACTTCCTTGGCCGGGGGAAACGGCAGTT
The DNA here is from genome assembly GCA_003279615.1 of Prochlorococcus sp. AG-402-B19. Lineage (GTDB taxonomy): Bacteria > Cyanobacteriota > Cyanobacteriia > PCC-6307 > Cyanobiaceae > Prochlorococcus_B. The sequence goes on from QCHM01000002.1 coordinate 82,551, forward strand.
GCGATTGCAGCAATAGTATCTTCAGTAGGGGAAAACGAATTCATTACTCAATTCTCACGCAATCTTCACTAAGATTGAATATGGTTTTCCTTTTTATAAACAAGATTTTCTATAATATGAGAAAAATCTTCCTCAATTTAATAAAAAGAATTCGTAAATTTATATCTTGGCTTTGGAATCAAGAAGGTTCGTCCGCTCAGAGAGCATTAGGTTTTGGTGTGGGAATATTTAGTGGTTGCTTCCCATTCTTTGGCTTTCAAACTTTGATGGGCGTATTTTTAGCAAAAGTTTTTAAGGGGAATAGCCTCTTGGCGGCTGTGGGAACCTGGATAAGTAATCCATTTACTTATATACCTCTTTATTATTTCAATTATAGAGTAGGTTCATTATTGCTTGATGCAGATCTCGATATAGTTGATTTTGATTATACAACTACAACGCAGTTGTGGTCTCAAGGTTGGTATCTAAGTTCTCGACTTTTGACTGGATCAATATGCGTGGGCCTTGTGACTGGTATCGTTGGTGGATTTTGTTTATATTTTCCACTCAAGAAATTTTCTAATATAGTAAAAAACTATTAATTATATTTTTTTTGAGAACGTTTGATTCATTCGAAAACATTAATTTATCCCTGTTCTCGCGATATCTAAAACATCAACCATTGAGCGTATTTGATTAATGGTAATTTCTAATTGATTAACACTTTCTAGCTCAACTCTAAGATCTATGCATGCAGGTTTCCCATAAGATGTCTTTACTCTTGCATCGATTACATTAATACTTCTATCTGAAAGTCTCATTAATATATCTTTAAGTACTCCAACTCGGTCAATCACCTCAATTCTTAGTTGAATAGGAAATTTTTCTTCTTTGGTGTGTATATTGTTATTCCACTTGACTGATAGCCTTCTATTTGTAGGTATAGATTGAATATTAACACAAGTAGTACGATGTATAGTGATACCATGATTGCCAAGTGCAATTGTTCCAATTATTGGTTCTCCTGGAAGAGGACTACAACAACCTCCTAGTCTATAGTCAAGCCCCTCTAGACCAACTATGGGTGAATATTTTGTTTGAGATGTTTTGGATTTATTTGAAGTTAGATTTGCTTGTATTCCAATTTGGTTTGCTAGTTCGATATCACTTAGCTGAGGTTCAGGTGGTTGATTTTGTACTTTTATTTCTTCTCTAAATCTATTAATTACTTGATTTAAGGTTAAGGCTCCAAATCCAAGTGCAGCTAGTAAATCTTCCGTTGACTTGAGGTTGCACCTTTCAGCAACCTTTATTATTGCTTCACTTTTGAGTAGATTATCAATTCCTTTGCGACCAAATTCTTGTTCTAGTAATTCCTTCCCTCTTAAGATTGTTTCTTGACGATGACTTTTTTTATACCATTGCCTGATGCGATTTCTAGCGGTGGGAGTAGCAACATAATTTAACCAATCTAAGCTTGGGTGTGAGCTTTTGTGGGTGAGAATTTCAACGAAATCTCCATTTTCTAGAGGTGTTGATAGCATACATAGTCGATCATTAATTCTTGCGCCATTGCAATGATTTCCTATTTCAGAGTGAATACGATAAGCAAAATCGATTGCTGTTGATCCATTTCTTAATCCCAAAACATCTCCTTTTGGAGTAAAAACAAATACTTCCTCATCAAATAAATCCTCTTTAATTGAAGCTAGGTAGTCATTATGGTCATCAACTCCATCCTCTTGTTGCCATTCAACCAATTGACGAAGCCAATTAAATTTTTCTGAATCAGGATTAGCAGGAGACCCTCCTTCTTTATACTTCCAGTGAGCAGCTATTCCGAATTCAGAAACCCGATGCATTTCTGGCGTTCTAATTTGCACTTCAATAGGTCGATGCCTGCCAATAACCGCTGTATGTAGTGACTGGTAGCCATTCGGTTTTGGGAGACCTATATAATCTTTAAAACGTCCAGGTATTGGTCTGAAAGTATCATGAACAACAGCGAGAGCTCGATAACATGTCTCGACATCTGAGACAAGAATTCTAAGAGCGGCAACATCAAAAATTTCGTGAAATTCTTTTTGTTGCCTTTGCATTTTGCTCCAAATTCCATATAAATGCTTTGGCCTACCACTAACTTCGCAATGGTTAAGTCCTGCTGAGTTCAAGCGATCTCTTAGTAATTGAACAGTTACATTTAATCTTTCTTCTCGTTCACTACGTTTACTAGCTATTTGTTGTTGAATTTCTCGAAAGGAATCTGGTTCTAAAAGTTTAAAGGCTAAATCCTCAAGTTCCCATTTGAATCGCCCTATCCCTAGACGGTTTGCAAGCGGAGCATAAATTTCTCTTGTTTCTTTAGCTATTCGAGTTTGTTTCTCTTGGTCTAAGTAACTAATAGTACGCATATTGTGAAGTCTATCTGCAAGCTTTACTAATACAACTCGAATATCGCTAGCCATGGCTAGAAACATTTTGCGTAAGTTTTCTGCTTGAGCTTCTGTTCGATTATTAAAATGTATTCCACCTAGTTTCGTAACCCCTTCTACTAAATATCTAACTTCATTGCCAAAATAACCCTCCAGTTGTTCTGGAGTGATTTCTGTGTCTTCGACGACGTCATGTAAAAAACCTGCTGCAATCACACTAGCGCTTGCACCTATCTCTCTCAATAAATCTGCTACTGCAACTGGATGAGTTATATAAGGTTCACCACTTTTTCTGTATTGTCCTTTATGTAATTGAAATGCCAGATCAAAAGCAGCAACTAATAACGCTTCAGAATCTCTCGGACAACTTGCTCCTATCCCGGGTGGAATATTTTTAATGCAATCCTTTAACCACTCTGGCAAAATAATTTCATAATCATCGATATGTTTAATCTGATGTGCTCTTAATTCAGGTTGGCCACCAAAAAATTCATCGCAGACAATATTGGTCTGGTTTGAATTACGTGCAGAGGTGACTTTAGGCATCAGCACCGGGAATTGATTTATTTTATTCAAACTCAACATTTCTAGCTACTTTTTTATGAATATTTCATCAAAAGAAGTTTTAAAGATAAATAAACTAAATGCTATATATCCAAATAGCTCTACTTACGTGTTAAATGGATTAGATCTGAAAATGAATAGTGGAGATAGGCTTGCATTAGTTGGTAGTTCAGGATGTGGTAAAAGTACTGTTGCGAAGGCTGTAATGCAGCTTCTTCCTAATGGAAGTGCTTGTTATGGAGAGATCTTTTTAAATGGAAAAAATGTATTAAAATTAGATAAGGTTTCTTTGCAAAATATAAGAGGGAGAGAAGTTGGATTGATATTTCAGGATCCAATGTCACGTTTAAATCCATTAATGTCTATTGGTGATCATCTAGTTGATACTTATAGAGCCCATGACAAAACTTCATCTATTACTGGCTTAGTCGAAAAAGCTAAAAGGTTATTAGAAAAAGTTGGGATTGATCCCCTAAGGTTTAATTCTTTTCCGCATGAATTTAGTGGTGGAATGAGACAACGTGTTGCAATTGCCCTAGCAATTTCATTAAGCCCAGCATTGATAATTGCTGATGAACCTACAACAAGTTTAGATACAATAATTTCTAATCAAATCATGAGTGAATTGATTTCACTTTGTGATGAAATTGGAACTGCCTTATTATTAATTAGTCATGATTTATCTATGGTTTATAAATGGTGTAATAAAATTGCAATACTTGATTATGGTCAGATAATAGAATCTGGAAATATTAGGGAGGTAGTTGGTCAACCAAAAACTGATATTGCTAAAAGATTAGTCAATTCAATTAAAGTTTTAGAGGGTTCTGAAAGAGGAAAAATTGAAAATCGGACTGAATTATTGAAAGTTAATAGCTTACGTTGCTGGCATAAACTAGGCTTTTCGCCATTCAATTCTGTTTGGTTGAAAGCTGTTAATGAAGTTAGCTTTTCACTTTATCAAGGCGAAACCCTTGGCATTGTAGGGCCTTCAGGATGTGGAAAAAGCACTCTCTGTAGAGCTTTGGTTGGTTTATTGCCTACTCGAGGAGGAAGCATTATTTTCCGTGGAAAGAATATTTTAAATATCGATGGAAAATCTTTAAAACAATTACGCAAATATATTCAAATTATTTTTCAAGATCCTTGTGCTTGCTTGAATCCTAAAATGTCAGTCATTGATGCAATTATGGATCCAATCCTTATTCATAATTTGTTAAACCGGTCAAATGCTAGAGAGAAAGCTCGTAAGCTTTTAGCTCTGGTTGGTTTAACCCCGATAGAAGTATATGAAAAACGTTTTCCTTCTCAACTTTCAGGAGGGCAACAGCAAAGAGTAGCGATTGCGAGGGCCCTTGCACTTGATCCAAAAATACTTTTATGTGATGAAAGTGTCAGTATGCTAGATGCAGAAATTCAAGCGGAAATCCTGGATTTGCTTCGCTCTTTGCAAGAAAAATTGAAATTATCTATTTTATTTATAACTCACGACTTATCCGTCGCAGCAGGATTTTGTCATAGAGTATTAGTTTTTGATAAGGGAAAAATTATCGAAGAGAATTCCGGTCAAAACATGTTAAATAATCCTAAAAAACACTTAACAAAAAAGATGGTTAATGCATCTCCTAGATTGCTATAATCACATCATTATTTGCTCCTAATACTTTTAAAAGACGCGAGAAATCTTGAGGTATTGGTGCTGAGAATTTCATTTTCTCTAATGTTATTGGGTGTATTAAACCTAATTCAATTGCGTGTAATGCTTGACCATTGAGATTGATAGGTAATTTTTTACATCTGCTGTAAGTTTGGTCTCCAAGAATGGGATGACCTATGTGTGCACTATGAACACGAATTTGATGTGTTCGACCCGTATCAAGTTTGAATTTAAGCAGAGAAAAATTCCCAAGGTTTTTAACTAATTTCCAGTGGGTGCAAGCATATCTACCAGATTCATCATCAACTACAGCATACTTTTTTCTATCTTTGGGATGTCTACCAATAGACCCTATGATCATACCTTCATTGTCTTTAATAGCTCCATGCACCACAGCAATATAATTTCTTGACGCAACTCTTTTTTGTATTTGAATTTGAAGTTTAACTAAGGTTTCTTGAGTTTTTGCTACTACGATGCATCCAGTGGTGTCTTTATCTAATCGATGAACTATTCCAGGTCTTAATTTACCTCCGATGCCAGGTAGATCTGGGCAATGATTAATTAAACCATTAACTAAAGTTCCTGATTTATTTCCTGGTGCAGGATGAACTGCTATTCCCGCTGATTTATTAATAACTATCAAATGATCATCTTCATATAAAATATCTAAATCAATTTTTTCTGGCTTTAAGTAAGGAAGAGGCTCCGGAGGGGGAACCCAAAGTTGAATGATATCACCAGGCCTGACGGGCGTTTTTGCTTTTCCAGTTTTACCGTTGACTTTTGCGAACCCTGCTTCGATGAATTTCTGTATATGAGCTCTACTTTGCTCGGATCGTTGGCTTACTAGCCATCTATCAAGCCGCATTGGTAAAGGTCTCTTGTATTCACGCTCAAATAATTCTCCTTTGCCTTGCCCAAATTCTTGTTTTATTTCTTTATGCATTATGGTAGTTCAAGAGAAATATTCCCTAATAAATTCTTACGAAAATCATCCAATAGTCTTTGAGACATTCTCATAGTGTCTCCGGAAGTGTGTCGTTTTGCTGCCGAAAGTAGCCATGTGGCTTTGTCTTTAATATTTTCATTAACAGATATTCCATATCTACTTTGTAGACACATTGACTTTACTCCAGCTTCTTTGCTGTTTTCTAATTTCTCAAGAAGGCTCATAAAGTGAATGGCTACTTTTTCAGCATCGTACGCGGCTTGCCCAATATCATCACAGATAGCCAGTTTTAAAGCAGCATTTTGATCTTCCAGTCTAGGAGGTAGAACTCCAGGAGCATCCAAGAGATCAAGGTCTTGCCCTAATCTTACCCATCTCAAACTTCTAGTGACGCCAGCTTTTCTTGAACTAGAGACGACTTTTTTTTTAACTAGTCTGTTAATTAGAGCAGATTTACCTACATTAGGAAAACCAAGAGTTAGCACTCTAATTGCTCGATTTTTCATTCCTCTTTCAAGACGTCGTTGATTTAACTCTTGCCCTGCACGAATAGCTGCTTGTTTCAATTGGAGAACCCCTGTTCCAGCTTTTGCATCGCACCACCATGGGACTTTCCCATCTAATCTTAATTTTTTATCCCATGCTTCATAGGCGTCAATATTGATCATGTCCTTTCTATTGATAACTAAAAGTTGTTTCTTTCCTGTTAACCATTTTTGAAGATATGGATGAGATGTAGCCAGTGGGATGCGAGCGTCGCGGACCTCAAACACAAGATCAACTTTATTCAAATGGTCTTTTAATTGTTTTTCTGCTTTAGCAATATGCCCTGGATACCATTGTATTAGCTGCTTGTTCACGGAATTTTCAAAACAATATAGGTGGAAATTCAATAATTTAAGAAATGAAAAATTAATTACTGATTTATTTTCGAAGAGTAGTTTTTAAACTCTAAGTTAAACTTATCATCTGAAAAGATTAAATAAGTTAATAATATTCATTAAATTATTTAATCTTTTCAGATGTGACTAGAAATTTTTTGATCAGTACAGATCGATTAAATTACAATATTTAATAACTTGCGAATGAAAAAAATATTCCTTAGAAAAAATTCTCGATTTACAAAGTCGCTCTGCAAGCTTTTTCTCCTGGTATTGCAGTAGTTTGAGAAGAATTTAATTATTCTAAATATTTATTGATAATATCCCAAGGACCTTGATTAGATCCTCAAGGGTTTAGGTAGATTTTTTCTATGTCTTAGTAATTACCCATTAGGTGCCTTTCAAGAGCTATGGTCACTCAGTTTCCTTTCTGAATCCAATAAATTATGTCTAAGCGTTCCCTGTCAAGTCTCGGCGCTGAAGACTTATGCGGCAAACGTGTTTTTGTGAGAGTTGATTTTAATGTCCCATTAGGAGATGAGGGGCAAATAACTGACGACACAAGAATTCGTGCTGCGTTACCAACTATTAATGATCTTCTAGAGAAGAGTGCACGAGTTATCCTCTCTGCACATTTTGGGAGACCTAAAGGAAAGGTTAATGAAACGATGCGTTTAACTGCTGTTGCTCAAAGACTCAGTGAATTGCTTGGCAAAACCGTTGTCAAAACAGAAAGTTGTGTAGGGGCCGAGGCAAAATCAAAAGTAGATGCGATGTCCAATGGTGATGTTGTTCTTTTAGAAAATGTTCGATTTATTGCTGGTGAAGAACAAAATGATACAGAATTTGCAAAGGAATTAGCTTCTTTAGCAGAAGTTTATGTTAATGATGCTTTCGGAGCGGCTCACCGCGCTCATGCCTCAACTGAGGGGGTAACAAAGTTCTTAAGTCCATGTGTGGCGGGTTATTTAATGGAAAAAGAACTTAAATATTTACAGGGAGCCATAGATCAACCTCAAAAACCCTTAGCGGCAATAGTTGGCGGTTCAAAAGTAAGTAGTAAAATTGGTGTTTTGGAATCTTTGATTGATAAATGTGACAAAATAATTGTTGGTGGAGGAATGATATTCACTTTTTACAAAGCCAGAGGATTATCGGTAGGTAATAGTCTTGTTGAAGAAGATAAGCTTGAATTAGCTAGTGCTTTGGAGAAGAAAGCTAAGGAGAAAGGAGTCGAGTTCCTTTTGCCAACTGACGTTGTATTGGCTGATAAATTTTCTCCCGATGCAAATAGTAAAGTTTCAAAAGTAGAATCTATTAGCGAAGGTTGGATGGGATTGGATATTGGTTCAGAATCAGTTGAACTTTTTCAGAATGCTTTGAAAAGTTGTAAGACTGTTATTTGGAATGGACCAATGGGGGTTTTTGAATTTGAGAAATTTGCAACTGGTACCAATGCGATAGCAAGTACTTTAGCTGAATTAAGTGCTCAAGGATGTTGCACAATTATTGGAGGTGGAGATTCAGTTGCAGCAGTTGAAAAAGCAGGTTTAGCGAAAAATATGTCTCATATTTCTACTGGGGGTGGAGCTAGTCTTGAACTTTTGGAAGGGAAAGTGCTTCCTGGAGTATCTGCTCTAGATAATGCTTAATATTTAAAATTTAATTCTTCAATTATAAAGGTAGATATTTATAAATCTACCTTTATTTTTTTAGTAATTGAATAAATACCTTTGGGATGTATAATTATTGCAGAAATAGTTTGAAAACCAGGTTTTAAAGGCGCTTGAATATATTTAAATAAACCACCTGATTGATTTAGTTTGATTCCAAAGTGATTATTTGATATAGGGATATTTTCATTATTTTTAAGAACTATCATTCCACTTGCCACTAATGAATTATCCAATGGTTCCTCTATGATTAAATTCATTTCATATCTTTCACCAGTAGAAACTTTATCTGGCGAAATTATTTTTACTACTAGTGGGGAATATATACTATTAAGTATTGATTCTTCATTGATAACTTTAAAACTTTTAATTTTGTTTTTAAACATTTCTACTTTAATGGTCTGTTTGGAATTTAGATTATAAATTTCTCCACCTATTTCTCTTGTAGAAGTTATTTTTACATCTAGAAAACTCTGGACTGAACCATGACTTATTTGTTTAATTGACCATTTCGCGTCTGTATATTTTTCCCTGAAATCTAGATACTGTTTATTGAATTGTTTGAAAGAATTGTCTAGAAATAATTCTTTCAGTGAATCATTTTTATTTTGATTGAGAATTTCCTCTAATTTGTTGCTTAATAAATGATTATCTATATTTTTACTTAAGACAGAATTGATTGATATTGGATATAGCAATATAAAACCTATTAATTTGGCTATCAGTGAATTTCGCACGCCTACCTTTTTTACTCAATATAACTTAGCCTTAAAGGATTAGGTTATTTAATTTATGCCTCGCCTTTTAATTGCTGCTAGCGGAACTGGTGGTCATATTTATCCTGCATTGGCTTTAGCTGATTCACTTTCAAGCTCTTGGCAAGTTGAGTGGTTAGGGGTATCCAATAGGCTAGAGATTGAACTGGTTCCCAAAAAATATAACTTAATAATACTAAAAGTTGGAGGATTGCAAGGAAATATTTTTCTTAAAATTTATAGGTTATTTAAATTAATCTTTGCTTCTTTTCAGGTCTCTAAATTGTTACGTCAAAAAAAAATTGACGTAATTTTTACTACTGGCGGGTATATATCTGCTCCAGGCATTATTGGTGCAAAACTAGCTGGAATCCCGATTTTGTTGCATGAATCTAATGCTATCCCTGGGAAGGTTAGTAGGCTGTTGGGTAGATTTTGTGATCATGTAGCGTTAGGAATTCCATTAACATCTGATTATTTGCCTAGGTGTAAAAAAAGCTTTACGGGAACACCTGTAAGGTCGGAATTTCTTTTAGAACAACCTCTCCCTAGTTGGGTCCCTTCAGGAGAAGGAGTATTGATTGTAGTTATGGGAGGTAGTCAAGGAGCTAAAAAAATGAATGAGATGGTAAGGAATGTTTTACCTTCTTTACTTGATAAGGGTTGCAGAGTTGTTCACCTGACGGGTACGAATGATTGTTTTTATAGAAATCCAGGCAAAGTTCAAACTCACCCTAATTTGGCTGTAAGACACTTTAGTAATGAAATACCGGCCTTACTCCAACATGCAGATCTTGCAATTAGTAGAGCTGGATCTGGTGCGATTTGTGAATTAATGGTAACTAAGACTCCGTCAATCTTAATACCTTTTCCACAATCTGCTGATCAGCATCAAGATTTTAATGCTGCTTATATGGCTGGATTGGGAGGAGCTGTAATAGTTAATCAACATAATCCAGAAGAATGTATTTTGACGAATGTTATATCTAATTTATTAAGTTCTAATTCTTTAATGAAAATGAAATTAAATATGAATGATTATGTTTTTCTAAATTCCGGAAATAAGTTATTAGAGATAATTAATTCGATTAGTTGATATATTCTTTTAATGTCCTAATGATTTTAATATTATCTTCTCTCTTTTGTAGACTTATTCTAACCCAATCTTCTCCTAAATTTATAAATGATCTACAGTCTCTTAATAAAATTCCTCTTTTTTTTAAATTCTTAATAACACCTAATAGTCCATATTTACTTTTAACTAATTGAAAGTTGGTGTTAGATGGAAGAGGTCTGATAGAAGAAAACTTTGAAAGACTTTTATGCAACCATTCCCCTTCTTTTTTAACCCATTTATGGACTTTATTTAGTCTTTTTTTATGCATTTTTGGATTATTCATGATCATATTAGTTATATTCATTGATAGCGTATTTACAGGCCATGGGTCTCTTATCTCTTCCCATTTTGATACTCTATTTGAGTTTGTTATAGCATACCCAACTCTTAATCCGGCAACACCTAAAAACTTAGTTAAACTCCTTATTACTATAAGGTTTTTATAGCTTTTAGTTAGGTCAATAATTGATTGGTCTTCTCCTCCGGGTACAATAGAAATAAAGGCTTCATCACAAATCACGAGTTTATATTTAGTTAGCAAACTTTCTATTGATGATCGACTCCATAATTGTCCAGTTGGATTGTGGGGGTTGGTAATCCATAAGACATTGGCTTTTGGTTCAATTGGAAATGATTGTGGTTTTTTATTGTTCCAAGACAATGGCAATGGATTGTATATGTAAGGTGCATTCCAGCATTTTAAAGCTCTTTGATAGTCTCCAAAACAGGGCGAGGGCAAAGAACTTATTCCATTTAGACTTGCATCTCTAGCTGCCCAAGTAAATAATTCAGATGCCCCATTGCCGGGTAAAATCATTAAAGGGTCAATATCATGCCATTTTGAAATAGAATTTTTGACTTCAAAATAACTTCTTTCAGGATAAAATTTAATCGATTCATTTTTTATGTTTTCAATAAGATAATTAGTTAATTTGCTTGGCAATCTAAAAGGAACAATTGATGCACTTGCATCGATAATATTTTTAGTTGATATGCCTAAGTTTCTTGATTCTTTTTCAATATTACCTCCATGATAATCAAAGCTTTTTTTCATGATATTTGTGAGCATAAATATCTATTTTCAACCAAATCTATAAGAAATTATTGAGTTTATTTCCATGGTTCTTTGGAACCTACTGCTTCTTTAATATTCTGGAATCCATGTTTTTCCATTTGCAGGATCAATCCATCCAAGATTTCTGGCACTAAAGTTGGTCCTTCAAATATCCATCCAGTATAAATTTGAATTAAAGAAGCTCCAGCCGCAATTCTTTCCCATGCGGATTTAGCTGAATTAATTCCACCTACACCAATTAAAGGTAAATCAAGATTTGTACTTCTTCTAAGTCTATCAATAACTTCTAGTCCTCTCCTTTGCAGAGGTAGTCCACTTAAGCCTCCATTCTCTTGCTCTAAAGTATTACCGGTTTTAATTTTTAAGTGTTTTAAATTAAACCGATTTAAGCTTGTATTGATTGCGATGATTCCATCGATTCCTTCTTCTTTCGCAACCACTGCAATTTCATCAATCGCTTCATTTGATAGGTCTGGTGCGATTTTTATAAGTAAAGGTGGACAATTAGGTAAATCTTTGAGTGTTTTTATTAATTTCTTTATTTGCTTTGTTTCTTGTAAGGAACGAAGGCCCGGGGTATTGGGCGAACTAACATTGATTACTGCATAATCTGATAGTGGCGCCAACAATTCCAGGGATAAAGCATAGTCTTTATAAGCTTCATCGAGAGGTGTAATTTTTGACTTTCCTAGATTTATTCCTAGGACGCAAGGCCTATTCCCTGGTGTAGAAATTTTTTGCTTTTCTATAGTTTTTAAAAATTTTTCTGCACCTTCATTATTGAATCCCATCCGATTAAGTGCTGCTTTTTCTTTTGCAATTCTAAAAAGTCTGGGTTTTGGATTACCTTTTTGGGCATGCCAAGTAATAGTTCCTAGTTCGGCGAAACCAAATCCAAAATAATCCCAAAGCCCTGCACCTACTCCATTCTTATCAAATCCAGCAGCTAGGCCTAACGGGTTTTTAAATTGAGAACCAAAAATAATTTGATTTAAGTTTTTGTTATTTCTTTGAAAATCATGTGATGCTTTTGAAAGGATCTTTGAAATGATTGGGAAATTTCTATTTAATGATGCAAATTTAATTGCATTAAGAGCTGAATTAGATAGTATTTCTGCATCAATACCTTCATCTTGAGATAGGAGCTGTCCAAGAAGAATATTGTATATGTCGTTTTTTTTATGTATTGACAAAATCTTTTAGTTTTATTTTTCTACCTTTAGAAAAAGCTACCGCAATAGCGTCAACTCTATCATTATCTTTTTCTCCGCTATGTCCTTTGACATATTGAAGTTTAATTTTTGGGAGTTCAGGGTGGTCAAGAGCTTTCCATAAATCTTGATTAAGAACTGGTTTTCCAGATGAAGTTTTCCATCCTTTTTTTTTCCAATTTGGCATCCACTTTTCCATTCCATCAATTAAATATTTACTATCAGTTTTAATAGTTAAAGAAGAATGAAATTTGATTTTTTTTAATTCTTGTAGAACAAATAAAGCAGCCTGTAATTCCATACGATTATTTGTAGTCTCGGGGTTGAAACCACCAAACTCAAGTTCACTTCCATCTTGGAATCTAATTAATGCTCCCCATCCTCCTGGCCCTGGGTTACCGCTACAAGCGCCATCAGTCGCGGCAGCGATCGCCAATTTGTATTGTTTTTCTTTAGGCATAAAAAAACCGGTCTATATAGACCGGTTATATATAAGCAGATAATAAGTTTTTTTCCAGTAACTACGAATGATTTATTTCAAAGTTACTTTTCCGCCAACAGCCTCAATTGCTTTTTTCAGAGCCTCAGCATCTTCTTTTGAAGCTCCTTCTTTTATTGTTTTTGGAGCAGCTTCAACTAAGGCTTTTGCCTCGCCAAGACCTAAACCTGTGGCGTTGCGAACTTCTTTAAGAACTTTAATTTTAGATGAAGCTTCAAAGCTTTCTAAAACAATCTCAAATTCAGTTTTTTCTTCAGCAGCTTCAGCACTATCGCCACCAGCAGCAGCTCCTGGAGCAGCCATGACAACGCCGGCAGATGCGGCAGCAGAGACACCAAAAGCTTCTTCTATTTGCTTAACAAGCTCTGAAGCTTCAAGCAATGAAAGGCTTTTTAATGAATCTAAGATTTCATCGGTTTTTGCAGACATGGTTTAAATCAGCAACTAAATAAGTAGAAAACAAATTGTTAAACAAATGAGGCTCAGCTCTCGCCACTCTCAGAATGTTGTTTAAGAGACCTTGCAAGTCCAGAGGGAACCTCGTTGATACCAATAGCGATTTTGCTTGTTATGGAATTAACCGCACCAGCAATTTGTGCCATAAGTGCTTCCTTGCTAGGAAGTTTTGCAATCGCTTTGATTTCATCTTGAGATAAGAGTTTGCCTTCGAACAGACCTCCTTTAGTCTCAGATTTTTGAGTTTCCTTTTGAAATGCTTGTACAGCTTTAACAGCACTTCCAACATCGCCTTTGATTAATACAAAGGCGTTTGTTCCAGTAAGCAATGAATCCAAACCAGTCCAGGAATCTTTTCCTTTTATGGCTTGACGCATCAAGGTGTTTTTAGTGACCTTGCATACGCCATCGCTTTTTTGCAATCTTGAGCGCAAGTCAGACATCTCTTTTGTGGATAAGCCCTTGTAATCAAGAACTAAAGCCATTTCGGAGTTATCTAGTAGACCCTCTATTTGTTCGACGATCTGTTTTTTGCTTTCCAGCGTGCGGCCCATAATAATTGGATCGAATCGGGGGAAGAACTGGACATGCGGCCATATTTCCTAAAGGAAATCGAGGCCGCTAACGATTCAATCCAAAAAAGAAAAAACCTGCGTATGCCTCGGCGGGATTTAATATTGTTATTAAACGAAGGTTTAATAACACATACCTGCTGTCTTTGGCTGGGCGCATGCCCTTGTGGCTAAGCCACATAACTAATTTACAACAAAAAGGGTCACTTTTCTTTTTGCAAGTCTTGTAATTCGCTGATATCTACTTCTACTGATGGACCCATGGTGGATGTAATGAAGAAGCTTCTCCAGAATTTACCTTTTGCTCCGCTTGGTTTATTTTTTTCTATTGTTACTTGCAAAGTCTTTAAATTTTCAAGGAGTGCTTCTTCTGAAAAACTTGCTTTACCAAATCGAACATGCACAATACCTGCTTTGTCAGCTCTGAATTCAAGTTTTCCTGCTTTGAATTCTTTAATAGCTCCCGCCAGATCGGTCGTAACTGTTCCGGCTTTTGGATTAGGCATTAGCCCTCTAGGCCCAAGTACTCTTCCAAGTTTGGCGACTTTGGGCATCATATCTGGAGTTGAAATTAGAAGGTCAAAGTTCATTTCTCCTTTGTTGATTGTATCAACTAAGTCCTCTTCTCCAGCCAGATCAGCACCTGCTTTAGTCGCCTCTGCCACTTTTTCACCACGTGTAACAACTGCTATTCGTATTTTCTGACCGGTACCACTTGGTAAAGCAACTGTCGTCCTGAGCTGCTGATCAGTATATTTTGGGTCAATACCAAGTCTTATATGAGCTTCAATAGTCTCATCGAATTTTGCATTGGCATTTTCTTTTACTAGCTTTATTGCATCAATAGGAGAATACGAACGCTCTTCCACTTTGGAAAGTAAAGTGGTCATTCTTTTTGAAAAATTTTTCATAATAAATTGGGGTACATTCGACTTTTCGTCTCCCCCTTGTAAGAGAACGTTGAATAATTTTACGATTTAACTAGTCCTTTATGGAAACTCCCATATTTTTGGCGGTTCCCTCAATAACTTTCATCGCAGATTCGATATTACTGCAATTGAGATCTGGAAGTTTTGTTTTAGCAATTTCTTCAAGTTGACTTTTACTAATTGAACCAGCAGTTCCTTTCGCTGACTCTCCTGAGCCTTTAGCAATACCCGCTGCTTTAGTTATCAAAACTGAAGCAGGAGGCGTTTTTGTTATGAAAGTAAAACTTCTATCTTCAAAAACTGATATTTCTACAGGGATAACAAAGCCAGCTTTGTCTTGGGTGCGTGAATTGTATTCCTTACAAAACGCCATTATGTTTACCCCATGTTGACCAAGTGCAGGCCCAACGGGAGGAGCTGGGTTGGCTTTGCCAGCCTGTAAGGCTAACTTGATCAGGGCTACTACTTTCTTTGCCATCGGCTAAAAATTGAACTAATGCGGAAAACCTGAAACTAATCAGATAAATTATCTAATAAACTTAACTCCTAGACTGACCAGACAGCAAAAGGAAATTAAAAATCAATTTTGTTTAGTTATTTGAGAAAATTCAAGTTCAACAGGAGTTTCTCTTCCGAAAATTGATAAAAGCGCCTTAAGTTTGTTTCTTTCTCCTGAAACTTCAATAACTTCTCCTTGGAAATCTTTAAAAGGACCTGAAGTCACAACAATCTGATCCCCTTCTTCTACATCCAACTTGACAACAGTTTTCTTCTCAGCTGCTCGTTTAAAAATTCTGTTAACCTCTTGCCTGCTAAGAGGGCGAGGTTTTATATGACCTCTTGCTTTACCAGTAGCTCTTCGATCTTCTGCACCAACAAAATTAATTACATTGGGAGTACTTCTAACGGCCATCATTGTGTCTTCATCTAACACCATACGAACTAGTACGTACCCAGGGAAAACTTTTTCTTCTGTGGTTTGTCTACTACCGTCTTTTTTGAGCTTTACTGCTGGTGTTTGAGGGATTTCTATTTCTATAATCCTGTCACTAACGCCAAGAGTAATTGCTCGTTGTTCAAGGGTTGCCTTAACTTTCTTTTCGCAACTTGAGGCAACTTGAATAGCATACCAACGCGCAATATTTGTTTTTATTGCTTGGCTTTGTGATTGATCATGTTGAGGTGTTTCAGATCTATCAATTATTCTAGAATCTTTATTAGATGTGGTTTCAATCTCTGACACTGGAAAAAATTGTGAGTGGTTTAAAAATTTTGTTTATTCAACTCAGCGGAATATCTGAGTAGAAGCCCATCCATAAAAACGGCTTACAGCTGCAATTGATACTGCTGACAAAGTGACCATTAAAATCACAGCAACAGATTCACTAAAAAGCTGTTGGCGTGATGGCCATACAACCAGTTTCATTTCATCAATTGTAGAGGATAAAAAACTTTTTTTTAAGGCTGTTTTTTCCTTTTTTGTAGGAATGACCTTTTCTTGATCCTCTTTAGAGCTTGGACTTGTCACTTTGGGAAGGCTAAAAGGAGAGAACTTTTAAAACAATTGCTGTAGACCTACACTAACTTAAGTTTGATCGATTAGTTATCTATTAAAAAAAGAAGTTTTTTAGATTCATCATCCTTGGTTTCAACCCTTATTGATTTAGCCCCTTCAAAAGCCTCCTCTAAAATTTGTGTTGCCAGTGGGTTTTCCAACCTTCTTCGAATCACTCTTCTTAGAGGCCTGGCTCCATATTCAGGTTCATAGCCTTCATCAGCAAGAGTTTTAATGGTGGTTTCGTCAACAAAGAGATCTATCCCTTGGTGTTTTAAAAGTTTCTTTAATTCATCAAGTTGAAGTCGAACTATTTGTTCTAAATTTTCTGGTTTTAATGGCCTAAATCGTATTACCTCATCAATGCGATTCAAAAATTCTGGTCGAAAATGTTTTGTTAAGGCTTCATTGATTTGTTGATCTAACTCTTGTTCAAGCGCACTTTTATTTGAACTTTCGTTTTGAACTTGAAGCGAATTCTTTAAGATTGCTTTGCTTGCAAGGTTACTCGTCATAACAATGACTGTATTTCGAAAATCTACCGTGCGACCTTGAGAATCAGTTAGTCGTCCGTCATCTAATACCTGAAGAAGGATATTAAAGACTTCTGGATGAGCTTTTTCAATTTCATCAAGCAACAACACTGCATAAGGCCTTTTCCTTATTGCTTCCGTTAATTGCCCACCTTCTTCGTAACCGACATACCCAGGAGGCGCCCCTAAAAGTCTTGAAACAGCATTTCTCTCCATATATTCACTCATATCCAGTCTCAATAAAGCGTCCTCTTCATCAAATAAAGAACTGGCCAATGATTTAGCAAGTTCCGTTTTCCCCACTCCTGTAGGGCCAAGGAAAAGAAATGAACCTATGGGTCTTCTAACGTCCTGCATCCCAGCCCTGGCTCTGCGAATGGCTGCTGCGACTGCTTGAACTGCATTGGATTGGCCAATAACTTTTGTTTCTAAGTCTTGCTCTAAATTTAAAAGTTTTTGTCTTTCACCAGACAAAACTTTTCTAACAGGTATACCTGTCCATCTAGAGACAACATCGGCTATGTCTTCTGGATCAACTTGATCTTTTATCAAGAAATTACCCTGTAGATTATCTTTTTGAATAGAAACGTCTATTTCTTCTATGCTTTCTTGTAATGGATAAAGCTGTTCATATTGAAGTCTTTCTGCTTCTTCAATGTCACCAGCCTGTTCGGCTACTCTGATTGAATTTGTTAATTCTTCAGACCTTACTTTTAATTCTTGTAATTCATTAGATTTATCGAGATGATCTTGCCATTGTTGCTTAATGCTTTCTAGTTCAATTAGTAGTGAATTTTTCTCTTCTTTGAGATTAGTTATGGCTTCTGATGATATTTCGTTATTGCTATTGATGATTAATGACTGCAAATGATCAATCTGAGATTCTTTTTCTTCTATGATTTTTGGATTTAATGACGATTCGATTTTTACTTGAGCTGATGCTTCGTCAATCAAGTCAATGGCTTTGTCAGGTAGGCATCTATCACTTATATATCTATGAGCCAAACGATTAGCTGTGATTAGAGCTTGATCAGTAATGGTTACACCGTGATGGAACTCATAGCTTTCTCTAATTCCTTTTAAAATCTCAAGGCTTAAATCTAAGCTGGGCTCTTTTATAGATACTTGCTGGAATCGTCTATCTAATGCAAGATCTTTTTCGATGGTACGTCTATAATTTTCTGGGGTTGTTGCTCCAATACAACGTAAATCTCCACTGGCTAATAAAGGTTTTAATAGGCTGCCAGCATCTGTGTTTGATCTTTCTTTGCTTACAATTGTATGTAATTCGTCTATAAATAAAATTACTCCTTTTTTGCTATGACTAACTTCAGTTAATAATGATCTAAAGCGCTCTTCAAACTGACCTCGAAATTTTGCTCCAGCTATTAATGCGCCTATATCAAGTGAAATTAGTTTGAAACCTTGAAGAGACTCAGGAAGTTCGTTATCTATCAGCTTTTGAGCTAATAACTCTGCTATTGCTGTTTTGCCAACACCAGGAGCTCCGATCAGTACGGGATTGTTTTTTCCTCTTCGGGATAAAACTTTTATGATTGCTTTTATTTCAGGTTCTCGGCCGATCACAGGGTCTAATTTTCCAGCTTCAGCTTCGGCTGTAAGGTCTTTACAATATAAATCTAGTGAACTTGGAGTTTCATTAAGGCTTAAAGGTTCTTGTTTTGAGTTAATCTCTCCCTTACTTATGAGAGTAGATGGTTCAGAGTTTAAATTTTTTGAAGTAGGTTCGGATGAAATATAAGATTTTGACTCTTTTTCAGGTCTCCCTTTTATCTGTTTAGCTGTATTTCTTTTTGATTGTGTGAATGATTTAGGTGCGGGTAGACGTCTTAATTCTGCTTCAAGAATTTCACTTGGCAGACCTGCTTGATCAAAAAGATCTTCTCCTAAGCGATTATCTCTACCTATTGCGATGAGTATGTGAGAAATTTCTATTTGATTTGATCCCCAGCGAGAGCAAAACTCATCAGCAGTTTCAAGAAGATTTTCTAAATCTTCACCAACAAATAAATCTGATTGATTATTAATTGGTAATTCGGCAAGAAAATTTTCTAAAATATCATTCACTTCTTCATGATTTATAGGTAAGGGATTGGTATATTTCTGAAATTTTTTATTTCTAAAAAGTACTTGAATAAGATGTTCAACATCTAAATTATGATGTCTCCATCGTCTGGCTGATTGTTCCGCTATTAATAAAAGATTCCAAGCTTCATCGCTAAAAGAATCTGGTTCCGTAGTTAGACTTCCACTAATTTTTGATGAATTTTTATTCAAAGTGGTCATGTGAAGGCTGAATTTAGGTTGAGTGGTTTTGAGTGATATGTGTATTTTTTTAAGACAAATTCGCTTAATTAGGTCTTGGAAAGCAAGCTAGATTAACAATTGAGGAACATATGGGAATAATGTAGTTCATAAGATCTAAAAATCATCTTAAATTCGTGGCTGACTCTCTAGAACTAGTAATTGATACCATTATGGCCAGAGAAGTTTTGGACTCTCGTGGAAATCCAACAGTTGAGGCTGAGGTTCTTTTAGAAGGGGGCGCTATTGGACGTTCGATCGTTCCAAGTGGCGCAAGCACCGGAGCACATGAGGCTCATGAATTACGAGATGGTGGTAATCGTTATATGGGTAAAGGAGTCATCAAGGCTGTTAGTCACATAGAAGAAAATATTGCCCCTGCACTTTGTGGCCTTTCTTCTTTAGATCAAGCAACAGTTGATTCTGTCATGAAACAACTTGACGATACAGATAACAAATCAAATCTTGGTGCTAATTCAATTCTTGCTGTCAGCATGGCGACGGCAAGGGCAGCAGCTAATGGATTGGGATTGCCTTTATATAGGTATTTAGGAGGTCCAATGTCATCTTTATTGCCAGTTCCCTTGATGAACGTAATCAATGGAGGTGCTCATGCGGCAAATAACTTAGATTTTCAAGAATTTATGCTGGTTCCTCATGGTGCTGAAAGTTTTCGAGAAGCATTAAGAATGGGAGCTGAGGTTTTTCATACACTTAAAGAGTTATTAAATCAGAAAGGTTTATCAACTGCTGTTGGTGATGAAGGTGGATTCGCACCAAATCTTGAGAGCAATAAAGCAGCAGGTGATCTTCTGCTGCAGGCAATTGAGCAGGCTGGATTTAAACCAGGCGAGCAAATCTCTCTAGCTTTAGATGTTGCTAGTACAGAGTTTTATGAGGGAGGGAAATACTCTTATGGTGGAAATTCCTACACCAGCGAGCAAATGGTTGATGAATTGGCTGGATTAGTTAATGCATATCCAATTGTTTCAATAGAAGATGGATTAGCGGAAGATGATTGGGATGGATGGAGCTTGCTTACGAAAAAGCTTGGTAAGAATGTTCAATTGGTTGGAGATGATTTGTTTGTTACTAATTCCCTTCGTTTGCAGAGAGGGATTGATGAGAATATCGCAAATTCAATATTAATCAAGGTTAATCAAATAGGCTCTCTTACTGAAACACTTGAAGCGATAGAGCTTGCATCAAGATCAAGCTATACAACAGTTATTAGTCATAGAAGTGGAGAAACTGAAGATACGACAATTGCTGATTTAGCAGTAGCAACGAAATCTGGCCAAATCAAAACAGGCTCATTGAGTCGAAGTGAAAGGGTCGCAAAATATAATCAATTGCTTCGAATTGAGGATGAATTAGGAAGGCAAGCAACATATGCAGGACTTATAGGGTTGGGTCCAAGGGGTAGCTTTAATATTTAAGAAAAACTAAGCTAGTTTTGGCTTTTTCTTCTTCCTTGAAAATTATCTAAACGGGTTTCACTTCTCATTTTAAATTGTAATTTAATCCAGCTGACAGCTATAGGAAATCCTAAAATTATTGGTATGAAGAATAAAAAGGGTTTATTAGTTGAGGCGAGTAAAGCTGATGATATTGCAAGTGATCCAAGCAGCACAGAATTCCCTAATGTTTTTTGAGCATTGATCATTCTTCTCAACTGTCTGTCTGATTCACCCATTCGCACTTGAAGTTGTAAATCTCCTTGTTCCAATCTCTCTAGGTTTTCATCAAGTCTTTTTGGTAAACCAACTGCTTTAGTTCCTATTTCAGTAACTTGTCGACCTAATTCATTCAGTAAGTCATTAGACTCTGGATTTTTTGATGTCATTAGTGGAAGTAGGAAAGGTTTTGCTATGGCGATTAAATTAAATTCGGGATCTAAAAATCTTCCGACCCCTTCAAAAGTTGATAGTGCTCTAAAGATAAATATCAACTCAATTGGTATTCTAAAGGGTTTGCCAAAAGCTAGTTCGGATAGATCCCCAGAGAGCTTTTCTATAATTTGGGAGTCAAAAGGAGGAGTTAGAGCCTCCGTTAACATTATTCTGATTAGTCTTCTTACTGGACCTATTTCAATATCTGCCTCTAATAATCCAGCAATTTGAAGCTCTTTAACTAGCCCACTGACATCTCTTAGGGCTGCTGCTTTGATCATTGAATTAAGTCTGCCTCTGATTCGCTCAGAGACAAAACCCATCATTCCAAAATCGTAATAAATTAGAGAGCCATTCATAGAAACAGCTAGGTTTCCTGGATGGGGATCAGCATGAAAAAAACCATAGTTAACTAATTGTTTCAAGTAACTTGTGGCACCAATTTTTGCTATTGATGATGTATCGATTCCATTTTTTTCTAGGGTTTTAATATCATTAATCTTTATACCTGGTATATATTCAAGACATAAGACTTTGCTGGAACTTAAATCCCAGAAAACACTTGGAATTAAAATATCTGAATCATCGAGAAATTGTTGTTTAAATCGTGCAGCATACTGAGCTTCAATTCTAAAGTCTAATTCTCTAATTAATACTCTCTTACATTCTTTTGCTATTCCTATCCAATCTTTTCCCTGACTAAGACTTTTATTTTTTTGAACTAATCTTGCGACTTGATTCATTACATCTAGGTCAAGTCTAAAAAATTTTTCAATACCTGGTCTTTGTACTTTAAAGATAACATTCTTACCATTAATTAACTGTGCTTTATGCACTTGAGCAAGTGATGCAGAACCTATTGGATTTGAATCTATATTTATAATTTTTTCATATGTACTACCAAGCTCAAATAATAAAATTTCTTTTATCTTTTTAAATTCAAAAGGTGGTACCCTATCTTGTAGAGAAGTAAGTTCATTTACCCATAATGCAGGAATAATATCAGCTCTCGCAGATAAAAGTTGTCCTAATTTTATAAAAGCTGATCCTAAACCAATTAATTCTTTTGTAAGCCACTTTGCTCTTTTAACCTGTCTTCTTTCTCTTCGTTTTACGTTATACCCTTTGAAATAAGTCCATTTTTTAGAATCAAGCCATAAGCAGAATAAAAGAGATAATAAAGTTTTCCATATTCTCAAGGCTCTTCCTAACTTTTGTAATTGGTCAACTAAAAATATCAATTTTTTTCCTCAATGCTTTTATTAATTTCAATGACTTTGGATCTAAGTTTGTCAATCTGAGCTTGAAGTAGATCTTCTTTTGTTGATTGATGATTGGGATTTTTTTCTTTTGATGTATCTGTTTCTTTTTCAAGACGCTGTGATTCTTTCATGACCTCCTCTTTGAAGATAGACCATTCATCTTGCAGTTTCTGAGGTATTTCTTCTGCGATTTCGGAGAATTCTTGAGCAGAATTTATAAGTTTCTCTGTTATTCGAGCATTTATTCTGTTTATAGCTGCTTTAAGCAGTCTTTCTGAGTCGCTCAAGAATCTAATCAATCAGATTCTATTTTATAAGATTTAGGTTTTTTTGTGTTCTCTTGAGTTCTCATAAGATAATTCAACGTTTCTTTTGAGAAAAAATGTTGATTATTTTAAAATTCGAGTTTTTTAGGTTTTTCCTCTCACTTTCTAGTATTTTTTTGTCTTTAGATTGAAACTAGGTGTAGGCAAATTCGCCCTTAATCAATTAAATCTATTTAGAAACTTGTGCGTAATGACTCAACCTAGATAATTTTCATTAGAGTTGAACTAAACAAACATTTGATTTGATTTGGGTTTAAAGTTTAATCTATAAATTCAAGTTAATTCAACGAATTCATTCTTTTTCTCGAAAGAGAACAAAACTTACCTAAGAGAATTTTCCATTGGAAACCATTGAAACTGATGTTGTCATAGTTGGTGGTGGGCCTGCTGGTTGCAGTTGTGCACTTTACACCTCTCGAGCAGACCTAAAGACGGTAATACTAGATAAGAATCCTGATGTAGGCGCTTTAGCGATAACTCATCAAATTGCTAATTATCCAGGAGTCTCTAGTGAAATGAGTGGAGAGGCTTTATTGAAATTGATGAGAGATCAAGCTACTCAATATGGGGCCGACTATCGAAGAGCTCAAGTTTTTGGCATTGATGCTACTAGTGACTGGAAAACTATTTATACTCCTGAAGGAACTTTTAAAGCAAAAGCACTTGTAGTTGCAAGCGGTGCAATGGGTAGACCTGCATCCTTTAAAGGCGAGGCCGAATTCTTGGGTAGAGGAGTTAGCTATTGTGCGACCTGTGATGGAGCTTTTTATCGAGATCGTGAAGTTGCCGTAGTTGGTATTAACAAAGAGGCAATAGAAGAAGCAAATGTTCTTACAAAATTTGCTTCCAAAGTTCATTGGATTACATCTAATGATCCAAAATCAGATGATCATCATGCACAGGATCTTTTATTAAAACCAAATGTGAACCATTGGAGTAAGACGAGGTTGATGCAAATTGAAGGTAACGACTCAGGAGTTACTGGTATTAAGGTAAAGAATCGATCAATTGATACTCATCAAGATATTGCGCTTGAAGGAGTTTTTGTTTATATGAGCGGATCAAAGCCTATTACAGATTTTCTTGGAGACCAGGTTGCTTTTAAGGAGGATGGGGGGGTTCTGGTGGATGACTTTATGTCCACAACAGTTGAAGGGGTTTGGGCTATTGGTGATATTAGAAATACCCCTTTTAAGCAAGCTGTAGTAGCAGCATCTGATGGATGTATAGCTGCTATGGCAATAGATAGATATTTAAATAGTCGGAAATCAATTCGTGTTGATTGGGTTCACGCTTAAGTTAAACAATTGAGAATAATTTTTTAAAGAGGAGTTGCTTCTGAAACATATGCCACACCCCCGTAATAGCTCAATACAGACTTTATATTTTCTCGTATTTTTTCAATTATCTCTTGCTCACAAAAAATAATTACATGTGCATTTGATCCAAATCCTGTAAATTCCATATCTTCGGTTACAATTCTTTCAGGACCTCTTCCAGTTGCATGTTTCATAACTGTGTAGCCAGGTACTTCAGCTTTTTCTAATGCTGAGAGAACATCATTTAATTCTCTCTCACTAAAGATTAAATCAAGTCTTTTCATTGAATTTATCTATCCAATTGAGGGGATCATTGTGTTAACTAAGCCCATATATACTGGTATTCCAAAAATGATATTAAAAGGGAAAGTTAACCCAAGAGTGGTTGAGATGTAATAACTAGGTCTGGCCTCAGGCACAGTCATTCGCATTGCAGTTGGCACAGCCAAATACGAAGCACTAGCACATAGAACAACAAAGAGTAGCGCGTTTCCTGGATCTAGATTTAGGAATCTAGCTACTACTGACCCAAGTACTGCATTCAC
Source organism: Prochlorococcus sp. AG-402-B19 (assembly GCA_003279615.1). Classification (GTDB taxonomy): domain Bacteria; phylum Cyanobacteriota; class Cyanobacteriia; order PCC-6307; family Cyanobiaceae; genus Prochlorococcus_B. The sequence continues at coordinate 107,060 of QCHM01000002.1, forward strand.
TATGGGCATAAATATAGAAAACATTATGAGAAAAGCACCTGTTTTATTAAGACGGGCTAGCCTTTGTGCTGCCACAATTCCCATATCTAGCAAAAAGAAACACTCAGCTCCGTAAAAAAGGTCGCCAGTAAATGGCTCCATTTTTTTAATGTCAGAGGGATCAAAAGCTGAGGTTAAAAAACCTATAAGGAGGCTTCCAAGTAATAAATAAACTGAACCATTAAGCATCGACTCATGAAGAATTGATCCCCATTTCATTTTTCTTTTGATGGGCCTATCTTTTGATGCTCCAAACTTGACCAAAAGAAGACCAATAATTATTGCTGGCGACTCCATAAGAGCTAAAGCTGCAACCATGAAACCATCAAAAGGTATGTTTTGACTTTCGAGAAAACTTTCAGCGGTTATAAATGTCACCGCACTAATTGATCCATATGCTGCAGATATTGCTGCGGCATTAAAAACGTCGAATTTAAATCTCAGTACTACAAAGCAAATAAGTGGGATTAAAAGAGACATTAATATTGCAGCCATAACAGTAGGAAGTACTGGATAACTGAAGCCACTTTTCTGAAGTTCAATGCCTCCTTTGAAACCTATTGCTAGTAAAAGATATAAAGAAAATAATTTAGGCAGAGGAGCTGGGATCTCAAAATCAGACTTTAATGCATATGCGATTGCACCCAAAAAGAAAAAAAGTATTGGAGGGCTTAAAGCATTCTGGATAAAAAGGTTATGTCCCATTTCTTGTTATTTGTTAAAGCAAATAAGATAAAAAATTTGTTATTAACCATTGAGGCTGTCTATGGCAGCTGTAAGGGCCTCTTTTCTTGTACCAATAACATCAACCCCAAATTTAGCCAGCCTGTCTTTTACTCTTCCAGTAGCACCAGCAACAAATGCTTTTCTTGAATTGTTTAACGCCTCCTGTACCATATCTTCTATGGCAAGAGTTGCAGTTACTCCAAGTCTAGGAACATCAGTTATATCAAGGATGAGAACCTTATAGTTTCTTACTAGCATCATTCTTTCGGTAATTCCTTTTGCAGCTCCAAAACTAAGCGGTCCTTTTAATCTGAATAACATTACTTCCCCTGCACAGCGATCTAAAAGTGCTTTTTCATCTGAGGGGAGTTGTGCATTTGCGGCATTATTATTGGATGCTGAATCAATTGGATTATCTGCTTCCATTCCCTCCAATTGCGTCTCAGTAATGGAATCGATGGTGAGCATATTTGCAATGAATACTCCAACAAGTACAGCCCATATCAAATCCCAAAAGACTGTCATAAGAAGCACTCCATACATCACGCTTGCAGTCTTAAGCGAAAGTCGATGAGCTCTTAATAAAAATCCCCAATCAATAATATCTAACCCAACTTTTATTAGTATTCCTGCAAGCAGAGCAGTTGGTATTTGTTCTGCTGCTCCTCCAGCTCCTAATAAAACAATTAAAAGTACAATTGAATGCACCATCCCTGATAAAGGAGTTGATCCACCAGATTTAACATTTATGACTGTTCTCATGGTCGCACCAGCACCTGGAAGGCCTGAAAATAATCCAGCTACAGCATTTCCTATTCCTTGTCCAATTAATTCTCGATCAGAATTGTGACGAGTTTCAGATATGTTATCTGCGACAAGAGAAGTTAGTAATGAGTCAATTGCTCCTAAAACAGCAAGTACAAGTCCTGCTTTTAAAATTACTGGGAAATATTGGTTAATTGTATATAGTCCAGAAGGAATACTAAGGGAAGGGAGGCCTTCAGGAATAGGACCAGGAGTTCCTATTCTGTCAAGACCACTATCTTTAAATAAAAGAGATATTGGAGTAACTACTAACAATGCTAGAAGCGGAGAAGGAACCCATTGACTTATTTTTCTTGGTGTTAGAAAAACGATTGCCAGTGTCATTACAGCTACAGAAATAGCAGCTCCATTTGGCTCGAAATTTGAAGCTACTTGTGAGAGTGATGAAAGTACTCCACCTTGGGTTTTTATTCCTAGAAGAGGTCCAATCTGAAGAGCTATAATTATCACACCAATTCCAGACATAAAGCCTGAAACAACTGAGTAAGGAACAAGAGTTATATACTTACCTAGTCTTAAAATCCCAAATAATATTTGAAACAAGCCTCCAAACACTACTGATGCCATTACAAATGGCAAAATTTGTTCAATTGATAAGTCTTTAGGTACTCCTGCTGCTGCAAGACCAGCTATAACTCCAGCAACAGTTACGCTCATTGGCCCAGTGGGACCACTTACTTGAGCAGGTGTTCCTCCAAATAATGCCGCGAGGAAACCAACGACTACTGCTCCATAAAGACCATAAATAGCGCCACCGGGGCCAAGAGCAGCGTTACCAAACGCTAGAGCTAGTGGCAGAGCTACAACTGCAGCTGTTAAGCCGCCTAAAACATCACCTCTAATATTTTTTAGGTGAAAGCCATTAATTAACGCCAATCGACTCTCCTTACTTTATTTGACTTAAATAAGCCTATCTCTTCAAGGTTCAATTAAGTTCGCCATTCTCTATTTTTAAATACTAGATTTAAGCAAAATCATAAAGAAAATTGGTTATTACAATGGAAAAAGCTTTATTTCTATGGCATTAAACGGTTTTAAGGATTATTTCAAAGTTCTTGGCATTAAAAGAAATGCTACTGATAAGGAAATAAAAAATGCCTTTAGACAACTTGCTAGAAAATCGCATCCTGACTTACATCCTCATGATGTTGAGGCTGAGTCAAAATTTAAAGAAATCAATGAAGCGTATGAAATTCTGTCTGACCAGGAGAAAAAAAAGTCTTATGAAAAATATCTAAGTTATTGGCTGAACGATCGAAATGAAAAATATGATGATTTTGATAGGAAAAATAATTATATTGGCTTTGATGATTTTATAAATTTTGATGATTTTCTGAGTGATTTACTTGGCAGGTTTAATGAGGTTGGTCAAGAAATTTATTCAAATATATCTTCAGAAAATAAGGCTAATTCATTAAATCTGGATGCTGAGTTCAATTTGCAAATTACTTTTGTAGAAGCTCTTAATGGAACAAAAAAGATTCTATTAGTGAATGATGAACGTATTGAGGTTGATATTCCACAAGGAATTCAAACAGGATCAAAAATATGTATTAAAAATAAGGGTAACATTCAGATGGGGAAAGCTAAAAGAGGTGATTTATTACTTAAAGTAACTGTGAAATCTCATCCGATTTGGAAAGTCAAAGGTCTAGATATTTATGCAGATTTACCTATTTCTCTAGATGAACTTGCCTTGGGTGCAAATATTGAAGTTGCATTACCTCAAGGAGATACATATTTATTAATTCCTTCTGGAAGTTTGCCTGAACAAAAGATCAAATTAGAAGGCCAAGGGATTCAATATTTAGATGCTAAAGGTGATTTGTTTTTTACTTTAAAATTAAAGTTACCTGAAAAGTGGTCTAATGAGGAGTTGGAACTTCTTAAAAAGCTTAGATCTGTGCGAATAGATGAACCTCGTTCAAGTTGGTTCGATCAGGCTTGCACTTGAAGGCAGTAAAATATAGTTATCTCTATTGGTCCATATGGATCTTACTTATCGGCCCCGTCGTCTTCGTAGAACAAACTCTTTAAGAGATATGGTTAGAGAGAATTTTGTCTCTCCTTCTGATTTTATCTATCCTCTTTTTGTTCATGAAGGTTCGGATATTCAAGAAATAGCAGCGATGCCAGGTTCATTTCGCTGGTCAATAGATGGATTAGTTGATGAAGTTAAGCGTGCGTGGAATCTTGGAATTAGATGCGTCGTTCTTTTCCCAAAAGTTCCAGACGATAAAAAAACAGAAGATGGGGCTGAATGTTTTAACGAAAAAGGTTTAATACCTAGGGCTATCGAAAGATTGAAAATGGAGATACCTGAAATGTCTGTTATGACTGATGTTGCTCTAGATCCTTATTCTTGTGATGGTCATGATGGAATAGTGAGTGATGAAGGGATAATTCTAAATGATGAAACAGTTAATTATTTGTGTAAACAAGCAATTGTTCAGGCACAATCTGGAGCAGATTTAATTGGTCCGAGTGACATGATGGATGGAAGAGTTGGAGCAATCAGAGAAGCTTTAGATGATGAAGGTTTTGAACATGTAGGCATTATTAGTTATACAGCTAAATATTCATCAGCATATTACGGACCTTTTAGAGAAGCTTTAGATTCTGCTCCTAGATCATTATCAAATAAGCCTATTCCGAAAAATAAAAATACTTATCAGATGGATCCAGCCAATTCTAGAGAAGCAATAACAGAAGCTCAACTGGACGAACAAGAAGGATCTGACATCCTTATGGTCAAACCAGGTTTGGCTTACTTAGATATTATTTACCGTTTAAGAGAAGAATCAGAATTGCCTATCGCTGCTTATAACGTAAGCGGAGAGTATTCTATGGTCAAAGCTACTTCTCAAAGAGGTTGGATAGATGAAAAGGCAATTGTTTTGGAAACTTTATTGAGTTTTAAAAGAGCAGGAGCCGACCTGATCCTTACATATCACGCTTGTGATGCTGCAGGATGGTTAAAAGAATCATAGAGTTGATTAAGATAGTTATTAAAAGTTTGAATTTCAAATCAATTTAATGGTAAAAAAACAGTCTGATTTAAATATTAAAAGTGTTCACCGTCTTGGCCATGTAGCTATAAGAGTCGATGATGTAGATAGGGCTAAAAGCTTTTATTTGAGCTTGGGTATGAAGCTTGTTTGGGATGATACAGATTGGTGTTACTTAGAGGCTGGAGAGAGTAGAGATGGCTTAGCATTACTTGGTCCGGGTTATAAAGCTGCTGGTCCACATTTTGCATTTCATTTCACTAATAAGGATGAGATAGAAAGAATTCATAATTCTCTAAAGAGCCAAGGTATGAAGGTTGGTGCTTTGCATGACCATCGTGATGGTACTTCTTCTTTTTACTTAAAAGATACAGAAGGTAATTGGTTGGAAATGCTTTATCACCCATCAACAGGGATACCAACAAATCAATAGACTTTCTAGTAGATATATGGGTTCAACAGTCAATTATGAAGATTCTAAAAAGACACAAATTTTTTTGGAGTCTTTAAATTTACTTGAGTGGCCAACGGTTTGTAGTCATTTGTCTACATTTGCGATTACCCAACAAGGTCGTAAGAAATGTACAAGCTTTGACTTGCCATTAGACGTATCTTTAAGCCAGGAGCTATTGTGCCAAACATTAGAAATAGGATCACTAGATAGCACTCTTGATGGTGGAATATCCTTTCAAGGTATTCATGATTTAGAAAATATTCTTTTGATATGCTCAAAAGGCGGTATAGCTACAGGCGAAGATTTAATAAAAGTAGCTGAAACGTTAAGAGCTGCTAGAAAATTACGAAAACTAATATTTGATCCATTGATACGTCCACGACTTTCTGAATTGCTTCTACGCATTGCAACTTTGCCAGAGTTGCAAACACTCCTAGAGTTTGGCTTGGATGAGGGAGGGCGAATTGCTGATCGTGCTAGTACGAAGCTTTCTGAATTGCGTAGGCATAGAAATTCTATATGTCTTCAAAGAAAAGATATTCTTCAAGATATTATACGGAAATATAGTGGATTGCTTCAAGATAATATTGTCTCAGAGAGGTACGGACGACCTGTTTTAGCATTTAAGGCGGGAACTTCTGATCAGATTAAAGGAATGGTTCATGATAGTTCAGCTTCTGGGAATACGATATTTGTTGAACCACAAGCTGTGATTTTAATAGGAAATCGTTTAGCTCAGATAGATTCTCAAATTTCTGATGAAGAGAGAAGACTTCTTGCTAATTGGAGTAACCAGGTTGGCATGAATACAAATGTAATTACTCATTTAGGAGAGATACTTTTGGAGATTGAGTTTTCATTAGCAAGAGCACGATATTCGAAATGGCTTGACGGGGTACCAGCAATTCTTGAGGAAGACGAAAATACATTCTTTAAGATTAATGATTTTCGCCATCCTTTATTAGTATGGAATGACTTCCATGAGAGAAAGAATACAGTTATTCCAACTAGCTTTGATGTTTCTCCTGATTTAAGGGTTGTAGCGATTACAGGTCCTAATACTGGAGGCAAAACAGTTGCTTTGAAAAGCATTGGTCTTGCAGCCTTGATGGCAAAATCAGGTTTACTTTTGCCATGTACAGGCTCACCAAAATTACCATGGTGTAAGAATATTTTAGCTGATATTGGTGATGAACAATCATTGCAGCAAAGTCTATCGACATTTAGTGGACATATACGTCGTATATGTCGAATACTTGATGCTATATCTTTTTGCCCTGGTACGACCCTTGTCCTTTTAGATGAAGTCGGAGCAGGAACGGATCCAACTGAAGGTACAGCTTTAGCTATGGCTTTGTTAAAGATAATGGCTGATAGAGCAAGATTAACTATTGCGACTACTCATTTTGGAGAATTAAAAGCACTTAAATATAGTGATTCTAGATTTGAAAATGCTTCAGTTTCTTTCGATAGTGAAACAATAAAACCAACCTTTCATTTGAAATGGGGAATTCCTGGTCGAAGTAATGCTATTGAGATTTCAAAAAGACTTGGTCTTGATGCTGAAGTCATTAAAAATGCACAAAAATTTATTAATCCTGAAAGCGTTGATAATGTCAATCGAGTGATTCAAGGTTTAGAGAAACAAAGAGAGAGGCAACAATCTGCAGCTGAGGATGCTGCTGCCTTATTGGCTAAAACTGAATTATTACATGAAGAATTACTTAATAGTTGGAAGAAACAACGTCAACAATCGGAAGAGTTTAATGAACAAGGAAGATTCAAATTGGAATCATCAATTCGAGAAGGTCAAAAAGAAGTTAGACATTTGATTAAACGTCTGCGTGATCAAAATGCTAGTGGTGAGACAGCGAGACTTGCAGGCCAACGATTACGGCAACTGGAGAAGGACTATCGAGGTGATAAGAAAACTCAGCGTATACGGAGTTGGTCTCCAAAGATTGGGGACAAAGTTAGGTTGTCTTCTATTGGTAAAGCAGGTGAAATAATTTCTTTCTCAGATGATGGCAATCAATTAACAGTCTTATGTGGTGTTTTTCGAAGTACAGTTAGTCTAAGTGAAGTAGAAAGTCTCGATGGCCAGAAGGCAGAAATAAATACATTTGTGAAAGTACAGACTTCTAACGGAAGAAAGAATTTTTCCTTAGTACGTACAAAAAAAAATACTTTAGATGTGAGAGGTTTGCGGGTGCATGAAGCAGAGGGTGTAATTGAAGAAAAGCTGAGAAATTGCTCTGGAGCTTTGTGGGTTATTCATGGCATTGGTTCTGGAAAACTTAAAAAAGGTTTGAGGAAATGGTTTGACTCACTGCCTTATATTGAAAAAGTAGCCGATGCTGAAGCTTGTGACGGGGGGGCTGGATGTAGTGTTATATGGATGGTTGATTAGCTTTAAATTAATAATTAGAAAAAGTGTTTTCAAATTCTTTTATTTAGCAAGAATGAATTTAAGAATTATTATTTAGGCTATAGATGATAGATATTTCTAAATGCAATTTATTGACCAGGCTATTATTGATGTCAAAGCAGGTTCAGGTGGTGATGGTATTTCTGCTTTTAGACGGGAAAAGTATGTTCCAGCAGGTGGGCCTGCTGGAGGAGATGGAGGACATGGTGGAAATGTTGTTCTAGAGGCTGATGATAATTTGCAAACTCTCTTAGATTTCAAATTTCAGAAATTAATTTCTGCTGAAAATGGTTCTAGAGGTGGTCCTAATAAATGTACTGGAGCATCAGGAAAAGACACTGTACTTAAAGTTCCATGCGGAACGGAGGTGAGACATATTTCTACAAACATCATTCTTGGGGATTTAACTTATCAAGGTCAGCAACTGATCGTTGCTTTTGGGGGACAAGGGGGGTTTGGTAACGCCCGCTATTTATCAAATAGTAATAGAGCGCCTGAGAAATTCACTGAGGGGAAAGAAGGAGAAGAATGGTCATTACAATTGGAATTAAAACTTTTAGCAGAAGTTGGAATTATTGGGTTGCCAAATGCAGGAAAAAGCACGTTAATTTCTGTACTCTCTTCTGCAAGGCCGAAAATTGCTGATTATCCGTTTACAACTTTAATTCCTAATCTAGGAGTAGTAAGAAGACCCTCAGGGGATGGAACGGTTTTTGCTGATATTCCTGGCCTCATCTCTGGAGCATCAAAAGGAATTGGACTAGGGCATGACTTCCTCAGACATATTGAAAGAACAAAGGTTTTGCTTCATTTAATCGATTCAGCATCAAACGATCCTATAAATGATTTAAAAACTATTGATCAGGAATTAATGTCTTATGGTCATGGTTTGATTTCTAGACCTAGGATTTTTGTGCTTAATAAAAAAGAACTTTTACATAAGAATGACATGAATAAACTTTTAAATAAAATTGAGCAGCTAACCGAAAAAAAAGTATATGTGATTTCCGCTATAACAAAATCTGGTTTGGATGATTTGTTGAGTTCTATTTGGAACGAACTTGGATATTAATTAATTGTTATGAGTGAATCATACCTACTTGTCTTGGCACTATTTATTGGTCATAACTAAAGAGAGTATTTACAATTATGGATTTTTACAGTTGTTTTGATGGACAAGGGGAAATCATTGCCCGCTGCCAGACTGATCAAGATATTAATGTTCTAAAAAAAATGGGCAGACCAATAGCCGAGGTACGTCAAATGAAAAAGGAGGAATCAGTTGTATGTTCTCTAACTGGTAGCCCTTCAGATTTCAATATGGACTATTAAATACAATGATTAAATAAAAAAAGGAGTGTCTTGAACACTCCTTTTTTTATTTAATCGTCGTATACCAAGCATTCTGGTTCATCTGGATTTGCATCACAGAAAAGTTCCAATGCATTTGGATCATGCTTGTCTTCAGGATGATGTTCTTTATATTCCTTAAGAGAATTAAGTTCATCTTCTAAGTGATGGAGCTTAGATTCGTTTCCCTGAGCCTTTGCTGCTTGAATCTCAGATTCATCCTTCTGAATATGCTCGTCAATGGTTTTCATAGCGTCTTGTAAGAGCAGGATCTTTTGACAAATATAAGATAATTATGATGGAGGAATATTGCACGTGGTTTGTAAATTTGGTTGGATTTCCTCACCATTTCCTGACTTAAGACCTTTATAAAGTCTCTTTTGCAGGCTTCCTCCTTGAAAAGAATTGGTAGATTTATTCAACTATCAAGTTTTTTTAGCTTCCTTTGACTTTCTAAAAAATCAAAAACGCTCTTATCTCCTATATCTGCTTCTGCTGGCAAGTTGAATTTCCTTATTCCCATTATTAGTAATAGTAAGGATGACACCAGTAGCATTGTAAAAGTAAATCTTTCATTAGCTAATTCAGTTAAATATCCAATTAAAGCTATTGGAATAAAAACCGTTATCCCTATTGCTTCAATTCTTCTAAAACAGAAAAACTCTTTAAAACCAATCCCTGTTAATGCAGCAAAAAGTGGACCGATAAGTAATATTGATTTTGGATTTTCTTTAAGACCATAGATGATATTTGTTAACCCAAAATGATATGCAAGTACTGCAAGTCCAATACAACCTATGACCCAAAAAATGGTCAGTGCTTGATGTAAAGGCCTTAAATATATGTGTATCCACTTAAGACTAAAACCCATACTTATTGACATACCAAGTAGCCAAATCCATATTTGATGAGATCCATTGGCAATCCATTGAGCTATTCCTATTGAAAAGAATAAGCCGCACAAAAGGATTGATATGCGGTAAAAGAGAACTTCTTTTTTATCATTAGAAGTTACTATAAAATCACCATAAACTCCTTGAATTGAATCAGAAGATTGAAAGTGGAAATTGTCTTTTTTCATTTTAGTAATTAATGATTTTGCTTATACTTTCACCTTTTGGAATGATACTACTTGGATTTAATGGAAATAAAGCTCCGAAATAATCTTTTCGCCAAGCATCTACATCACATGTTTTGTTAATATTATATAAATTAAAAATAATTTTTCTCCATTTCATTATATTTGGAAATGATTTAATTGGCTTCTTGCTGCACTTGAATAGTGGTTCATAAATTGATTCCCATCTAATTAGAGTAGGGAATAGCCTTATATCAGCAATTGTTAACTCTTTACCACAAAGAAAAGGTCCGCTTGAATTAAGACTTCCTTCAATATTATTCAATGCAGAGAATAAATCTTTAGAGGCTTTTTCATAAGCATTTTGATTTCTGGCAAACCCACATTTATATACTCCATTATTGATATTTTCCTGAATTATATTTTGCCATTTAATTATATTTTTATTATATTTCATTGGATTCAGATCGATGTTATTATCATTTAAAGGCCAGTTATTTAATATCTCTACAAGCTCAGCACTTTCATTATTGATAAGTCTTAATTTTGATTTAGGTCCTTCACCTGGATCAAATAGCATTGGTACAGTTGCTCTTCTTGATTGATAATTGCCACATTTTCGATAAAGTTTTTGGAGAGTGCTACATCCTTTTATTGGTGGTTCTAATATCCATCTGCCTCCCGCAGTATCGACTTGAGCAATGTGAAGATTAATTGATTTATGTAATCCTTTTATCTCATATATCATCCAAGCTCTGTGAGCCCAAGGACAACTTTTGCCAACAATTAGTCCTGGCCTTTGATCGGGATCTCTATTTTTTAAATCTGCTTTGGTTGGGAGTTGAATTATTTTTTGAAGATTTACTGGTCTCTTATAATTTCCTTTTGAATCAGATGGTGCAAGTCCATTCATCAGAATTTTCCATTCAAAATTCCAAATTTGTCTCGCAGCTTTTACAAATATTGTTGGTATGGCCATGAATCTCTTTTAAGCTGATTTATATCTTTTGGTTTAGTTCTTGATCATGCAGCTACAAGTGCTTTTAGTTGCTGGTACTCATGGTAATGAAATAAATGGTATTTGGCTTTTTGAAGAATGGGAAAAATCATTCTTTTTAATAAATACTCATGGGATTAAAACTTGTAAGGTAATTGGAAATCCTCAGGCGAAAAATGCTGGCAAAAGATATCTTCATAGCGATTTGAATCGTAGTTTCAGAGAAGAATCATTTGTATCCTTTGAAGCTTCAAATTTTGAAGAGATAAGAGCTAATGAATTAGTCAAACTTTATGGGATTTCAGGTGAAAATCCTTGTCAAATAGCTTTAGATTTTCATACCACCACAGCCTCTATGGGAAGTTGCTTGGTTGTTTATGGACGAAGGGGGGCGGATTTAGCATTGGCAGCTTTAATTCAACATAAATTAGGTTTACCAATTTATCTTCATGAGTCTGATAAAAAACAAACGGGATTTTTAGTTGAATCTTGGCCTTGTGGACTTGTTGTCGAAATTGGCCCTGTAGGACAGGGACTTTTAAATTCGAAAATTATTTCGCAGACAAAATTGATTCTTGAAAATTTGTTGGAACAAATTCAACAGGTTAAGCACTTAAATCTTTCATTTCCAGAGAAGTTGATAATCCATAGACACATAAAAAGTATTGATTTTCCAAGAGATGAAGCTGGTCATATTGATGGATATGTTCATTCTCTAAGGCAATCAAAGGATTGGCAGCCACTTAAGAAAAATGATGAGTTGTTTTATAAATTAAATGGAGAAACGATTAAGTTTGAAGAAGATGAAAATTATATTCCTGTGTTTATTAATGAAGCTGCTTATATGGAAAAAAATATTGCCATGAGCTTAACCAAAAGAGAATTATGGGATTTTCAGCAAGCTTGGGAACAATCACTTATTGATTTGATCAATTAACCAAAAGTTCTTTCACTCCAATAAACAATTGCTCCTTGGGATTCTAATTCGTCCTTTCTGTGACGAGCTTCAGCCAAAGGCACTCTCTCTTCAAGCTTATGCCCATTAACCAGCCACTTGATTAGGACCAATTTATGACCTCAAAAGTTAAATCTAAAGAGAACATTAAGCGTTTTAGGGTTCTATTTACTGATTGTCTTCATAAACTGTCCTACATAAAGGCCACATAAAGGATCATTCTCCTTTAATATCACACTCGGCAGTCTAATTAGCTGCTCTTATTTACTCGTCCCATTAGGGACATATACATTCGTCCTCATGACCACCATTCAGCAGCAGCGCTCGTCGTTGCTCAAAGGTTGGCCACAATTTTGCGAGTGGGTTACTTCTACCAACAACCGTATCTATGTCGGTTGGTTCGGTGTATTGATGATCCCTTGCCTTCTTGCGGCAACAACTTGTTTCATCGTTGCATTTATCGCTGCTCCTCCAGTTGATATCGACGGTATCCGTGAGCCAGTAGCTGGTTCATTCATGTATGGAAACAACATCATTTCTGGTGCTGTTGTTCCTTCAAGTAACGCTATTGGCCTTCACTTCTACCCAATCTGGGAAGCAGCAACTCTTGATGAGTGGCTATATAACGGTGGCCCTTACCAGCTTGTAATCTTCCACTTCCTTATTGGTATCTCTGCATACATGGGACGTCAGTGGGAGCTTTCATACCGCTTAGGTATGCGCCCATGGATCTGTGTTGCTTACTCAGCTCCTGTATCAGCAGCTTTCGCTGTATTCCTTGTTTATCCATTCGGTCAGGGTTCATTCTCTGATGGTATGCCTCTAGGAATTTCTGGAACATTCAACTTCATGTTCGTTTTCCAGGCTGAGCACAACATCTTGATGCACCCATTCCATATGGCTGGTGTAGCAGGTATGTTCGGTGGTGCGTTGTTCTCTGCAATGCACGGTTCTTTGGTTACTTCATCACTTATTCGTGAGACCACAGGACTTGATTCACAGAACTACGGTTACAAGTTTGGACAAGAAGAAGAGACATACAACATCGTTGCAGCTCATGGCTACTTCGGTCGTTTGATCTTCCAATATGCAAGCTTCAACAACAGCCGTAGCCTTCACTTCTTCTTGGCTTCATGGCCTGTGATTTGTGTTTGGTTGACATCTATGGGCATCTGCACCATGGCTTTCAACTTGAATGGCTTCAACTTCAACCAGTCTGTAGTTGATACTTCAGGCAAGGTTGTACCAACCTGGGGTGACGTGCTTAACCGTGCAAACCTTGGTATGGAAGTAATGCATGAGCGTAATGCTCACAACTTCCCACTTGACCTAGCAGCTGCTGAGTCTACTTCTGTAGCTCTTGTTGCACCTGCAATCGGTTAAGTCCTTGACTTGATTTTTTTAAAGCCCTCATTACGAGGGCTTTTTTTTTGCCTTGTTTGGTTTCTATGAATTTGTTTTTTGGTTTATTTTTTAGCAAGTATTGATTAGCATCTTCTAGATAGGTTTAATTATGGGAAGTAGTTTCGGCAAGCTTTTTACTATCAGCACCTTTGGAGAGTCTCATGGTGGTGGGGTTGGTGTAGTTATTGATGGATGTCCACCAAGGTTGGAGCTTGATATCAATGCAATACAAAAAGAGCTCAATCGAAGAAGGCCAGGTCAAAGTAAAATCACTACACCAAGGAATGAAAGTGATGTAATTGAAATTCTTAGTGGGCTTTTAGGTAATAAAACATTAGGTACACCAATTGCCATGCTTGTAAGAAATAAAGATCATCGACCACAGGATTATTCTGAAATAAAAAAGACTTTTAGGCCTTCTCATGCTGATGCTACATATCAAAAAAAGTATGGAATTCAAGCTTTAAGCGGTGGCGGACGAGCATCAGCTCGAGAAACCATTGGAAGGGTTGCTGCAGGTTCTGTTGCCAAGCAACTACTCAATCAATCTTCTAAGACAGAAATACTTGCGTGGGTAAAGAGAATTCACGATATCGAGGCTGATATAGAACCCAATGAAGTTACTTTTGATGAGATAGAGAAAAATATTGTTCGATGTCCAAATCAATCAGCTGCAGATTTAATGATTAAAAGAGTGGAGGCTTTTGGGAAAGAAGGAGATTCCTGTGGTGGAGTCATAGAATGTGTCGTTCGTAATCCTCCGGTTGGACTTGGGATGCCTGTTTTCGACAAGTTGGAAGCTGATTTAGCAAAGGCATTAATGTCTTTGCCTGCTACTAAAGGTTTTGAGGTTGGTTCTGGTTTTGGTGGTACTTATTTGAAAGGTAGTGAACATAATGACCCTTTTTTGCCTACGGATTCTGATCAATTGAAAACCGCTACTAATAACTCAGGTGGAATTCAAGGAGGTATTACTAATGGAGAAGATATAGTTCTCAGAGTTGGATTTAAGCCAACGGCAACTATAAGGAAACTTCAAAAGACAATTGATGAAGACGGTAATGCTACAACTCTTCAGGCAACAGGCAGGCATGATCCTTGCGTTTTACCAAGGGCAGTTCCAATGGTTGAAGCAATGGTTGCTCTCGTTTTAGCTGATCACTTGCTAAGGCAAAAAGGTCAATGTAGTGACTATTCTCTAGATGATTAATTGTTTAATATAAATATGTGATTAATAATTTTATTAATAAATTTATTTAGAATCATTTTTTTTGAAATTCTTTAACCATATTTTTAGATCTCGATCAGTTACATGATTGTTTAATTCTTTCCCAATTGCTAATGCGTTATATCCATTTCTAAGCCATTCTTTTAAATCGCTACTTTTCATTCCGCCTGCAGCAATGAAAAAAACATCAATTTCTTTCAAGTCTTGTAATTTTTTTAGGAATTCAATTCCTAATTTTGATGCAGGAAATATTTTTATTATTTTATATCCAAGATTGACAGCTTTTTTAAAATTTTCAATATTAGATATCCCTGGTATCACTAATTGATTATATTCAATTGCTTTGATATGGATTTCTTTGTTAAAGGATGGACTCATAGAATAATTTAAATCTAATTTGAGAATTGAATGTAAGGATTGTTTCGAATTAATTGATGCTGCACCAACATTTAAAGATTGAAAATTATTTTTGACTTCAGAAACTAAATTCACCCATTCTGGATTTGAATCCCATCCAATTTCTATATGTTTGATTCCAAAATTATAAAGGTTATTTATATTTAGAAGTAATCTGTCTCTTTTCGAAGGGATATTAAAAAAATCATTTTCAAGTCTAATTACAACTATTAAGGGCTGTACTTTGAGAGATTTTATTAAATTATTTTGCTTTATATTCAAAAATTATTTTTTAGATTATGCATATTCAGCTACTTTAACTTGATGGCGAATCAACAAATCTTGGAACTCTAATGAATCAACTGTCTCGGTTTCCATAAGCATTGCTGTTAATTCTTCAAGCACTTGACGATTATCATTTAAAGCTTTTTTGGCTCTTTCGTATGCAATCTCAACAAGAATAGATACTTCTGAATCGATTGTTGCAGCTGTATCTTCGGAAAAATCTCTTTCTGCAGAGATGTCTCTACCAAGGAACATTCCACCTTGTGCTCGTCCTAGAGCTACAGGTCCTAACTTGTCACTCATGCCAAATTTAGTAATCATTTGCCTAGCAACTGAAGCTACTTGCTTTAGATCATTTGATGCTCCAGTAGTTACTTCATCTTCTCCGTAAATGATTTCCTCTGCAACTCTTCCTCCGAGAGCAACAGCCATTTGATTTTGCAGATAAGACCTTGAATAGAGACCAGATTCCATTCTTTCTTCACTAGGCGTGAAAAAAGTCAACCCTCCAGCCTGCCCTCTTGGAATTATCGAGATCTTTTGTACTGGGTCATAATCTGGCATTACAGCACCAACTACCGCATGGCCAGCTTCATGATAGGCAACTAGCCTTTTTCTCTTTTCACTAATTACTGTGTCTTTCTTCTCGGGCCCTACCATGATTCTTTCAATAGCAGCACCTATTTCGTCATTACTCACCTCTGTTAATTCCCTTCTCGCAGCTAATATTGCAGCTTCATTTAAAAGATTTGCTAAATCGGCACCAGTAAAACCAGGAGTTCTTCTGGCTACTTGATCAAGGTCAACTCCATTTGAAAGAGTTTTACTTCTTGCATGAACTTTAAGGATTTGCAATCTCCCTGCATAATCAGGTCTATCTACCGTTACTTGTCTGTCAAATCTGCCTGGTCGCATAAGTGCTGAGTCAAGAACGTCAGGTCTGTTAGTTGCGGCAACAATAATGATTCCTGAATTTCCCTCAAACCCATCCATTTCTGTTAGAAGTTGGTTGAGGGTTTGTTCTCTTTCATCATTACCTCCTCCAAGGCCAGCTCCACGCTGACGACCTACAGCATCTATTTCGTCAATGAAAACTATACATGGAGCATTTTTCTTCGCTTGTTCGAATAAATCTCTAACTCTGCTTGCTCCTACTCCAACAAACATTTCTACGAATTCAGAACCTGAGATAGAGAAAAAGGGAACTGAGGCTTCTCCAGCTACTGCTTTTGCAAGCAAAGTTTTACCTGTTCCAGGAGGGCCAACTAATAAAACACCTTTTGGAATTTTCGCTCCTACAGCTGTAAAACGATCAGGATTCTTTAGAAAATCTACTACCTCAGTAAGTTCTAGCTTTGCACCTTCAATTCCAGCAACGTCACCAAAAGTGATTTTGGTTTCTGGTTCCATTTGAAGTCTTGCTTTACTCTTGCCAAAACTCATTGCTGGATTTCCACCCCCGCCAGAACCTGCTCTTCTGAAAAGAAAAAATAGACCTCCTAAAAGAAGTATTGGGAAAATCAGGCTACTAGCCGCTTGTTGAAGAGGTTTTGCTTGTGTAGTTGGTTGTACAGCTATATCAACTTCATTATCAGTTAATAATTGAAGTAACTCTTGATCAGGTGCCAAGTTAACTAAGGCCCTATTTCCATCACTTTCAACAATTTGAGCTGTACCTTTATCAGGTGAAATAAGGACTCTGCTGACCTGCTTGTCTTGAACAGCTTCAATAAAGTCACTATATCTAAGTGTCCTAGATGCTTTTGTTGGACTTGGCTTATCAAAAAAAGCACTTCCGACAAAAATTACAACTACGACAATCAGGACATAAAGACCAATGTTTCTCCAGCGTTTGTTCAATGTTCTGCTCTATTTTCTAAGAGTTTAATAGGATCAGGTCCAACTATGCGGCTCTTAGTACATCAACTACGCTTTTAAATGCAAACCATTCAGGAATTTCTTCCCCACTTCTTAGCATTTTTCTAAATTCAGTTCCGCTTAATTTTTTTATGTGAAGTCCTTTTTCTTTTGCATAATCAGCGGTTACATATCCTTCCTCTTCTGTAAATACAAGATTTAAGGATGGAACTGTTTGCATTCCTAATTCTTCGCAGCACTCGTTTGCAAAATCTTGTGCATCATAAGGGCCATAAAAATCTTCACCGCTTATAGAGGACTTACAGCCGGCCATATCTCTTCCTATTATGAAATGAGTGCATCCATAATTCCTTCTGATAATCATATGTTGAAGAGCCTCTCTTGGACCAGCCATATGCATTGAGTAAGGAAGGTAAGACCATCTGATTTTTGGATTTTTTACTTCAGTAGCAAGTTTTTCATATGTTTGAAATCTTACAGATCCAGGTATGTCATCTTCTTGAGTTGGTCCACAAGTTGGATGAACAAGTACAACAGCATTTTTACTTACATTTTTAGCATCTAATGCTCTAGTGAAAAGTTCATAATGGGCTCTATGAATTGGATTCCTGCATTGGAATGCAACAACATCTTCCCCAGAAGGGAGGTTTGTGCGTACTTCAGCGGGAGTTTGGCAGGTAAAGACTCTTTTAGGTAATTCCAATCCTTTTATTGAACCTCCTAAATAATATTTTTTCCTTTCCATAGAGATCATTCTTACCGCGGGATGCTCTAATGAAGTTGTTCCGTAGCAAGCTTTGGCCTCAATGATTTTGTCCGGTTCCCATTTCTCTTGTACTTGTAGAATTGCGAGATCTTGATCGTTGTATTTGAGTAAAACTGTATCTCCTTTATTTATATCCTCTCTATCTGTATCCATGACAATAGGTAGACCAAAAAGCAAGCCTGATTCCAGTCGATTTTCTCTTACAACTGAGTCGTAAGTCGCTTCACTCATGAATCCACTTAAAGGAGAAAAAGCACCTATTAATAGAAGTTCAATATCGCAAGCATTTCTATCTGAACAAGTTAATGTTTTTAAAGAATCTTTCTTGAACTCCTCAGCTTCTTTCTCTGATGCCATTAGGTTTATAAGCTCTCCACCATAAGGTTTTATCAAACCTGCAGAATTTTTATTAGAACTTTTTTTGATAGTCATTTTCCCTTTAAGTAATCCGGCAAATTCTCCCAGATAAAGGGCCCATATTTGTTAAATTGTTTTCTTTAAGTTCGGCAAAAAAAAAAGGGGTCGATTAGACCCCCTTTTTTGAAGATGAATATTCTTTAACTATGCTTTGCGACCATAAAAGATACCTTTGATTTGTATATCAACGGGATCTTTTGATCCAAGGTCGTTATCTGAAGGTTGGATAGCAACAAATTGGCCACCAAATTCATCAGTGTCTGCATCAACAGCATCGACAGTAAGTGTTATTTCACCTTTACCGCCAAGATCATCTTTAACGTTTTCTCTTGCAAGATCCTCATCATCACCACCAAGAGCAATGAGAGCCTGTGCATATTCAACACCAGTTGATTTTGCGCGACTCTTGGGATCAAGAAAGTCTGCAGATCTATAACTTGGAGTAGTTGTTGGTCCTGAGAATTCAGCTCCTGGTTCAATGGATTTTCCTTTTTTAGATTCAGCAACCATCTCTTTAACAGAGAATGCAAAAGGAAATTCTTCTCCATTAGGAGCTAGAACTGTAATAAGAGAGAAATCAATACCACCTTTTTCAGTGAATTTCCCTCCAGATAGATCTCCATAAACTTCATCAAGACTTGTATTGAAGCGAGGACTGATTATTTTTGCAATTGCAAAATCAGATTTATTTCGCTTGTTACCTTGAAGCTTTACAGAAACTTCTGTTGGCTGAAGGCATAAGCTTTTGAATTGCCCATCAGCATTAATAGAACCCGATGAACCAGCTGGTAAAACAGTGCAAGCATCTGCTTGGCCAGTATTAACAACGTTGCCAAATCGAGCATTACCTTGTTCGCGCCCTTTTAAAGCTGCAGATGCGCTTGATGGGAGAGTTGTAAAGGTGAGACAAAAAGCCAGCATCAAGGCCAGCAGAGGACGAAATCGCATGAGAGGGCTAGATGACTGCGGTCGAAACCGCCCAATTAATTCAGTTGGGATATTACAGGTGTCAAATACTTCTTATGACAAGCATTTTGCAGCTCTATACAACCCGTAGCTTTTGCTTTGTTAATTATTCGACTATATTTTCCTCCAAAACCCTTTCCTAGCAATCGCTTTTGGCGATTAGGCTTTGATTTGTGAAAAAAAACTAATACTAAAGATCTTTAAAATTTATGATTTAAAATTTTGAATTTCGTCTAAAAGTTGATGGGATATTGACAGTTTTGTTGATAAAGCCAAGTTTTTGATCATTTTTTGGGGACCCAATAAAAAACCACTATTGAAGTTTTGATCAAAGCCTTGTCCTTCTCTGTCAATTGGGTTAGCCATAAGAAGGTCACAGCCTTTTGAAATTCTTTTTTTCTCGCCCTTTTCCTTTATTTCATCATCGTTTCCTGTTTCTGCCGCAAAACCAACGAAAATTTGATTTTCTAATTTTCTTTTAGTTTGATTTTTAATTAAGTCAGGGGTCATTTCAATATCATCAAAAATCGAATTTAGAAAAAGTTCTTTAGAAATTTTTTTCTCACTTGGATTGTTTTTTTTGAAATCTGATATTGCTGCAGCCATTACAATTACTTGTGCAGAGGGTTGTAAATCATCAATTTTTTCACCCATTTCAGTTGCGCTTCTTACTGAATAGGTATTTAGCCCTTCAAGAAGCTCTTTTTGTATGCTTATTGGTCCATGTACTAAATCTACTTCTGCTCCTCTTAACTTTGCAGCTTGAGCTATTAAAATACCCATTAGACCGCTACTTCGATTTGTCAGTTGTCTTGCTGCGTCCAGATCTTCTACAGTTGGTCCAGCAGATACTAGAACCCTTGTATTTTTTAGGTCTTTGGTGAGAAATCTATTTTGTGCTCGGAAAATGAAAGCACTTTCAGAGGCTAATTCAATAAGATCTAAATTAATCATCTTTCCATCACCAATTCTATCGCAAGCTAAAAGTCCTTCACTAGGTTCTAGTGTGATGACCTGGTCTATAGCTTTTAAGTAATTCCAATTCATTTTTACTGATTGATTTGACCACATTGAAGTGTTCATTGCTGCAGCAACAATTATTTGTGATTGAGCGGCTAATAGAATGCTTGCTAAAAGTCCATCAGCATTTCCATTGGTAAATTTTGATAAAGATGTTGCGGTCATTGGTGCAACTAGAATCAGCTCAGCCCATTCAGCTAGAGCAATATGCAAAGGTTTTGTTTGACCGTCTTGCCACTGATCTTTGTCTTGATAACATTTATTTCTGCTTAAAGTGGATAAAGATAAGGGGCTAACTAATTTCGCAGCACTTTGAGTTATCACGCATCTGACTTCTGCTCCAGCTTTAATCAGTCGACTAATTAATATAGGAGCCTTTACAGCCGCAATACTTCCCGTAACAGCAACTAATATTTTTTTCCCAGATAATGAAGTTGATTTATTCATGATATTTAGATTTTATATCAAATACGCCTTTTAAAAGACATTTTCAAATTTTAATTTTAAATAATATGGACTTTTTTTATATTCAGAAAATATGAGTTTTTATTTCCTTCATGTTTTTTTGGGAAATATTTTTTTGCTTTATATTATCTTTCATTTATTATTAATTCGTTGGTTTGTTAAATCTTAAGTAATTTCTTGATCTTTGTCTTATGCCTTCAAGAATGCAGAAAACACTTTTATATAAATCATATGCAATGATTATTGATCGATTGGCTTATTGGTCTGCGAATCCTTGGAGAAGGTATTCATTACTAGTAATAATTTTTTTATTTGGTTTTTTTATAGGAAGTTCTTTAGGTATGATTAATGGTGTACTTTCATTAATGGATCCAGTCGGAGCATTGATTACTTTAATATTTTTGGAGTTAATAATTAAAGCTAGGCTCTTCTTTTTAAAGTCAGATAAACCAATAATAATGATTAGAATTTCAGATATGTTTAGGATAGGGGTAGTTTATGGTCTCTTTTCAGAGGGGTTGAAATTGTTATAGATAGAATTAATTATTTTTATTTAAGCCTAGTAAATATAATAAAGCCATTCTTGTTGGAATTCCATTTTCAACTTGCTTACTTATTAGATTAATTGAATTATCTTCTACTAATTGACTGCTTATTTCAATTCCTCTATTTACAGGTCCAGGATGAAGAACCGGAACTTTCTTGTCACACCATTTTAAGTTTTGGTGTGTAATTCCATATTGCTCATGATAACTATTCAGATCAGTAAGCATGTTTTGCTTCATTCTCTCTTTCTGCAATCGAAGCGTCATAACAGCATCAGCATTTTTTAATGCATTTTTTAGAGATCTTTCTATAAAAACAGAACCACGATTATTGATGGGATCAATTTTCTGCCCTGGCGGAGGACTTAGTACAAAATCTTTGAATTCATCAGGAAGTAAACTTGGAGGTCCGCAAAGTGTTACGTCAGCACCACATGCTGTAAGAGACCAAAGGTTCGATCTCGCAACTCTTGAGTGAAGGATATCTCCAACTATTGTGATCTTTTTGTTTAAAAGACTATTAGTAGATGGTTCGCTTGGATTAAAGAAATTGGCAAGTGTAAATAAATCCAATAGACCTTGACTTGGATGACTGTGATATCCATCACCTGCATTAAGTATGGAGGTATTAATGTTATTTATATCTACGTAATTAGCTAAATCAGCGGGTACATTTGTTGACTCATGCCTTATGACTAAAATATCAGCACCCATCGATATATAAGTGAGAATAGTATCTAAAGGTGTTTCTCCTTTGCTTAAAGAACTTGTAGATACAGAAAAATTTTGGACATCAGCAGATAGTCTCTTTGCTGCAAGTTCAAAACTGGAGCGTGTTCTTGTACTGGGCTCAAAAAATAAATTAGTAATTAATCTACCTTGAAGTGCTGGAAGTTTTCTAGAACTTGATTTATGTACATCTTTAAATCTTGTTGTTAGTTCTAAAACTGTTTTGTAATCATTTAGAGAAAATGTTGATAAATCAAGAATGTGATTATGGTTCCAATTATTCATAATCCCTCATATGAGGATGGGAGCCAACATTTATTTGCTGGAGGAGTTTTATCTCCTTTCACCCTTTTACTAACACTTCTACTACTTTCTAGATACCAACGCCAAGGTATATCTTTGGCTTGAGATATGCCAATTCTAGTTGTTTGAACAATTTTTCCCAATTTTTTTTTAGAATCTTCCCTATTAGTTAACCAGAAACCACTTTCAGGTAATAGAGGCAAATTGTTATGACTTAGATTTAACCCAAATCTATTTGCCAGTAATCCTGGGCCAGAGGCAATTCGCTCGTCCTCTCCTTTAATTGCGATCGATCTAAGAAGAACACCATTTGCTAAATTATTTTTTCCAGTGACAATATTTACGCAATGATAAATGCCGTATGAAAGATATATATAAAAATTACCAGGCTCGCCAAATAATGTTTTGTTCCTTTGAGTTTTACCTGAGAAACCATGGCATGAAGCCTCTTCTTGTGAATATGCCTCTGTTTCAATTATCACACCAGAAAGATATTTATTATTTGAAAGACGCTTAATTAAGAAGCAACCTATTAATTTAGGTGCTACCAAATAAGATGGTCGTGAAAAGAATTCTTTTTTAAGAAGTGAGATTGCCTTACTCTTTATTTGCAATCTATATTACTTATAGATATTGGCCTATTGCAGATCCTCTTGATCCCATTACTAATCATGCAAATTTTTTAAGGTAGTTATGACAAAAATCTCATCATCAGATGTTCGTAAGGTCTCTCAGTTAGCACGTTTAGAAATCCCAGAAGATCAGATTGAAACTTATACAGCTCAACTCGAAGAAATACTTTCCTATATTGATCAATTACAGGAAATAGATACTAGAAACATTCCCCCAACTACTAGAGCAGTAGAAGTAGTCAATGCAATGCGAGAAGACTTAGTTGAGGTTAATTGTTCAAGAGAGGATATTCTGAATCAGGCACCTCATAGAGAAGGTGATTTTTTTAGGGTTCCGAAAATCCTTTAAGTTTGAAGATCAATCATATTTATTTTCTGTTCTAATAGCTGTTTTATATATTAATTTTAGATAGTTTTTCCTCCAATTACTTCTTGGTAATATTTTTGCCACGGACCTCATTTTACTCCTCCTTTTTTTATGACTTCTAATTCCAAGAATTACATCATAGACAAAATTTAGACTATCTTTTCTTGTCTCGAAAATCCCCATTCTTTGTGGAGATCCCTTTTGATCTAAAAGTGGTTTTGTTGTTTCATATGCTGGTTTATATTCAAACCATGGAATAGAGGGCCATAAATGATGAACTAAGTGATAATTTTGTCCCATTATAAGTAGGTTCATTAACTTACTTGGGTAAACTCTTGCATTTTTCCATCTATTTCTTGATTGAAAAGGTCTATGTGGTAAATAATCAAAAAATATCCCTAAAGTAACTCCCACCATTAATGCTGGTCCGAACCATAGATTATAAATAACATTCATAAAATTATATTTAATACCTGCTATTACAATACATATAAATATTCCTCTCTCTATTCCCCATTGCATTAATTCATATTTTCTCCAAAGTTTTCTCTCAAAGAAAAAATATTCATGATAAAAAAATCTTGGAGCAATTAACCACACAGGGCCAAAGGTACTAACTATGTGATCTGGGTCGTTTTTTGGATCGTTGACATACTTGTGATGCTCTAGATGAACTCTAGTAAATACTGGGAAACTAAAGCCTAATAATATTGCGGCTCCATGCCCCATTAATTGATTGATCCATTTATTGGGATGAGCAGCATTGTGGCAGGCATCATGGATAACAGTGCCCTCCATATGCAGAGCAAGAAAAGATAATGCGACTAAAATTGGTAAAGGCCAATTCCCTTGATACCACTGCCAAACAGTAATTATCGCAAGAATATATCCACTAATGAATAGACCTAATGTAACGTTTAAAGGCTTAGGTGGATCAAGATATTCCTGTATTTGATTTTGCCAGTCGCGTAATGACTTCAGCTTTTTAGTTGCTTCATTTTTGTCCGACCTCGATAAGCACTGGGTCATTGCTTGATGTGATTTAGATTAGATTAAACCTGTTCAGCTTAAGTAAAAAATGCCCACCGGGAGACTTGAACTCCCACGACCGAAGTCACTGGTACCTAAAACCAGCGCGTCTACCAATTCCGCCAGGTGGGCCAAAGGCTTTCACCGATTGTTTTTGACTCTAGCAGCTCATTGATGGTTATTTAAAGACTATTTTTGATTCGTGATCGTAAAAAGATTAATGTAATTTCAATATTTATCAATTAGACATTTGGAATGTCCTTTTAAGAGTAATGATTTTTAGTTTTTCAATCCGCCTCAACCAAGTCAAAATAAATTCATATTGAAAAAATATGGTTATTTCAATTTTTGGATACTTATTTCTTATTGTTGGGTTGTTGATATTGGCTTTACCTTTAATACTTGTTGAATTAAGTAGACCACGAGACTGGTTAAATGGTGGACTTTTTTTGTTTTTAGGATTATTTCTTCTAGTTGAGAATGACCTTTTGAGAGGTTCAATAAATTTATTTGTTATCTCTATGGCGATTTTGTATGGAAAAATGATGTCTGAAATTATTCAAACAAGATGGTATCAGCTAAGTCTGGATGAAAAAAAGCTGATTGGTTCTTTTGAGCGATGGTTTGTATCTGTTAAACAGCTTGGTCAAATTATTGGTTTACTAGGAAATAGTTTTTTCAATTTTTTTAAAAGCTTTATTACTCAATCTGAAAAACCTTTCAAAGAAAAGAAATGGGTTCATCCAGTTTTGAAAGAGGAAATCCAGATGAAAGTAGTTGATCAACCTGATTCAACTGATTCTAATCAGGTCAGAAATGAGAAATTGACTGAAAATGAATAGACTTCTTGATAAGGTTAAAGGGCCTCAGGCAATCATGATGATTATTGAATATTTCTCCAAGTGAATAAGTTAAATAAAGGGTCAGAAAAGGATGGTCCCTCTTACAAAGAAACCCTCAACCTTTTGCAAACTAAATTTGGTATGAGGGCAAATGCAACTCTTAGAGAACCGGAATTGCAAGATTTTTGGACTGAAAACAATATAGATTTTGATCTAGGCTTAAAAAATTCTGGAGAAACTTTTACTTTGCATGATGGCCCCCCATATGCAAATGGAACGCTGCATATGGGACATGCACTTAACAAAATCTTGAAAGACATAATTAATAAATTCCAAATCATGCAAGGGAAAAAAGTTTGTTATGTCCCTGGATGGGATTGCCACGGATTACCTATTGAATTGAAAGTTCTACAAGCCTTAGATAAATCTCAACGAGCTGAATTAACTCCTATTAAGTTGAGGAAAAAAGCTGCTGCCTATGCAAAAAAGCAAGTATCTAATCAAATGGATGGGTTTAAAAGATGGGGAATATGGGGGGATTGGAAAAACCCTTATTTAACTTTAGATAAACATTTTGAATCGTCTCAGATCAAGTTGTTTGGCGAAATGGTTTTCAAGGGATATATATATAGAGGTTTAAAACCAGTGCATTGGAGTCCAAGCTCTCAAACAGCACTAGCAGAAGCAGAATTGGAATATCCCACAGGGCATATTAGTCAAAGTATTTATGTGGGATTTAAAGTTTATCAAATACCAGAAATATTAAAGCAAGAGATTTATAATCAGGCCTCAGAATTATTTGACTCTGATGGGATTTTAAAAGAAGTTAAGCTTCTCATTTGGACTACTACTCCATGGACAATTCCAGCAAACCAGGCTATTTCTGTTAATGAAAAATTAGATTATGTAATTGCTAAAAGTTCTGATCAGTCATTGATAATTACAGCCAATGATCTTTTAGACAAAGTATCTATGACTGTAGGTATACATTGTGAAAGAAAGGTATTAATTAAAGGATCTTTATTAGATGGAATTATTTATAAACATCCTTTATTTGATAGGAATAGTCCAGTTGTATTAGGCGGTGATTATATAACTATTGATTCAGGAACTGGATTGGTTCACACTGCTCCTGGGCATGGTGTAGATGATTTTAATACTGGTAGAAAATATAATTTACCGATTTCTTGCCCTGTTGATTCTAAGGGTTTTCTTACTAATGAAGCTGGGAAATTTGAAGGTTTAAATGTCTTGAAAGATGCTAATAATGTATTAATCAATGGTCTCAGAGATACTGGTGTCCTACTGAAAGAAATTCCATACGAGCATAAATATCCTTACGACTGGAGAACTAAAAAACCAACAATTTTTAGAGCTACAGAACAGTGGTTTGCTTCTGTGGAAGGTTTTAGGGATAAGGCACTTTCTGCAATAGAAAATGTTACTTGGCTTCCTGAATCAGGGAAAAATAGAATTAATTCTATGGTTAGTGATAGAGGAGATTGGTGTATTTCTCGTCAAAGAACTTGGGGTGTACCTATCCCTGTATTTTATGAAAAAGATGGTAAAGACATTTTACTCAATGAAGAAACTATTGATTATATCTCTCATTTATTTTCCCTATATGGATCAGATATTTGGTGGGAATACGATGAATCCAAGCTTTTGCCTCCTTCTTATTTAAATCAGGCAGATAAATGGAAAAAAGGAACTGATACTATGGATGTTTGGTTTGATTCAGGTTCAAGTTGGTCTTCGGTTATATCAAAAAGTAATAATTTAAATTATCCAGCAGATTTATACTTGGAGGGTTCTGATCAACATCGTGGTTGGTTTCAGTCTTCTTTGTTAACCTCTGTGGCAGTAAATGAAAAGGCCCCTTTTAAAAAGGTTCTTACGCATGGTTTTGCGTTAGATGAAAATGGTAGAAAAATGAGTAAATCCTTAGGTAATATTATTGATCCATTAGTGATAATTAATGGTGGTTCAAATAAGAAGTTAGACCCTGCTTATGGAGCTGATGTTTTGAGACTTTGGGTTAGTTCTGTTGATTATTCTGCCGATGTCCCTATTGGATCAAATATCTTAAAACAAATTTCTGATGTTTATCGAAAAGTTAGAAATACTTCTAGGTATTTATTAGGTAACATTTATGATTTTGATAATAAAGTTGATGCTATTAATGTTTCTGAATTGCCTTTATTAGATAAATGGATGTTGAATAGAACAGCTGAAGTGATTGATGAGATTACTGATGCATTCTCTAATTTTGAATTTTCTAAGTTCTTCCAATTAATTCAGAACTTTTGTGTAGTAGATCTATCTAATTTTTATTTAGATATAGCAAAAGATAGATTATATGTGAGTTCGAAATCTGACTTTAGAAGAAGAAGTTGTCAGACGGTTTTATCCTTGGTTATTGAGAAGATTTCTGGCTTAATAGCACCTGTTTTATGTCATATGGCAGAGGATATTTGGCAAAATATTCCATATACTATTGAAGAAACTTCAGTTTTTCAAAGAGGATGGCCTAAAGTACCTGAATCATGGAGGAATAGAAGCTTTAATTCGCACGTTAATGAACTTCGCAAACTTAGAACAGTTATCAATCGGATGTTAGAGAGTTGTCGAAATAATCAAAAATTAGGTTCTTCTTTAGAAGCAGCAGTTAGAGTTGAGATTCATGATGAAAAAGTTCAGGCTGCTGTTGAATGGCTTTCTCAAAGTGAATCTAATAAGGTTGATGTTTTGAGAGATTGGTTACTGGTCTCATCTTTACAAATTGGTGGCGATCCATGGGCTGAAGTTTTAGTTACTGAAGCAAATGATATTGCTTCAGTAGATATAGCTAAAGCTAGAGGAATTAAGTGTGAAAGATGCTGGCATTATGAAATTGAAATGAGCAATAATAAAAATCATCAAAATATTTGTAATAGATGTGAAAAAGTAGTTTTGGCTATTTAACTATTATCCTGAGTTAATTATTAAATTAAATATTGTTTAGAATTTACCAGCAAAACGTCCATTTTTAGGTAATTGCATAATTAGCCATTGAAGTAAACCTATTAAATACAAAATTAATGCTAAATATGCAAAAAATGTAGAAAATGCTGTAGTCCAATTACCATCTAAAATAAATTTTATAATCATTTTTGTGGTAATAAATGAATTATATGGAATTTCTCTCCAAGTATCACAATAGCTCTGATTTATTGAATTCAAGCACTGCCAACTAAATACATGAAGTCCTGTACTTAGTATTCCCCAAAAAGATAAAGTCCAGCGCCAAATTCTTGTGGTTAATGAAATGGGCTTATAAATAGGCATTTCTTCAATCTCTTCATTGAGATCAATCCAAAACCAAATCGAAAAAACCATCATTATCGGGGAGATGAATGCAATTAATTGACCTAATTGACTTTCCCCACTAAGAAATAAAAGACTTATTGCATATAGACTCGCAACTTTCCAATAAATTGATAAAAGTCTATCAATCGAGCTTGTATTAGATATTTTTGCCCATATCAAAAGAAATAATGGAAGTCCTAATGCAAAGGTGGCGGCAATTCGATATGACAGCCAAACTAGAATTTGAAATTGAGGTTCAGTCAAGAAAAAAGTCTCATTCATATGTATTATCAGCCTTTATTTATTATTTTCATGATTTTTCTCATTTATTAATGAGGTTTCTCTATATTATTAAAAATTTGATAAGTCATTTATCTATTTTTTCTATAGTTTTATGGATGATTAGAGGTTGACAAAACAAAATAAATTAATAATAAACATAAATTATATCTTTTTGATATTTCCTTCTTGAAAATTAAACGGACTTGCTAGAATAATGATTTGATTAGTTAATATCAGGTTTCATACTGTGAGACAGCATGTAAATCCATTAAGCCAATTTTTCCAGTTACCATTATCACTTCCAAGCAAGTCTTTAATTTTCAAGGATTCTTATTATCCAATTCATATAGATATTGGATCTGCTAAAGGTGAATTCCTAATTCAATTAGCATTGAAACATCCAAATTGGAATTTTTTAGGACTTGAGATAAGAGAACCTCTTGTTATTTCATCTGAAAGAAAAAGAAAAAAACTAGAATTAGAAAATTTGAAATTCTTATATTGTAATGTGAATGTAAGCCTGGATGAATGGTTATCAGATTTAGATTATGATCAATTAAAAAGAGTTTCAATTCAATTTCCAGATCCTTGGTTTAAGAGAAAACATATCAAAAGACGTGTTGTGAAAAATAGTCTGATTAATTCAATTGCAAGACACATTAGTAAGGAAGGTGAACTATTTATTCAAAGCGATATATTGAGACTTGTTGAATCGATGGTTAATGTTATTGATAAAAGCACATATTTTAATAGAAAATATGTAAAGGGATTGAAATGGCTAAATAAAAACCCTTATGAAGCCTCTACAGATAGAGAGTTGTTCGTTCTTCATAAAAATTTGCCAGTATATAGAGCAATGTATACTAGAAATGAGACCCCCCTTGTTAAATAGGTACATTTATAATTACTACTATTATATGTTCTTATAAATCACAAATTTTGTATATAATTAATGGTAAAAATAATTATCTCTGATGATTGATAACACTAGTTCAGATAAAGATCTAAGTATTCTTCAAAAATATTCTTTAGTGTTTATTAGTATTGTTCTTGTTATTTTACTATTATTTTTACGCAACGGTTTGAAACCCAATGCGATGCTTGACCAATTAGCAAAAAATTCTCTTTTACCTGAGCAAGCTTTATCCAATGGAAAACCTACAGTGTTTGAATTCTATGCAGATTGGTGTGAAGCTTGTAAGGAGATGGCTCCTGACATGATTGAGGCAAAAAAACAAAACTCTAATAAAGTTGACGTTGTTTTATTGAATGTTGAAAATTCAAGGTGGATTGATTTGATTGATGAATATAATGTAAATGGTATTCCTCAGTTGACTTTCTTTGATGATAAAGGTGTATTCCAGGGATTTTCATTAGGGGTTAGAAAATATAGCGAACTGAATGATATTTTTCTTGCACTGATTAATAATGAAGAATTGCCGTCTTTTACTCAATTATCAAACTTGAGTAATTTGCCATTAAAAACTTATTCTAATCAAGGAAATTTTAATATTATTAGAGAGTCTGAAGGACCAAGAGATCATGGCTAATTTAACCAATTCAAAGCGGATGAAACTACTGGATATTCTTTTGAAAAAATATTTTTGCATTCTTTCGCGATATCCATATGCTCTTTTTGTGTCCCATGACCACTTCTTAGATTTATGTAATGAATCCAAGAACGACATGACCCTGTCATATAGATTCTGGTTGGTGTGGCAAGTGGAAGTACAAATCTTGCACATTCTTTAGCTATCCCAGCTTCTAGCATTTCTTCATAAAGTTCTTTATTTAGATTAAATAGATGTTTAATCTTTTTATTAAATTGATTAATAACTCCTTCTGATAAATCTGAAATGGAATTTTGTCTGTTTTTATTATCTTGCCTTCTTAATTCAGGTATAGGGATTTCTCCTAATTGTCTACTATCTGCATAACGTTGTGAGAATTCTTGAAAAGTAAAAGATCGATGTCTTAATATTTGTGCAGCGATTCCTCTAGTTGTTTCTATCTGTAAAGTCATATATGCTTGTTCAAAAACACTCCAATGTTCATTCTTTATGCAATACCCTATTAACTTAGTAAAGTCATTATTATCTTGATTTTTTGGATTACTAACTCTGGCAATATATGCCATACTTTTTTCTGCATCTGGAGTAGAAGTTATTAATTTAACAAGACTCATAATTATACTTTTGCTAGGGTTACTTTTTCAGGTTGATATTGATACTTACCTTGCCTATCACTATATGTTGTTTCACAGGGGTCACCTTCAAAGAAAAGCAATTGACAAATTCCTTCATCTGCGTAAATCCTACAATCAGCTCCTGAGCTATTGCTGAATTCCAGGGTAAGATGACCTTCCCAGCTAGCTTCTGCAGGAGTTGTATTTACTATTATCCCCAACCGAGCATAGGTGCTTTTTCCAAGGCAAATCACAGTAATATTAGGTGGAACTTTCATCTTTTCTAATGCAACACCAAGTCCATAAGAGTGAGCAGGTAAAATAAAATATTTCCCATCTTTATCTTCTTTTAAATCTGTAGGTTCTAAATTGGCAGGATTAAATTTCTTTGGATTCATTACTGTTCCTGGAACATGCTTGAAAATCAAAAACTCTTTTGAAGAAAGACGCAAATCGTATCCATATGATGAGCAACCAAAGCTTAAAACAGGCGATTTTTTTGATTCCGGTTCAAGATGCCTTATTAGTTTTTCTTGAAATGGTTCAAGCATTCCTAAGGAAGCTTGCTCTGAAATCCAAAGATCGTTTTTTAACATTTAATTGCAGCGTAATTCGGTGATTTGGTCAGCCATTTCCATTATTTTAGGAGGTATTGAAGGTCCTGTAAGGATAATATCTGTCGATGATGGACGATTATTTATCATATAAATTAAATCATTTTCTTCAATGAAACCAAGGTTAATTGCCATTCCTATTTCATCGAGAACAAGTTTATCTAAATTTTTTTCAAATAAACTTTTTTTACAATATTCCCAGAGCTCTTGAATGGCTTTCTCTTCATATTTTCTTTTTAAAGATAAATGTTCTTCTGATAACTGTTCAGGTAAGCATGTCTCAAGAGCTGGCCTGAGCCACTCCAATTGACCGCAAAGATTTATTCCTCCTTTGGGCCCCTGGTTCACTCCGCCTCTTAAAAATTGAGATATTAAAACTTTGCTACCTAATCCTGCGGATCGTAGGGCTTCACTTAGAACTATAGAAAAGCTACCTCTAAAACTAGAAGTGTGGATTTGTACTTGTCCTTGTGATTTGACTAATTGTAAGGGGCTGCTATATGGGACTGGCCTTAGAGAAGCCTCCTTATACGGGGATGAACCTTTTTGTTGAGCATTAATGCTAGCTCGTGCATTCATCTCAATTTTGATAATGATGTCTTTTATTTAATCTAGCGGCAGAAAATTTCTAAACAACCAAATCAACACTATCTGTGGTGTATTAAATAATTAATTCTTAGAGATAAATAATTTTTAAGGTTTTATGAGGGATTCAAGGAGTAATGAATTGTCGTTTTTGATGCTTTTTGCCCTTTTTCAAGCTTTCTCTTGTTAGAAGATAGGATTACAAAGTGATTTTTTAGATTTAGTTGGGGACTAAGGAGCCAAAAAGTCGCCATAGCTACATATCGTTTTATCTCGACTTATTAATCTTCTTTGAACAATAAATTAAATATGGTCACCTCCTATCGTGGCTTTACCCGTTTCAATCAACAACGACATAGCCAGATGGCTGTTAATTCTTCATCTCCTTTGCCATCAAGCAAAACACTGTTGGATGTAATCAAATCTCTTGATGGGGTCTCCACTGAAATTGTAGATAGGTCGAAAACAATTTTTTTCCCTGGTGATCCAGCTGAAAGGGTTTATTTGATTAGGCGAGGTGCAGTTCGATTGAGTAGGGTTTATGAAACAGGAGAGGAAATTACGGTTGCGTTATTAAGAGAAAATAGTCTTTTTGGAGTTTTATCTCTATTGACAGGTCACAGATCAGATCGCTTTTATCATGCTATTGCCTTTACGCGTGTTGAACTTATTGCTGCTCCAGCTTCATCAGTAAGGAATGCAATTGAGCAAGACGCTTCAGTTGGATTGCTTTTGCTTCAAGGTTTATCAAGCAGAGTTCTTCAAACTGAAACCATGATAGAAACTTTAACGCACCGAGATATGTCCTCTCGTCTCGCAAGCTTTTTACTAGTTTTGTGTAGGGACTTTGGAGTCCCCGGAGAAAAAGGAGTAACAATTGATTTAAGACTTTCTCATCAAGCTATTGCTGAAGCAATAGGTTCAACCAGGGTCACAATTACACGGTTACTTGGTGAGTTAAAAAGTTCGTCATTATTGGCAATAGATAGAAAAAAAATAACTATCTTTGATCCAATAGCTTTAGCAAAAAGATTTAATTAAAGCCCAAAGCATACTAATGTCTAAGAGATTTGATTAATCCCTCTTCAATATCTCTGTGACTGTCTGGCTGAAAATTATTTTAATATTAATCCTAGGTGGAATACTTTCTACTTTGGGAGATCGCTTGGGTACTAGAGTTGGGAAAGCACGTTTAAGTATTTTTAAGTTAAGACCTAAAAGTACAGCTATTTTAATAACTGTTTTTACTGGAAGTATTATTAGTGCTATTTCATTTGCAACGATGGTTGCATTTGATAGGGATTTTAGGGTTGGATTATTTCAATTAGAGGATATTCGAGAAAAGATTAATAAAAGAGAAGAAGAGTTGAAAAAATTAGAAAAAAATTTATATGCTTTAAGAAGTGGTGATGTAGTGATAAGTAGTGGTCAATCTCTTATAACTAAGACTATTCAAATAAAGAACAACGATAATATAAGAAGAGAGATAGAGAGTATACTTCAGCAGGCAAATTTTTATGCATATAACTTGGCTAAAACTAATCAATCCAAATATCGTAGAGTACTATTAGTGCGTAAAGATCATATTGAAAATCTTGAAAAAATAATAGCTGATAAAAGAACTTGGGTGGTTAGTATAAAATCAGCAGGGAATATTCTTAGAGGAGAAAATTATGTTTATGCATTCCCTGAACTTACATTAAATAAAAATATTACTAAGAAAGGAGAAATTATTGCCAGAGAAAATATTTATATAGAACAATCTGATTCTGAGGCTATACGAAAAAAGATTAAACTATTACTTTCTTCAACTTTAGCCGAGGTTAAGAGGCGAGGTTCCTTAAGCTCTGAGTTGAAAATTAATGCTTCCCAGATTAATGATTTAGGTAAAGATCTAGTTAATAGGGAAAAGGGAGATTTTCAAATCATTGCGAAAGCCATGGATAATAGCCAAAGTGCTGATAAGGTTTCAATATCTTTAGAGTTAAAATCTTTAGAAAAAGTTATAATGAATAAAACTCAATGAGTTTATATATATCCATAGATCCAGGAAGTAAAAAATGTGGCTTGTTATTAGCCGATATTGAATCAGGTAATGTTATTGAAGCAGGAATATCTTCATTAAGTAATTTTTCTGGTTTAGTTTCTTCATGGAATCAAAATTATCAAATAATTAAAATAATAATTGGTGATGGAACAAATTGTAGTTATATAGAAAATGAATTAAAAAGAAAAAATATCTTCAACTTCGATTACGTTAATGAAAAGGGATCAACATTAAGAGCTAGATTTAGATATTGGGAAATATGGCCTCCAAACTATTTGATACGTTGGCTGCCCAAAGAAATACTTTTCCCACCTGAAAATCTTGATGCAGTTGTAGCGTTAGTTTTATTGGAAGATTTTTTAAAGAATAGTTTTATTTGGCCAGATAAAGTAGATATTAAAATTTGGCCCTAACTGTAAAAATGTAGTCACCACCAGACTCAAGTTTATAATCTGCTTTAACTAAATATCGCTCTAATGCATCTTTTATTAGCGCTCTCCCTAGAGGCGGTTCAACAAATAGTTGACCTTGATTAAAAGCCCAAATGAAATTCCATTCAAAACCTCCTGCTCGGACAATTCCCTCTACTTTTTTTTGATTAAAGCACTGCTTGTGAATCTGAAGATATGCAATAGTTGATGGTTTATTATACATTTCCCTAAATTTATTGATTGTTAGGTTTATATGAATTGATTCGAGTAATTATCCTGTCCCAATTGTTTGATGTTATTGATTCAATACAACTCATTATCTCTTGAATGATTAAATCTAATATTACAAATTCTTCTTTTGAAAATCTACCTAATACATGAGAAATAGTTTTAGATTTTCTCTCTATTGAAATGTTACTTGGCGAGCCTATCCCAATTCTTAATCGCTTAAATTCATTAGTGCCAAGATGGTTGATAATGCTTTTTAATCCATTATGACCGCCTGCACTTCCTTTAGAACGAATTCTTATTTTACCTAGCGGCAGATCCATATCATCAACTAAGACTATCAATTGGCGATTTTCAAAATTAAACCAGTCTTTTGTTAAGCGCACGGCTTTTCCGCTGTCGTTCATGTAAGTGCTAGGCATTAAAAGCCTTGTTTTATTAATACCTGATCCAATTTCACACGTTCTCCCATGGAGTTTTTTATTTTCCCGAAAGGCGCAATTATTTTTTCTAGCAATCTCCTCGAGCACCATGAATCCAACATTATGTCGAGTTTTATGATATGCAGACCCAGGGTTGCCCAAGCCAACCAATAATTTCAATTCATCTGAAAACATACTCAAAACTTATAATCACTGTTAATTCTGATGAAAATATCTATCTAATTATTTTTGGAGAAATTAATTTTCTTTGTCTTCAATGTTTTCATTTGAAGACTCGTCTTCAGTCATGGCGTTTTTGATTTCACGTTCAAACTCTGTTGAGGCACTTTGAAGACCTTTAAGAGTTTTTCCAATGGTTCGCCCAAGCTCAGGGAGACGTTTTGGTCCAAAAATAACAAGAGCTAACCCAGCAATAACTGCTATTTCGGGTAAACCAACCCCAAAAATATTCATGGGCGAACCTTAACTACTCAGAATTTAGTCAATTCAGCCATTCCAGTCGACTGAAAAACCTTGAAGGAGTAGTGACTGGTTATAAATTTGGAGCATAATCACTAGGAAAACCAGAAGTAAAGCACCAATGAATGCCATAACTGGTGTGGCTCCCCAACCTGGTACAACCTTTCCTTGCCCAGAATTGCCGATAGATTTCAGCAAAGATCCAAGTGCTGTTTTTTGTCCCATGTCGTTTTTCTAAGCTCAGATTTGTATGAGTCCCGATATTGTATGAGAACTTGTCC
Organism: Prochlorococcus sp. AG-402-B19; assembly: GCA_003279615.1. GTDB lineage: Bacteria > Cyanobacteriota > Cyanobacteriia > PCC-6307 > Cyanobiaceae > Prochlorococcus_B. Next base: position 143,095 of record QCHM01000002.1, read on the forward strand.
AAAAGAAGAAGAGACTGTAGAAACTTGTGATGGAATGACCTAAAAAAATTATGATTTTTGAGAAATATTTTTTGAAATAGTGAGAAAAACCAAGAAAATTACAAAAAAAAGACAAAAGAAAGTTAAGGATTCCTTTGATTTTAATTAGAAAAAACTTGGTCTTTCTAATGATAATCCTTGAATTCATTGGCGTTTTTAGCTTTACATTGGCAAAAAGATTTTTTTTCTATTTCCAAAAGTCTGTAACACCTTTGGATTTCTGATTGGAGTTATTGACTTCATAGGATAGGTTGAATCTCTAATTAGTTGGTTCGTATTCATGCTTGCCCTCAAGATTTCCGTCTATACGGTCGTCTTTTTCTTTGTCGGGATCTTTTTATTTGGTTTCTTGGCAAGTGATCCAACAAGGACACCAAATAGAAAGGACTTGGAAAGTCCTCAGGACTAATAATGACACGCTAATTACTGGACTAAAAAAGTCCCTGTATTTGGTTTGTTAAGTATTATTCTTTCGTCTGCTTAACTTAATTGGCGGCGAAAGAAAAATATCTATTGATTTCAAGCCTTGGATTTCTAGGGTTAAATTTTTTATTGTCATTTTTTGAGGTTTCAATAGGGAAAGAGAATTTTTATGAAGTTTTAGATAAGACTAAAAATTATAGCTTTTCTATTGGTAATTATATTGATGATTCAAACAACTTATCCGTTGAACAATTTAAAGTAAATAAAAAAGAAGACATATTTTTAACCTTGAGGATTTATGCAGATAAGCAATATGACTATGATCAAAATATTTATTTATTTGAGGGCAATGTCAAGGCTTTAATTAATGGTGGATCATTGGAATCTGAATTGTTAAGATATGAAAAATCAACAGGTATTTTATCTGCCACGGGTAATGTTATATATATTAAAGGTGGGCAATATATAAGAGCTAAAGAATTTAAATTTAATTTACTAAAGGAAGAGGGAATTATTGAAGACGCCTATGGAATATTAGATATTAAGAATGTATTAGAAGACTTTAAAATTGATTCTAATTCAAAACAATTAGCAGTAAATAATCGATCTATAAATAGATTAAATAATAAAGGAAAAAATACTTATGATGATGGCATAGAATTTTCTTTTGGAAATATTCAATTACCAAAAAATAAAATAACAAGATCTAATAAATCTGTAGGTTCTATTAATGATTGGAGATTTAAATCTGATTTAATAACCATTAAGGATAATACTTGGAAAGCGAATAGGATTAATTTTACTAATGATCCATATGATCCTAGTCAAATTTCTTTTGAGGGAATAGATGTTGTGATAGAGGAGGATGAAACTGGAGAATTAATTATTACGTCTTCTAAGACTAATTTAATTCTCGAGGGTAGGAATAAGACTTTTCTAGGTAAGAGAATATTTGGTAAAAGAAAAAGAAAAAGTAAATATAAGTTAATGTATGATGGTAAGGATCGTGATGGATTGCTTTTGATCAGAAGAAGTGATGATACTAATATTAATAAAAATATTAAAGTTAATTTCGAGCCTCAGTTCCTTCTTAGTAGGGCTATTTTAGGTAAGACAAATAGTTATCAAAAAAATAAAAGTTATTATAATAAAGATATTAATATTTCAGATTTATTTGGTCTAAATATAAAAGTGAATGCTAATTATAAAGATTGGAGCTTCGATAGTAAAAATGATTTAAGTACATTAAATACTGCTAGAATATCTAGTGGATATAGGCATTCTTCTACTTTGACTAAGTATTATAAAATGCCTATTATAGACTATTCAAGTTTTAATATTTTTACTACTTATAGATCTAGAGCCTGGAATGGTACTATTGGTGAGACTGAAATCAAGTCTGCTTATGGAGGCTTTATAGAAAAGACTAGTTCTTTTAAATCTGGTGAAGTTAGAAATAATTTAAATCTTCGATTAGGCTCCGCTAAATACGAAGCGGAAAAGCTTGGACACAATGAAGTCATTACTCTTTGGCGTACTAGTGCTTTTGCTTCTTTAGATAGTGAATATGAAATATGGAAAAGTAATAAAGAAAATCTAGATCAGAATAAAAAAATGCTACTAACTCCAGTTCCAATTAATCCTGAATTAGTTTTAAAAACAAATATTAATTCAGGATTTTTCAAATACGAAGATGGTAGTGATCAGACTTTTCTTAAGTTTGGCATTGGTCCTGAGATTAGATTAGGTGAATTGGAAAGGAATTTTCTCGATTATACTAAACTTTCTATTATGCCAGGTGTGAAAATCAAATCAGGAAGTAGTCCATTTAAGTTTGATAATGCAATTGATTTGAGAACACTGAATATAAGTTTTATGCAACAAATATATGGTCCTTTTGTTGTTGATATTGTTTCTAATATAAATATTGATAATAATTCAGAAAATTATGGAGAATATTATGATACTAAGCTAGGACTTTTATGGCATAAAAGAGCATATGAAATTGGAATTTATTACCATCCAGATAATGAGGCAGGAGGATTATATTTTCGTATAAATGGATTTGATTTTGATAATTCTGAATTATAAGGGTGTTAAATTTTTATTTGAAATTATTTAGATAAGGTAGATTTTTAAATATTTTTTTAATTCTTTCTTCTTCATCAAGCAGTTGAGAGGTTGCATCCCATTTCCCTGAATAAAGCATTTTGTAAGCTCCTTCTTCAAGGTTCAGTTTTATGGTTTCCTTTTGATTAGAAATTGATAGTTCATCAAGCTTAAAACTCCAAATTTGTTTAGGGTTTTCATCAACAAGTTTTTGTATTTTAATTATTTCTTTTTTAGAAGCTGTTAGACAAGGGATCCCTAGTGCAAGGCAATTCCCAAAGAAAATTTCAGCAAAGCTTTCTCCCACAAGTAATCTTATCCCCCATCTCATAAGAGCCTGTGGTGCATGCTCACGACTGGATCCACAGCCAAAATTATCATTAACAATAAGAATATTCGCTCCTTTATTGTTTTCGAGATCAAATGGGTGATTACCTTTGAGTTCCTTTCTGTCATCTGCAAATACTTGTTCTCCTAAAGCGGAAAAACTTACACATTTGAGAAATCTCGCAGGAATGATTCTGTCAGTATCAATATCGTCGCCTTTAATTGAAAAGCTACGACCTTTGATTGATTTGATTTCACCTTTTGGGAACTCTTGTTTCATTTATTGAAAAAGTTTATTTTTATTCTTGGAGTAATTTTCTTACATCAGTAACCTTCCCATTTATTGCAGCAGCAGCAACCATGGCTGGGCTCATTAATAAAGTTCTCCCACTAGCAGAGCCTTGCCTGCCTTTGAAATTTCTATTGCTAGAACTAGCACTTATTTGTCTTCCCTCTAATTTGTCTGGATTCATTGCTAGACACATTGAACATCCTGGTTCTCGCCACTCAAAACCTGCTTTGAGAAATATTTTGTCTATTCCTTTTTGCTTGGCCTCCTTAGCAACCTTTTGGGAACCAGGAACAACAAATGCTCTTATTCCTGTCGCCACTTTATGACCTCTAACAATTTTAGATGCCTCTTGGAGATCACTTAATCTTCCATTGGTACAACTACCTATAAAGCAAACATCAATTGATGTTCCTTCTATGGGCTTTTCTGGCTCTAAATCCATATATTTGCAAGCATCTCTAGCTATTTGTTGCTCATTGTGAGGGAGTAACTCAGGATTTGGAATTTTTTCTTTGATTGAAATCCCTTGACCAGGGGTTATCCCCCAAGTAACTGTTGGTTCGATTGATGATCCATTTAATCGAATCTCATCATCGAATTTAGCTTCTGAATCACTAGCTAAACTTTTCCACCATTTAATAGCATTATCCCATCCTTGGTTTTTTGGAGAATACTCTTTGCCTTTTAGATATTTATAAGTGGTTTCATCTGGATTGATGTAACCGCATCTAGCACCTCCCTCAATTGCCATATTGCATATAGTCATTCTTCCCTCCATTGAAAGTTTTTCTATTGCAGGACCAGCAAATTCATAGGCAAACCCAACACCTCCTTTGACTCCAAGGTGTCTAATAATATGAAGAATTAGATCTTTTGCGTAAACTCCCTTTTGCAATGCACCATCCACCCATATTCTTCTAACTTTTAATTTTTTCATTGCCAAGCTTTGACTGGCTAAAACATCTCTTACTTGACTTGTCCCAATACCGAATGCAATTGCTCCAAATGCTCCATGCGTTGAGGTATGGGAATCACCGCAAGCAACTGTCATGCCTGGTTGAGTCAACCCCAACTCTGGAGCCATTACATGCACTACCCCTTGTGAAGTGCTTCCAATTCCATGGAATTTTATTCCATGAGATTCGCAGTTTTTTTCTAGAGTAGTCAACATTTCCTCAGCGAGAGGATCATTAAAAGGACGCTGTTGATTTGATGTTGGCACTATATGGTCAACAGTTGCGATTGTCAGATTGGGAAATTTGACTCCAAGATTTTTTTCATGAATAGCTGAAAAAGCTTGAGGACTGGTAACTTCGTGAATTAAATGAAGACCAACAAAAAGTTGCGTTGACCCACCAGGTAATTCTTTTACCCGATGTAAATCCCAAACTTTGTCGTAGAGGGTGCCAGAACTCAATTTAAAAATCTTTTGATTAGGACTTAGCTTTCCATGAGTATAGATAAACGTAATCTATCAAGAGCATTTAAAACACTTAATTTTTGAATATCTTCTCTTGTTTTATTAGAGCCAAATTTTTCTTCCCAAGTGATAAATGTTTTTGGCCCCTTAATACAAAAATTCACAAGACCAACTGGTTTTAATTTGCTTCCTCCGGTTGGTCCTGCAATTCCACTGACAGATATAGCCCAGTTGACTTTGAATTTATTGTGGACTCCTATCGCCATGGATTCAACAACTGGCTTTGAGACTGCACCATGGGTATTAATTATTTCCTCAGGGACACTTAGTATTCTTTCTTTGATTGAATTGTTGTAAGCGATGACGCCTCCATGGAAAATTTTTGAAGATCCAGGAATTTTTGTAAGTTTTGAACCTATTCCTCCTCCAGTGCACGATTCTGCAACAGCGATTGTTTCTTTTCTATGAAGCAATAATTTAATTACTACTTCCTCAAGAGTTGTATTGTCTACACCAAAGCATTTTAATCCAGTGAGTTGAATTAGTTCTTTTTCAATAGGTTCTATAAAATTATTTGCTTCTTCTAAATTATCTCCTTTAGCAGTGATTCTTACCTTTACCTCCCCTGTGCTTGCATAAGTCGCGACAGTAGGGTTTTTTGCTTTAAGCAAATGTGGAATTTTATCCGCTAATAATGATTCACTTAGACCTGCAAAATGTAAAACTTTGCTAGATATAATTTTTTTTGAGAAATTGTTAACTAACCATTTTGAAGCTTCTTTCAACCACATTTCTTTTAATTCATTAGGAACTCCAGGGAAAGTTAGTATTGTAAAATTTTCTTTAGGACTCCAAATAATTCCTGGTGCTGTGCCTGAGTAATTTTGTATAATTTTAGCCCCTATTGGAACTAAGGATTGCTTCTTTTGACTTTCAGATAATGAACTAGTCTTATTCTTCATTTTATTTTTCAAGTCAATCAGAATATCATTTCTTTGTTCCAAAGGTGTGTTGAAAGTATCAGCAATTACCTTTGTTGTAATATCATCTGGTGTTGGTCCAAGACCACCAGTTGTTATTAGGATTTGAGATCGATTAGATGACTCTAATATTGTTTCTTTTAATCTTTCAGGATTATCTCCAACAACGGTTTGTCTAAAATGTGAAATACCTAAAATTGCTAATTGTTCTGCTATCCATTGAGAATTAGTGTTAACAATATTTCCTAGAAGAATTTCACTTCCAATACATAAAATCTCTGCTTCACATTGGTTTTTATTGTTGATATTAATTTTTTTAGATGTTTTCACTATATAAAGGAAATTTGTTGCAAAGTTCAGATACTTTTTTGATTGATTTCTCCTTTATTTCTTTATCGTTTGGGTTAAGGAGTCTATCAGCAATAATATTTCCAACATCCTCAAAAGCTTTTTTATCAAAACCTCTAGTTGTAAGAGCTGCCGAACCTAGCCTTAGACCACTAGTAACAAATGGGGACTCGGGGTCAAAAGGTACAGTATTTTTGTTCGCAGTTATTTTGATATCACTAACTAATTGATCAGCAGTTTTACCAGTCATACCAATGCTCCTCAGGTCAAGAAGAACTATATGATTATCAGTCCCTTTACTTACAATTGAAATACCTCTTTTTTGAAGTTGACTAGAAAGAACTTGTGCATTTGAGATTACTTTTTGACTATATAGCTTGAATTCTGATTCAGATGCTTCTTTGAATGCTACAGCCTTAGCTGCAATTACATGTTCTAAAGGCCCTCCTTGGGTGCCTGGAAATACTGCCTTATCAAGCTTTTTACCAAGCTCTTCATCTTTTGAGAGGATTAGTCCCCCTCTTGGTCCTCTTAGGGTTTTGTGAGTGGTTGTTGTAACTACATCACAATACGGGATTGGACTTGGGTGAAGACCACTTGCCACTAAACCAGCAATGTGAGCAATATCAGCTAATAAATAAGCATTTACCTCATCAGCTATTGATCTAAAAGCCTGGAAGTCAATTTTTCTTGGATACGCAGAGAATCCACAAATAATTAGTTTAGGTTGATTTTCAATTGCTTTTTTTCTTATTGCATCCATATCAAGCATTTCCGTCGTTTTATCAACTTCGTAGTGACATGTGTTAAACCATTTGCCACTGACATTTACAGGTGAACCATGTGTGAGATGTCCTCCATGAGATAGGTTCATACCCATGATTGTGTCACCAGGTTTTAGAAGGCTTAAGAAAACGGCAAAGTTAGCTTGTGCTCCGCTGTGTGGTTGCACATTTGCCCAATTAGCACCAAAAAGTATTTTTGCTCTCTCGATTGCTAGCTGTTCAATTTCATCGATATACTCACAACCTCCGTAATAACGTTTATTGGGTAGTCCTTCGGCATATTTATTTGTAAGAACTGATCCTTGGGCTTCCATTACTGCCTTGGAGGTGAAATTCTCGCTTGCAATAAGTTCTAAATGATTTTCTTGTCTTGATAATTCATTGTTTATTAATTTTGCAATAATTGGATCACATTCCAACAAAGAAGATCTAATAGTCACTTTATTCCTTTATTTATGATGTGATAGTAAGCATATCTTTAGTCCAATTAGGCAAAACTTTCTCTTATTTTCTTTTTATATAAGGATTTAAATATTTTTTAAACGCGCCTGGAGAGATTCGAACTCCCGACCCTCTGATCCGTAGTCAGATGCTCTAATCCGCTGAGCTACAGGCGCACAAAAAAACAATATCAGATCGACTCCCGAAGAATAGAAAAATATGTTTGTATCTATGCCTAAAAATTCATTGAAATTTGCTTGTGAAAGCTAAAAACTTATTTTCCCATTAATTTTTCTTAATTTGAGATAGTAACCAATCTCAGTTTAACCTCTTTAATAATAGAAAAACCTGACTTTTTATGTCCATTTCTATCGATGCATCTCAAATTAATGAGATAGCGGTCTCAATAGCTGACAGATTATTTATTCAAGTTGGGAGTTGGAACCTTTATCTAGGAGATGCTGGCCTTGCAAAGGACTTAGCTATTGAATGTCAGGCTAACTTTGAACAAGGTGCAAATGTTGCATCTAGAAAAGGTCTTGAATCGATTCAAGTAAAACTTGGAGGTGGTAAAACTAGCTTGCCATTATCAAAACTAATTCCATCAAATCAATTTTTTGATCTTGAGGAGATTTTAGAACCCTATTGCGGATAAGATTTGACCAATTGCTTTCTTATTCTTGCTAATCATTCAGGTGACTAATGCTAGAGAGGTTGTAAGGCAGCGAATTGGACGCTTAGGAGAAAGACTTATAGGGAAAGTTGCTGATGCTGATGCACAGGTTGAAAAGGAATTAATGAAAGAAATGGAAATAGCTTTTCAAGAGTTTGGCATCGAAGCAAGAATTCTCTCTGTCAGTGGAGTAAAAACTGATGAAATGAATTGTTTGGAAATTCCTCTTAAAGTCAGATCAGAAAAAGATGTTTTTCTTAAAGATTAAAAAGTTTAGTTTTTAAATACTTATTAAGATCAATGACACTATCAATTTTAAAAAAAATTGATAGATAATTAAATATTATAAGACTTATTCCTGAAGATACTAAGATTTTGAATAATAAATATAAGAAGCCATAAGGCAAATCAATCATTTTAAAAATATAAAATGAGCTGATTCCAGATATAAAACCTATGAAAATAATTCTAAGGTTTTGGGATAGTATTCTAGATAAATTGAGGTACTCTAATTTTTCATTTAATTTTAATAATAAAAGTATACAAGCAAAAAAATTGACAAATGTAGTTGAAAAGACTAATCCATTTACACCTAGATTGAGAGGGGATAGTTCCCCCCAAGGACTTGATCCTCCTATTAAAAACCAGTCGAAAAATAAATTTAGAAATATTGCTATAGTTGATATTCTAAATGGTGTTTTTGCATCTTCAATACCATAAAAAACTCTAACTAATAGATCTCTTGATAGATAAAAAGGCATTCCTATTCCATACGCAATTAATAGTTGACTTACAATATTTACCGCATTTTGATTAAATGATCCTCTTCCATATATCAATATAACTATTGGAGTTGAAAGTGAAATAAATATAGATCCTAAAAACACCATTGAAGTTAATGAAAGAGTTAATCCCTGATGAATTTTTTGTATTAATCTTATATGATTTTCTCGGGCCCTTAAACTTACAAAAACTGGTAATAATGGAACTAAAATAGTGCTTGATATTATTCCAAGAGGTGCCTGAACCACAAAGTTTGCATAACTTAAAGTCGCGGCTGCTCCTGCTATTTTTGATGCGAAGAACAAATCTGTAAGAACATTAATTTGAATCATTCCTGAAGAAAGTGATGCAGGAGCAATCATTTTCCATGCCCTTTTTATTTCTGAATACTTTGCTTGTATTGAAAAACTTATTGCAAATAAACCCTTTTTAATTAAGTAAGGTATTTGAATTAAATATTGAGATAAAGCTCCTATAAATGTAGCTTTTGCAAGAATAATTCCTCCTCTCAAATTCAATTCATATGGATCAATTATGTTTGCTTTGCTTATCCAAAAGTTTGATATAGAGATTATTATTACAAGACTCGAAATTAATGGAGCTATAGAAGGGATGAAAAATTCTTTTTTGGCATTTAGCGATCCAAATGCTAGGCCTATTGATCCCGATAGGAAGATTATTGGAGACATTATTTTTAATTGTATGGAGGCTATTTCTTTTACCTCAGGGGTTAAACTAGGCCCCAATATATTGATTAGAAAATCAGATGCAAAGAAAATAAAGAAACTTATAATTAATAATATTAAAGCTAAAATATTATTGATAGAACTTATGAATAATTTACTGTCTATTTTATTTTTATCTGCTAATAGTGTAACCATTGAGTTATGCAATGGTCCATTGATTCCTCCTAAAAGAACTAAGAAAAAACCAGGTATAATGTAAGCATAATTATATGCATCATATGAAGCGCTAATGCCGAAAGCACCAGCAATAACTAACTGTCTTGCCATCCCTCCAAGTTTGCTTAATAAAGTTCCTGAAGTGACTACGAAAGCAATTTCTTTTATTGTTTTCGCCATGGAGATTTGAAATAGAGATCTTTCATTTTTAAACTATTTTGTAGTTCTTTTTTAATGGGTGATACTTAAGTGATTGAAATTGGAAAACCGATTATTAAGTTTCCCCCTCTTGTAGAGGGAGTATTAATTAAGAGATATAAGAGATTCCTGGCAGAAGTTGAGTTGGATGATGGACAAACTGTTACTGCACATTGTGCAAACACAGGTCCAATGAAAGGGGTTTTATGGCCTGGTGGTCGAGTCAGGCTTAAGTATTCTCCTTCACCTAAACGTAAATTAGATTGGTCATGGGAGCAAGCTGAGGTGCCAAGTCATAATGAGCTTAAGAAATGCTGGGTTGGTATTAATACATCTATGCCTAATAAATTAATTAGGCTTTTAGTTGAAGCAGAGTGCTTAGAGAAGCAATTTGGTCCGATTTCAAGTCTTCAAGCAGAAGTGGTTTATGGCGTAGAAAGTAAAAGTAGAATTGATCTTTTGCTCAATCCAGCCATGAGTAATAAAGATGATAGAAAAATATTCGTAGAGGTTAAAAATACGACCTGGTGTGAAAAATCATTAGCTTTATTTCCAGATACGATTACTACAAGAGGTCAAAAACACTTGAAAGAATTGATGAGTATTTATCCAAATTCAAGAGCAGTTTTAATTCCTTGTATTAGTAGAAGTGATTTAGAGCTTTTTGCACCTGGTGATAAAGCAGATCCTTTATATGGAGAGTTATTTAGAGAGGCTATTTTGAATGGTGTAGAAGTGATTCCATGCGCATTTGGCTTCTTTTTAGATCAAATCACATGGGAAGGAGTAAAACCATTTCAGCATTCACAAGAAAAATAACACCATTAATTCGAGCTGAATAGATATATCTTAACTAGTTTGACTAGTGTTGTTTTTTGTTTTGCTTGTTATTGAGCTGTAAAAAATTCTTAAATTTTATTTTCTAAGACGAAAAATGTGTAAATAAAAACATTTTTTAAATATCAAACTGTTTTTCGTATAAACACTTACATCTTATTTGTATCTGTTGCATACATATTTAATAGTGTATAAATTTTGGATTAACTATCCATTTCTTTTTTCGAAGTAAGCATCATTTATGACCACTGCTTTGCAAACGCCTCCAAGGCGAACTACTTCCCGTCTACAAGACGCAAGTCTTTTAAATGGTCCTATGCTTCTTTTAAGAAGTATTAAAGGTTTTAGAAGAAGTCAGTCTTGGGCATGGCTAGCATCTGTCCCATTGGCACTTTTGGGTTTAGGTGTTTTCACTTTCTCTGCCCGTGCTGAGGTCGCTCTTTCAGATTTAACTGGACCTCAAGCCGCAACTTTTTTAGCAGATAACCTCTGGTTATTCATAGCCACAATCCTCGTTATTTTTATGAACGCAGGATTTGCAATGGTTGAAGCTGGTATGTGCCGTCAAAAAAATGCGGTAAACATATTGGCTAAAAACTTATTTGTTTTTGCTCTAGCTGTTACAGCCTACTGGGTGATTGGATACTCACTAATGTATGGCGGTTCAGTAATTGACGGATGGCTTTATTTCCAAGGCTTATTTGTTGATCCTGATCCTTCTGCTGCACTTGAATGTGCTGCGGCCGGCGATACAGGTTGTCTAGTACCAGCAGTTGATTTTCTTTTCCAATCTGCTTTTGCTGGAACTGCAGCAACTATTGTTTCTGGATTGGTTGCAGAGAGAGTCAAATTCGGAGAATTTGTTGTCTTCTCTATTGTTTTAACTGCTTTTATCTACCCAATCGCAGGTAGCTGGCAGTGGAATGGTGGTTGGCTTGCTGAACTGGGATTTATTGATTTCGCTGGTTCATCCATTGTCCACTCTGTTGGAGGATGGGCAGGTCTTGTAGGAGCAATGCTTCTTGGACCACGTATTGGCAAATTTGTAGATGGAAAAGCTCAAGCTATGCCTGGTCACAATATGGCCATTGCTACTTTAGGAGCGCTAATTCTTTGGATTGGTTGGTATGGATTTAACCCTGGTTCTGAATTGGCTATGGATCAATACGTTGCTTACGTAGCGGTAACAACAACATTGGCAGCAGCTGGTGGTGCAATAGCAGCCACAGTTTTATCTACAATTACTTCTGGGAAGCCTGATCTAACCATGATCATTAACGGTATTCTTGCTGGATTGGTAAGTATTACTGCTGGTTGTGGCAACATGACCTTTGCTGGATCTTGGCTTGCTGGTGCAGTTGGTGGATTAATCGTGGTTTTTGCAGTAGCCGCTTTGGATTCTGCAGGTATTGATGATCCAGTTGGTGCTTTTTCTGTTCACGGTGTTTGTGGCGTTTGGGGAACTGTTGTTATCGGCCTTTGGGGCGTAGATGGCATGGATCCAGGATCTGCAGGAATTGGTCTTCTTAATGGAGGAGGAATCAACCAATTATTAATTCAAGCGCTAGGTGCCGCAGCTTATGGTATCTGGACTGTTGTGACATGTTGGATTGCTTGGCAAATTATTGGTGGCTTCTTCGGAGGCATCAGAGTTAGCGAAGCGGAAGAGACCCAGGGCCTTGATATTGGTGAGCATGGAATGGAGGCCTATCCTGACTTTGCTTCTAGTTAATTGGCTTGTTTAATTCTCTAACATTAAATATAAAAAAGCCCGGAATTTATCCGGGCTTTTTTAGTGTGGTTTAATAGTGATGAGAATCCTATCAATTTGTTTTTCACTATTTTTAATTGAAATGGATACTCAAGCTTTTAAGCAAACTCTTCATAAGTCAGATCGTTACAATAGGAGAGGGTTTGGTTCTGCAAATAAGCGTGCTCAAGCCCTTGCAGAGGCTTATCAAAGTAGTTTGATTGGGTCTATTAGAGAAAATGGAAATGAATTGGAGCATGGCCGACTCAAAGTGAAAATTGCAGAGGCTTTTGGATTTTGTTGGGGAGTAGAAAGAGCTGTAGCAATGGCTTATGAGACCAGAAAGCACTACCCGAATGAAAAGATATGGATTACTAATGAAATTATCCATAACCCCTCAGTCAATGATCAGCTTAGGAAAATGGATGTTCTTTTTATTACTGAGGAGAATGGGATTAAAGACTTTTCAGGAGTTAAAGATGGAGATGTGGTAATTCTTCCTGCATTTGGTGCAACTGTTCAAGATATGAAAATGTTGCATGATAGAGGTTGTCACATTATTGATACCACTTGTCCATGGGTCTCGAAAGTTTGGCATACAGTTGAAAAGCATAAAAAACATACATTTACTTCCATTATTCATGGGAAATATAAACATGAAGAAACATTGGCCACTAGCTCTTTTGCTGGAACCTATCTAGTTGTATTTGACTTGGATGAAGCTAATTATGTATCTGAATATATTCTTGGTAAAGGAAATAGAGATGAATTCTTAAAGCGTTTTGCAAAAGCTTCTTCAGCAGGTTTTGATCCAGATAAGGACTTGCAAAGAATTGGGGTCGCTAATCAAACAACAATGCTGAAAAGTGAAACAGAAGAGATTGGAAAATTATTTGAAAAAACGATGTTAAAACAATATGGCCCTGCTGAATTAAATGAACACTTTCTAGCGTTTAATACTATTTGTGATGCTACGGAGGAAAGACAGGGCGCAATGTTTTCTCTTGTGGATGAACCGCTTGATCTTATGGTTGTTATAGGGGGTTATAACTCTTCTAACACTACTCACCTTCAAGAAATAGCTGTTAGTAGGGGGATTCGCTCTTTTCATATTGATACTCCTGCGCGAATTGGAGAAGATACAAATACTATTACTCATATGCCACTTGAAGGCGAATTAATTACTGAGAAGGAATTTCTTCCCGCTGGCAATATAAAAGTCGGTATTACTTCTGGTGCGTCTACTCCAGATCGAGTAGTTGAGCATGTTATTCGTAAGCTTATGAGAATAAGTGAAAAAGATTAATTAGGATAAATCACAATTTTGACCCAATTTCTCGTAGGATAGATTTTCAATATTTAGCGAAGATGGCTCAACCTACAAATTCTTCTAATATTAAAGATAATGACTCACAAAAGGTTGAAGTCGTTGTTCAAAGTCCTGAAGGGGAGGTGAATATTTTTGGAGAACTCTCAATATTAGTTCTTAGAGTTAGTTTTAGTTTGTTGATGGTTCATCATGGTTTGGAAAAATTAAATGATCCAGGTGGATTCGCTGAATTTGTTGTTGGTAAATATTTCAGCTTTCTGCCAGGCGATCCTGTGATTTGGACATATATGGCTGCAGTAACCCAAATAGTTTGTCCAATTGGACTTGCAACTGGAGTATTGGCAAGATTATCTTCTTTAGGCTTATTCTCTACAATGATATTTGCTTTGTATTTTCACTTTATAGACACTGGCTTAGAAGGATTCCCTTTTGCTGTAGTAGAAAATCACAATTATATATTTGAATTGTCTGCTATTTATGCTGCAATCTCATTTTATTTCTTATGCGCTGGACCTGGAAGACTATCACTTTTTAGAAAATCTAATAAAATAACTTATTATCCAAAGGGTACATAATTTAATGAAATGTGTGATTTAAGGTAATATTTTTAAAATTAAAAAATCAATATTTTTTTGAATTAATATCAATGTAAAAAGTGTCTTTTCCCCGTAAGAATCATTTTTAATCCTAATTCATTGCAAGCATTAATTGAGTCTTTATCTCTAATACTTCCTCCGGGTTGAATTATAGAACTAATACCATAATCAGCTGCCATCTTT
>QCHM01000003.1 GCA_003279615.1 Prochlorococcus sp. AG-402-B19
AAACGAAAGATACGGTCATGTACGGCTACTTCTAAAAATCAATAGAAATAAGTCTAAAAACCTAACGGTAGCAACTAGTTAGAGAGAAATTTTTTCAATGATTAGATCTATTGATGACTCTAATAAGTATAAATAGCCCGAACTGGTTAGCCCTACTTCAACCGTCCTACAGCACTTGAGACATCTTTTTTATGTTAGTCACGTCTTTTAAAACCACCTAGAGCCAAACGATTAGTCATGCTTGCAATCAACAAAACTACTGCTGCAAAACTAATCGTTCTGTGGAATCTTCCCGCACTTCTTTTCTTAGCTGGGGCTTATGAAATTGGTACTACCGTATTTGCTTAACTAACAATGACATCATCCAATAACAGCCCAAAAAATTGGTCCGAGTGGAACGACACAAAACATTTCTCTGATTATTCAAGAGATTCAGGCACAGGCAAATTTGTTCGCTTTACGATTGCAGCCTTACTCTTCGTTCCTGTTGGTTTCCTTGCTTACATGACAACTATTTAATAATTAAATGACTTTATAATATTTAATTTAAGAAGTTAAGCCTCTGTTTTTTCGGACTTTTCTCAATAGTTCGTGATCTTCCCTTGCTCTTTTATCAAGAATGGCTATATCTTTTCTTGCTTTTTGATCAATTTTTTGAATATCCTCTCTTGCTCGTTGATCAAGAAGTGCAACATCTTTTCTAGCCCTTTGGTCGATATTCTCTAGGTCGGCTCTTGCTCTTTGGTCAACATTCTCTAAATCTATTTTTGCTCTTTCTACCATGCTTGTCATCGAGTCGACCATCATTGATAAAGCTGCGGGAACTTGCTTTCCAGACGCGGAAAGAGGAATCTGTTCATTCAATCTAAAACTAGGATTTGCTCGGTTCGAAGCCATGGGTTTAATTAAATAGGCTTGATTTAATCAGTAGCCTTTTTCGTTATACTTTTATTATCTCTTATCCTTTGCTCAATAAAAAAAAAACTTCTGAAGAAAAACGAGCTGTAATAGTTGATCCATATTTTATTGCTTTAAAAGCTCATTAAATTAATTAGTTATTTTTAGATAGAAAAAAAACTATAAAAATTTAAAATAATCATATTTTGATAGATTAAATATAACAAAACAATTAAAAATAAAAATAAGTATTATTCTTATTTTTTAGATCTAATTTGATTTTTTGGATAAAGCTTTGCTATTTTTTCCTTCTGCCTCTCTTCTTCAAATCCTTTTCTTATCTTATCTTTGGAAGAATAGTTATCTTTGTTAAGTCTAAGAAAGACAAAATCGAACATAATTCCTGTGAAAATCAATCCTAAAAAAAGAATCCAAAAACCAATAAAACCAGTAGGAGATAAGTAGGAAAGGTTAAGAAAAGAAATTAGTATTATAATATACATAAAATTTTTCTCTAATATTATCTATAATTCTTGGAGAACGAAAGAATAATGGAGTTGAATAAAATCTGTTCTTGCAGTTTTTATCCATATAAGGTTTGATTTTTTTTAAATAAGAATTTTTACGCATTAACAGTTAACCTAATCTAATTAAAATTAAAAAAATATCTTTTTTTGCGGTGGAAGAAACCCATAACTATGCTATGAACCTTATTGTTCCATTGATGGGCATAGCTCCTTTGCTAATGGTTTTTATTTTAAAAGGTGAGAAAAGAACAAAACGTTCAAAAAACTGGACCAGATCGGTGAATTAAGTCTAGTGTATATTAATTAGGTTTTAATTAATATACAAGATTAAATTATATATGATATATTTAATCGTCTTTTTTCTTATAAGCGTGTATAATTTAAAAAACGTAAATAAACTTTTCTTATAATTACAAAATAATGATATCATTGAAAAATTTAATATTCATAATTAATAATTCTTGTGTATTTCGTTGTTAGATATATTGACCCTTTATCATATAAAATAAAAGCTAATTAACTTTTCAATCAATACTTTGTTCGGTTTTCACTCACGTTCCATTTGCTTATTCGCTATATTTTCACAATAATTAAGTCAGGTATTTGATTTAATCTTATTAGTTCTTTATCTATCTATCTATAAAAAAAAATGAAAGAGCAAAAAACACAGCAATTCGCGAGGTTTTACATCAAAGATATAAAAATCAAATTAAAATATGATAGTAACAAAAAAGTTGTTATTAATTAATTTTAATTATTTAGTTGATTCTTTATGACCTTTTTATGAATTTTTAATTACGTAATTCTCTAAAGGCAATAATGTAATTTATACCTATTTAATGCAATAGTAAAAACAATCTAAAATATTAGTAGATTTTTTCAAATCATGCTAAATCTATCTTAGTTTTATTGGAGGGAAATGAACAAACCCATTCAAAGAAAAACTACTCTAAAATGGAGTTCCGATGGAGAGCTTTCTTCCATTGATATGACAAGGATTCTTGACCTTCTTGCAAATAAAGAATTAACACAGTGCGTATTAGCATGTGAAGCAAATAATAAATCCTCAGAGATAATATTTCATTTAAAAGACCATTAATAAGTGCATTTACCTAAAAAAGTTTTGTTAATTTATCAAGAAACCTAATAGTTAAATAGTATGTTTAGATACTGATAATTTTAAAATATGAAAACTGCTCAAGATAGATATTTTGAATGCTTAGAGGTTTGTATTGAAGATGAGCAAGGAATGTCGTGCCGTCAAGTATGCGCTCCTATTTTGAATGATGATCCTTCTGATCATCCGACAGTTCCTATAATCAATAATAATTGATGAGCATAATGTAAATAACCACTTTATATTTGCTTAAAACCAGTATTTGTTTAGAGCAATTAAACTAATAGTAGAAAGATTTAATTTTTTATTACTATCTTCTATCTGAGGTGTTATGGCCACTTTATGGATTGGAAGATCTATTTCTTTTTTAAATTAGTTAATATTGAGTTACTTGAAAATAAATCATGGATACACCTATCGCGCATATAAATTTGTTTAATTTCATTTTAGCTGTTTATGTTATTTGTTATCAACTTTCTATATGCTTAGATTGGAGTTGGATCCCAATGAATAAAGAGGATTATCAACTACCCTATCAAGATAGGTAGAGTAGACTTAATTGCAGAATTTATCCAAGTTTCTACTATTAGTAGCGTTTACTTTGATTTATTAGTTTTTATGAAAAAATTATATATCTTACGCCTTGATTAATTGATTAGATGTTCTGAACTACATGAAATAAGCCAAATGAATATCCTCCTATAAGAATCCAACCTAGTATTGCTGAGATAATTGTTGACCTTCTATTGTGTCTCCTTATTGCATTTTCGATCATTTCATTCACCACATCTCTATCTATTAGTTTTGTTGATTTTGAGTTGGTAGAATTCATTTGAATTTATGTAAATTTGATGTTTAAATTTCTTTAATTAGATCATTTCAAATCAAGAAAGTGATCAATTAAAGATTTGTCCGCTTGACTTTCTAGAGATCGTGTATCAGATCTAATAGAGAAAAGCGAAAATCAAGCAGATACATTTGTTAATATTTGTTAAACTATAATCGATTTTTTTGGAAGTTGTGTAGGTAAAATCACTTTTTATAAGAATTCGATTAGCAGCCTTAGTAAAAAAAATACCTTAATATAGGTTTTAATCATTATTTAATTGAATATTTTATGCTAATAGTAAGGCTTTTTTTGGGCTTGAAACTTAAATAATAAGTGCTTATACTTAGTATTTTCTCTTGAGCTGTCTGCCGCTAATCCTTTGGATTTAATTATGTATATGTAAGCTTGCCTTGACTAATTCGATCTACTTTCGCTGGTTTTTGCAGAAACCTAATAAAAAATATAAAACTTATGCCTGATTAATAGAAAAGATTATAAACTTCAATTTCTAATGTCTTCCATTGGCAATCTATCAGACTATTTAAGATATCATCAGAAACTGATATACAAAAAATATATTTGATTCATTTAGGAAAGCCTGGAACATTAAAATATTTTTTTATGATTTATATATATTTTCTATTCTTAATATGAACCTTCATATCATTAATAAGCTAGGAATTGTTTTCATTGCTATCTGTTTCATTCTTTTCTTGGAGTTTTCTAGTGAGAAAAGAATATGAAGCTTGATGTTTTTCTTTCCATTCTTTATGTTCCTTGATTTGTTGCTTTAATTTTTCTAGACTTTCTATTTCTTCTGGATAAACCCTCTCTAAATATTCAGGGTTTAAATTTATGTTTCCATCAAATTCATATACCATTTCCTCGAATGATTCGCATATTCCTAGTATGTCTGCCATGAAATCCTCAAACTCATCAATATTTATTTCTTGAAGAACCTTCCTTAATTTACTTTGACTTGATTCTTCTGGCTCCCATTCTTTTTTTAATACATGAAGAAGATTTAGTTGACCAATCCTATCTAGTAGATCCCATTTTGAAGCGTCATCTGCTGAGTAAAAATAGGAGCCATCTCCTGATTGGTAGAATTTAGCTCTTTCTTTATCCATTTACATTAGATGGTGAATGTAGTGAAATAGTTAATATTAGCTTTACTATTGCAGACATTTAATTAATTAATCACTAAATCTGTTTTTTAGAAATGTATAAAAATTTCTTTGGTTATCAATATTAGGATAGCATCTGATTCTGTAAAATAGCATTTTTTTTATTAATTTTATATTTCGATTATTTTTGATAAATAAATGTACTTTATTAATTATAATTCTCAATTAAAGAAATCTAAGGGAAAGGGACCAATTGTTTTTGCGATTAATGATGTGTCGTCACTATGACAACTAATTAATATACCTTCTCCCAAGCCGTATTCTATTCTCGCATGTATTTTGCCTGTCTTTTGATTAGCTTTTAGAAAAATAGGTCCATTTGAAGTTGGGAAAGTTGTGCATTTCATCTCATTAAATTTAAACTTTTCTTCTATTCTTCTAATAGCATTAATTGCTGTTGACAATGATGGGGACATTACGCCAATTGTTAGCCAATCTGTTTTAAGAATTAGATGCTTGACTTGAATAAATAGTTCTTCTTTTTGTTTTTTGTTAAGTCTTGGGGCTGACCTTAATTTTTCAAGGTCCTCAAGATTGGTTATATCGATATCTTTTGCCAATATCCTAAATAATACTTCTTAGATTGTATCAGAGTAATTTGTCTTTAATTATTACTAATAACAATTTTCTAAAATTCTTTATTTTAAGTCTTTATATTTGAATTTTAGTTGTTATTATTTGACTCTGTTATTCTTCTAGAATCATGTAAACTTTCTAAGTCGTTATATACTTCACGTAATGTTTTTTGTATATGATCTATATTTTTAATAGACCCAAGCGAGTTCATTGCTTTTATTAGGTTCTCTTTCGCCTCTATCAAACCTCTGCATTCAGTGCTTCCAGCTTCATATGACATTTGTATTTTTATTAGGATTCTAATATTATAACTATTCTTTTTTAATTTTGTTTTTCTTTCAACTTTTTTAAATAATTTTTCTTAAAACGATGTAGAGGAATATTTTATGATCTATTGGCGCATTATTTATTTTACTTTATGTTCAATTGATTAGTTTATTTCAGAAAAAAATTAAGTGATATTAAATTCATATCAGAATGTATTGGCTGTATTTGTTCTTTCTTGGATTTCTGTCATCATTTTAAGTCTTTCTAGATAAATTTTTTAAATCTATTTCATTTTAAAATTTGTTTTATGATTAATATATCGGCTCTTGTTTTGATGAGATATGCTTTGGCATGCATCCATTGGTGTATTTCTTAAACATCGTTTTATATTCTTAGACTTGACGAAGGCAACTTTTTTCATTAAAAACAAAATTAAGACTTTATTTTTTGATGAAAAAAGTAGAAAACATAGACGGCCCTAATGGCTGGCTTATTGATCCTCATAATAAATGGGCTATTCATTTTGACCCTAAGAAGTTATCTAATGGCAAAGCATCAGGTGACTACAATATTGATATGTGGGGAGTCTTTTCAAGCGCTAAACCGATGGAGTTTAAAAGCAGAAGGAAGGCAACAAAAATAGACTCAATTAAAACGTGGAAGCAATTACTTGCATCAAATTGGGTTAAGTTGGATTTGCAAAAAATCAAGACAGCTTCGTGAGAACTTTATTTTCTTATTTAAATAATTTTTTATAAAAGTTTTTATCCCATTCCTTTTTCTCTGGTTATTTCTTCATTAATTAGTTATTATTATGATATTTATTGATGATTTTCTAAGTTGCTAAGCACTTTTCACAAAACATTCAAATTGCTTCTTCTCTTTTCCGTTGTTATTAGTGGATGGACATCAGTACTCTTAATTTCTAATACATCTTTTAATTTAGAGATTAAGGAAGTAATTAATAAAATGTATTTGAATCAAAAGAATTTTGTTGGTAATCTTAAAGAGTTATCTCTATTGTTAGTGAAAGATGCTAACGAGCGTTTTTCTGAAAAGGATACGAACATTACTCATTTAAAAAACACAAAAGATAGTTTTAATAAGTAGTACTTTAAGACTTTTTTGATCAATCAATATAAAAAAAATCACTTTTAATTTTTATATTGCTTAATCTATAGATTAAACATGAACAAGAAAACAATTTATTTAGCATCTCCATACGGATTCTCTGAGCAATGCAGATTGAAGCTTTTACCAGAATTTGTTTCTAAACTTGAGTATATGGGAGCCAGAGTCTTGGAACCTTTTAATCGTAATAGCAGTGTTGATTTTTCTATATCAGGATGGGCTAATAAAGTAGCTTCCTCAAATCTTCGAGATCTAAGAGATTCTGATGCCCTTTTTGCAATTGTTAATGGATCTCCTCCTGATGAGGGCGTAATGGTTGAGCTTGGAGTCGCTATTGCTTTAAATAAACCAACATTTTTATTTAGAGATGACTTCCGCAAATGTACTGATTCTGATGAATACCCTTTAAATTTAATGATTTTCATAGGTATTCCTTATGATTCATGGGATGATTACTTATATCGTTCTTTAGATGAAATTGAGAGTGAAAGTAAGGCGCTTTATAGATGGTTGAGAAATTAGACTATCTTTTATAAAAATAACAATTCAAAGTTTCAATCGTTTTTTTTATAATCAGTATTTTTACTATTTTTTTATATATGTTAGAATTTTTCAAATATAAATAATAATTTAGTATTTAACAAATGGAGAATAAATCATTTGATTTAAATAATATAAGACTAGAAATATCTTTTAAAACATATGATGAACTTCGTTCAATCCTTTCTTTTTGTAAAAAAAATAATCTTTCTAGAATAAATATACCTTGTAAAAATACCTTAAAAAAGGAGTTCTTGTTGAATTCAATTAAATTATCTAGAGAAGAATTTCCTAGTTTAGATATTATACCTCATTTTAGCATTCTTTATGAATTTAGAAGGAATAAATTTAATACTCAGAATTATTTTATTAAGTTTATCAATGTTGTTAAATCTCTAGGTTGTCAGGAGGTTTTACTAGTTTCTGGATCTCAAAAAAGAGCTACATTAGATTCTGTTTCAACATTATTGTTCTTAAAAGATAACCCTTTATTCTTAAACGATAAGTTTTCATTAGGGGTAGCATTTAATCCCTATCTAACTGGTCATATGTTTGACGAAGAGATTCAAAGATTAGCAAAAAAACTTAAATCTGGTCTTGTTTCGTCTGTTTGGATTCAATTTGGTACTGATATTCAACTTCTTGAAAGTAGATTAGGAATATTGAAAAATATTATTTTATTGACATCCAATAATAATAAAATCTTAGATATTAACTTATTTGGGAGTATTCTTATTCCATCCAAGCAATTTCTTGCGAGATTTAAATATAGACCATGGAAAGGAGTTTATTGCTCTAATGAATTTTTAGAATCTGTTGACTTTGCTAATACATTTGTAAGAAATTTATTAAGAACTTATATGCAATATCAAATTCTGCCAGTAATAGAGAATAGAGTTTCATCAGAAGATCAATTGAATAGATTAGATAAGCTTATAAATTCATAATAATATAAACCATTTTATAAAGATTTTGTTTTAATTATCTATTTATCTAATAAAAAATTCATTAGATATTGTTTTGAATAAATATAAAAAATACTCGAATATCCTACATATATAGGTATAAACTCAAAGAATCTATGTAGTGAATTTTACTAAACTTAGTTTAGAGTATAGTCTGCTTATTGACATCTTTATTGATAATTTCTTTTCGTACATTCCTTTATAAATTTGAATTAATGGCTTAAAGGGATTCATTTCCATTTTGCTTGGTTTTACTTTAAATGTTACAAGGCTTTGAGAATCGCCTATTAGCTGCTTTATTTGAAAAAAACAGCTAATAGGCGATTAGCAGGTCATGCAGCCAAGCTTCTCTTGTTAACTAATGTAACGTAACCATTTATTTTTGTAAAGAAGCGGGTCTATGCATCTTGTTGCGTTTTTGGTCTAGGTTCATTTCTTGATGAACTTATGAAAGTCTTTAACTCTAAGTGATTATTGGGTTCGAAGTTCTCAATCCTTTTAATCCTCTAGTGCTTATTGCTTGTTAACGATTTTTTTGTGAATCCCTAAGATCATTAAGTGTGACACATTTTTATCGATTAGTGTTTTGCATGGTGTTTTTTTTTTTTTTTTATTTTTCACGGTCGTTAGGAATTTCCATTAATTTATATACATCCAAATGTTTTGAAGATGTTTTCATCATCAAGAAGAAAATCAGCTCAAAAAGTTATTCCTTCTTCAAATTCTTTTGCTTCTGAAACCTTTCTACTCAGAAGATTGTCAGAGTCTACTAGGTATAAATTAGCAGCCCTAATGATGTTTGTTGCGGGCTTTGCTTTACTCACTCTAGGGACCTGGTTACTTAATGGTTTTAATTTTCTGACTTTTACAAATTAATAATATTAGTGATATTGACTATTGGTTTTTTTCCCTTTGCATGATGCGTTGAGATTAGCTCTCTAATTGATATTTTATTTTAAGTTGATTTTTATAAATTCCTTTTTTTTATTAGAGTTGAATTAATGCTTTTAAAAAATGCCAAACTCTTGGGATAATTATTTTTCACATTACACAGACTGGGATGAAGCCCATTGCTTTAATGTAAGGTTTGAGCTCAAATTTGAGGAGAAATTGAAGAGCTTAGGTTATATAGAAAATGTTATTGAAGACGATCTATTTCTACCAGGAAATACTTTCCCTAACAAATCTCTATCCAAAAGCAAAACGTATACTAAAAGTGAAAATGAAATCTTAATCTCTTTTGCTGTTCCATATGATTGGTCTATTGATACAGATTGGGAGGATAAAGCTCTGATTCAGCTTGGCTTAAGTGATGAATGGATAATAGATTCATCAGTAGAAGATAAATAGTTCTTGCTATATATCACTTTGATGGCTGTTATTTGTATAGGTTTTATTTTTCTAAACCTAGGAGTAGAAAATTAGAGCAAGCCCTTTTTCAGTTAGATGAAATTCTTTTTCTTCTCTACTTAAATCCATTGATAATTCTTGTCCTTCTTTTATTGCTTGCTCGTAAGGAGGTTTTGTTGGTGAGATCCCTTTATAAATTGCTGCAATCCCTAGTGGTGTGGCATTCCAGGCGAAATTTGCAGTTTCACCTATAGGAGGTTGATTCAACGCTTCATCTAAGAGATTAGAGGAATTTGATTGTGGACGAGTTGTTGTTGATGTCATGTTTATATTTAAGTTTTCTTGTTGAAAAACTGTTTAGTAATCCTTAAAAGATCAAATATAAGCTTGTTCTAGTGCATAAGTTTGCTTTATGCGTGGTTTTTGTTGATCTCTACATTCTTTTGATTGCCTAGTTTTATCTTCTTTTTGTAATTCTAAGAAACATAAAAAAAAATTATTTGAATAACAGTTTATTTTTTTTCATCTATCATTTTTTTAAATAGAATAAACTGTTTGAATTGTTTAAATAGATCTGCATTGTAATCCTCTTCATTTATTGATGATGAATTATCTGATTTAATTGTGTACCTTTTCGTATTATAAATAATACCTTTATCAGAAATTAATTCATCAAGTTCATTATATTTAGAATATAAATTGTTCATTTTAGTTTCATTGTTAAGACTGCTCTTTTTAATTAAGTTATTTGAATTTTGACGATCCCATAAACCTCTTGCAATCAATGCCTCTTCCACTAAAATGCCTACAACTTTTGATTGGCTTAGCTTTTCCTTATTTGCTATATTACTTATTATCTCCTGAATATTAATTGAAGGAAGATAGCCAATCCTTTTTCTTGTGGAGGGCATGCATATACTTCTAAAAATTCAATTTACTTTATCTAATGGTTTAATTCAAATTATTTTATTTATTTCTTGATGTTTAGTCCTCAAAAAATCCATTCAGCTAGCATTATTTCGGCTTTCTCCAATTGATTATTAGCTTTAAACTCATTTATTTTCTTTAGAGCTGAATAGGCCATCTCTCCTTTTTCCCAAAAACTAATAGAATTTATTGGGCTAAGAAGATTTGATTCACCAAAAGTAATTGGGAGTTTTTTAGGCATTCGGTCAACAATAAAATAGCTAATTCTTGATGTGAACTAGTAGTTGATCTAAATTCCAGAATAAACTATCGCCTTACTCTTCTTAAAAATAAAACAGTTAAATAAATCCTTTATGACTTTTTGTCTCATGTCAGATGATTTGAAAAATATATCTAATTTAAAGTGAGCTTCTTAAAATTTTTTTTTGTCTTCGGGGAATTCTGGTTTATCTTTCTTTTTTCTCCTACCGTCTGAGAGCTCTAGTAAAGTAGAAAGCTGCTCATAAACTGATCTTAGTGAAGATAGTTCAGGCAATAAACCATCATTTCTTAGATCTTCATCCATATATCTAAGCTCTTGCCTTACATAGGAGAGAATAGATTTTGCTTCATCTCTTTTGGGGCCAGCCATATTCTATTATTTTTATATGTGGAGAAGATACAACAAAAATGAACTAAATAAAAATTTGAACTGGGTATCAAGACATGTTTTTATAGCTTAAATCTTTTTCTCTTTCCTTAACTCTCTTATTCATCTAAGATTTTTAAAATTATTTTTGCTTGAATTAATAAAAGTAATAAATTAATTATTTATATATTGCTTTATTAAAATATGATTTATTAGAAGTTTATTAATTTATGATTTCAGATCTTGTAATTATTGGTGGAGGTGCCTCAGGCTTTATGGGGGCAATTACAGCTGTGCAAAGTGGTCTTCGATCTGTTGTAATACTAGAAAGCACTTTAAAAGTATTAGAAAAAGTTAGAATTAGTGGTGGTGGTAGATGTAACTTAACGAACTCTTGTTGGGATATCTCTAATTTAGTAAATAACTATCCCAGAGGGGAAAAGCAACTTATCGGCTTATTTAATCGATTTTCTACAATTGATGCTTATGATTGGTTCCAAAAGAGAGGACTTCCTCTGAAAGTGGAGAAAGATGGACGTGTATTTCCCAGTTCTGATTCTTCTTATGACGTAATAAAATGTTTGTTTAATGAAGCAAATGATTTGGGAGTAAAAGTATTTACTAATTCACATGTAAAGCAAGTAATTAGAATTGATGATGGTTTTAATGTATTAGTTAAGGGAAGTAATTACTATAAAGCCAAAAACATTTTAATTTGTACTGGAGGCCATCCTAGTGGTCGCAGATTAGCAAAAAGTCTTGGCCACTCTATAATCCCACCTGTACCATCTTTGTTTTCATTCTCTACTGCAGAAAATGAAATAAAAACATGTTCTGGAATAACTCTTGATGTCCAAGTAAGACTTACAGTTAATAACAAGAAATATTCAGAAACTGGCTCAATATTAGTTACTCATAAAGGGTTTAGCGGACCTGTCATTTTACGTCTTTCTGCTTTTTGTGCTAGGAATTTATATGCTAATAATTATAAATGTGAATTAAAAATAAATTGGCTTTGCATGAAAGAGAATGAGGTACGTTCGAAAATCGATTTATATAAACTAGAAAATGTTAAGAAGCTTGTTTTAAAGAATAAACCTTTTAGTAAATTACCAAAAAGGTTGTGGAAAGCTCTACTTTTAAGTGTGGGTATTGATTGTCAATTAAAATGGGCGGATTTATCTAAATGTGAAGAGGAGCTTTTAGTAAAATGTTTAACAAATAAGAGGTTTTCTGTAATTAGTCGTGGTCCTTTTGGTGAAGAATTTGTAACTGCTGGTGGAGTATCACTGAAGGAAATAAATTTTAAAACTATGGAAAGTAAAATATGTAAGGGATTATTTTTTGCAGGAGAAGTATTAGATATTGATGGAATTACAGGTGGTTTTAATTTCCAACATTGTTGGACAAGTGCTTGGGTCGCAGGGAATTCAGTAGTTTAAAATAAATTTTAATTTCTAACTAAGAGATGCAATCAATGCTGGTATGGCAACAGCTATAAGACCCACAGCTGCTGTTGCGGTAAGTAGTGATGTACTCACGTCTTATTAATTAATTAATTTAGTTTTAATAATACATAATCGATCTGAATCTTTTTGTGAGTATTAATACTATTTTGAGTAACTTATTTGTTTCCTTGCGCCAATCAAGTACTAATAAATTTCGTGAGAAGTATTTGTTGGCATTTATTCGATTGTTGCAACAACTTTTGACAGATTACTGTGAATATTTTTTTTACCAAGAGATAAACCGTTAAAGGCTTTCAATAATAAGTATTTTTACTCATTATTGAAAGCCTTTCTTTTGGCTTCCACGCTTTAAGCCTGGTACAACTAAAGTTCACTCAATTGTTGTAGGTTTAATTGCTTAATTCAATCTTCTATAAATCTATATTTAATGACTTTGCTTTTCTTGTTTTAAGAGTATTCACGGGAGTGCTTTTAATACACCATGGGTTTGAGAAATTAAACGATATAAATAATTTTGCTGATGCTTTTGTTCGTCCACTTCATTTACCTTTTCCAATTACGCTTTCTTACATAGCAGCAGGATCTGAAATTGGTGGTAGTTGGTTGTTGATTATTGGAATTGCAACAAGAGTTGGTGCTGCGGCAATACTATCGACTATGAGCGTTGCTATATATCATGCAATTGTTACAGCGGGTTTTAACATATACTTGCTTGAGCTTTTAGCTCTTTATTTCTCTTCTGCATTTTCGATAATTCTGTTAGGTCCAGGTATGTTTTCTGCTGATTATTTGATAAAAGAAATGATTAAGATGAATCCCAATTTAATAAAGTCTATATCATATGTGAATTCACTTAAAAATCACGAATCTTCCTCTAAAATTAAATATTCAAAGTCCATTAAAGATAAGAATATATTTGAATTTCCTTTCTCTAGCTTCTTATCTTCATGATTGATTAATAAGTTATCTATTGTTTGATTCTTTTTTCTTCATTGATAAGTAGAACCACATCCATGTAGGCAAAGTAATAAAAAAACCAATCAATATGATATAGCTTTTTGTTGTATCCCAAGAGGCTTCATAGCATTTTTCTTTTATTTTATATGAATTATTTACTTTGCTGTTAAGGTTTCTACAGATATTAAGTCCATGAATACTAAGTGTCCCGTATGTGATAGCTGTTGGTACAGTAGCAAGGAATATTGCGAGTATTAAATTGCCTAGCCTCAAGTTGAGGTCTTTTCTTTTGTGTTGATCCATACTTATATTTTTAGCCATATTTATGAAATTGAACAATATATTTCTTATTTTTTTACAATACAGTAAGTATTCTTAGCCAATAACCTAATTAAAGGTTGTTATGTATTTTTTATAATTAAAAATCCCCTAATCCTTAGGCATTTACTATTTATATGTTTTATGAATTATCGGTTATGGAAGTTTGTTAATAAATTGTGGGTTTATAAACTTTGTAAATTTATATATGCTTAATATACTTATCTTAGGCTAAAGTTGATTTTAATAGCAATAAATCTATTTTTAATGTCTACTAGTAAGAGAGAGGAAGTTAGTTCGCATTTGCGTTATATCCGGCAAGAACTTCGAGACTTGGATCAAATGCTTGGAAAACATGGCCTTCTACCTGAAATGTCTGAGCTTAAAGAGGTCTATAATTCTCTAGATGCTCTTCATCAATTACTTTCTGGCAAAGTTAAAAAGAAACCAAAGCCCGAGTTCGATGATTGAAGTTGCTAAACCCTTTTCTTAATGATTTTTATATCAATATAAGGACTAAGTAAACTAATAAAAAACTTTTTAAATATATTTTCTCTAGCACTAACTGTTTATTATTCTGAATATCCTAGTCTCTTCTTCCATTAGAGTTATTTGTGAAAAAATTTGTTTCTAATATGTCATGAATAATTATTTCTTTAACAAATACTTGAATTACAACAGCCAATGGAATTGCTAGTAATAACCCTAATGGACCAAATAAAATAGTGAAAATAAACTGTGCAGTAATTGTTAACCCAGGAAGCAATTTAACTTGTTTTTGCATTATTGAAGGAGTTATTATATAGCTCTCAATATTTTGAATTAATATATATAGTCCTAGAACAGCAACTGATTTCCATGGTGTATCTAGCAATGCAACCGAAAGAGGGAAAATAGTACTTATTGTTGGGCCTACATTTGGAATAACATTTAAAACACCCGCTATTAAAGCATTAGCAATAACTAATTTAATTCCTAGTAAATATAATCCAATAGAAGAAAGTATTGCTACGCATATTGAACTGAGTAAAACCCCCGCCATCCAACTGCTTAAGGAATTTCCGCATTTTAATAAAATAATTCTTGCGCGTCTCCTGTAAAATGATGGTACTAATAATATAGCTACTTCTCTGTATGAGTTTGGCTGTAAAGCTATCATTAATGCAACAGAGATTATAAAGAACAACTGAAGAATTCCAATCCCAACATTTCCTGCTAAACTTACTAACTTTGTAATACTATCTGTTACACCATTGGCCAGTGTTGCTCCATCAGGAAAGATACTTAGTTTGTTTGTTAATATACTCCTATCTGCTAAGTTTGGAACACTATCTTTATATATAAGCTCTGCAAAACTATAAAATGTATTAATTGATAGCTCCCAAAATTTACCTGCTGCTGATGGTATTTGATTAATTAATTCCTGAAATTCAGTGGTAAACTGTGGAATTATAATAACTATTGAAATACTTGTAATTAGTATTATAGATATTAATGTTATTCCTAATGATGTCCATCTCGGTATATTTAAAAAATCTCTAATTCGTCCAGTAATTGTACAAAGTGCCATAGCTATTATTATTGAAGCAAAAAATAGTATAAGTATTTCTTTTAAACTCCAAAAAATAAATATTGATATAATTAAAGCTGAAATTAATAATAAGTTAGTTGTTTTCAATTTGATATCTAAATAGTAGTTAGAGAACTTGCATATCTTTTTGCAAAGCGCATAAATCTATCAAATTCTTTTTCTGATTTCCAATTGTAGGTAGACTTTACTGCCATGATGTTTTTTTCTGAAATTGATAAATCTATTTTCCTCGTTATAATCTCACCTTCTTCATCAATTAGATACATCTTCTGGATTGAATTGAAATTTTCTAGTGTTATTGTTGTCGGTTTATAAAATTTATATACTACTTGACCCTTTTTTCCATCAAAATTTCTAAATAAGCGTATTTCAGGAAGATCTGTTTCATTCTCCCCTTTTATAAATTGAATTACAGCATTTATATTGGTTTTATTCATACCTTTTTGCGAGTTAATTGATAGATA
The DNA here is from genome assembly GCA_003279615.1 of Prochlorococcus sp. AG-402-B19. GTDB lineage: Bacteria > Cyanobacteriota > Cyanobacteriia > PCC-6307 > Cyanobiaceae > Prochlorococcus_B. Next base: position 15,741 of record QCHM01000003.1, read on the forward strand.
TATTCTTATACAAAACTATAATGGATCGAGCTTCTCATTTAAAATTTTAATCAATGATAATTTCAGGCTTAGTCCACTCAGGTCAATTGAATTAATATTTTTAGACTTATTAAGTTCGTATTCGTAACATCTATCGTAGTAATCCAGCATGGCTTTACAGGCTTTTGACCATTCTTTTTTTTCAATTGCAACTAGTGCTTCTTTTGTTCTTTGTGGACCTAACCTTTTGCTTATTCTTTCTACTGCATCTTTTAATTTATTTTGAGAGTTTTGACTATAAACATTGACTAAATAATCTATGCGCTCATTTTTATTTTTAATAATTTCTATGACCGGTGCTTTCTTCATTTTGTTATATAAGCTATTTGGTATACGACATTTTCCTAAATTAGAGCTTTCAGCTTCTAGCCATATCTCAATAGAGTTACTTTCATGAAATTTTTCAACTGATTCTGCGAGTATATTTTCAAATTGTTGACTTGTTGGTTGCCTCTTCATACCTAATGAACCAAAACTACTTCCTCTATGATTAGCGATTCCTTCTAAATCAATTACATATATATTTTCATTATTGATGTAATTGAGTAGATCTGTTTTCCTTGTACCTGTTTTACCTCCGATAAGTCTTAAAGGTAAATCAGTTTCAAATTGTTTTAAGACCCATTTTCGATAGCTTTTATATCCACCTTTTAACAAGTAAGTTTTAATACCAATTGTTCGTGCAAGCCAGGCAAAGGCATTAGATCTCATGCCACCTCTCCAGCAATAAATTCGCAATGATTTATTTCCCTCCTCTTGTCTCATAGTTGTTTGTATGATTCTTTCGAGTAATTTTGTCGTTTTTGGTAAGGTCACTTTTAAACCATTTAATATTGCTTTTAAGCGACTCTCTTTTTTATAACTTTTACCTATTTGTTCTCTTTCATTATCAGTAAATAAAGGAATATTGATGGCATCTGGCCAATGGCCCTTGGAATATTCGCTAGGACTCCTCACATCAATAATCGGACAGGTAAAATTCCGAAAATCCGTTAAGGGATAACCTGAATTGGTAGGTTTCTCTGACATAGTGTTAGTACTCAGGTCATTCTAGGTCGGAAGTGGATCATGACTGAAGAAAAACCACATCAAAAAAAAGAGAGCATAAAGGAGTTTTTGGAGTCTTTTAGGATGGCTTCAGAAAGGAAACAACTTTCTTTATTATCAGTTTTGGAAGAAAGAGTTGACGATCTTCTTGGGCTTGGAGCATCTTTAATGTCTGGTTTTGAAACTGATAATTGTGATTGGACTCCCGGTTTCATTTTGCAACTAATTCATAAAAAAGATGAAAATTTCATAAAAAATATTCTCGATTGCGATGACCTTTCTTGGTTTAGTGCTCCATCTGAGGTTGGTTTTGATTATTCACCTCTTCAGCAATATTTATTAACTGAAAGTTTTGAGGATGCTGATCGATTTACAAGTTCAAAACTTAGGGAACTTGCTGGAGAAAAGGCAGTAAAAAGAGGATATGTTTATTTTTCTGAGGTCGATTCAATTCCTGGCATTGATTTGTCAACTTTGAATAAACTATGGATTGTTTATTCAAGAGGAAAATTTGGCTTCACAGTTCAAGCTAAAATATTAGATTCAGTAGGAGGTCGGTATGACAAACTTTGGCCCCGAATCGGTTGGAAAAAAGATGGTATATGGACTAGATATCCAAAGGCTTTTACTTGGTCAATTGAAGCACCAAATGGCCACATGCCATTGATTAACCAGCTTAGAGGAGTTAGATTAATGGATTCTTTACTAAACCACAAAGCATTAATAGCTAAAGGCTAACCATTTAATTATTAATTTTAAATTTTTTCTCATAGAATACTATTTATGACTTACGTTTAAAATATGTTTTTATTATTAGACTATTTTCTTTTATGAATTTACAAAGAATTTTTTAATTACTTGTGGATACTTATAAAAATTGGGATGTTTTTATTCATCCCTCTACTTTAAAACTAGCATCATTTATTGAAACTCTTTTGGAGCCTGTAATATGTAGAGAAACTGCAAATAGAATTGAATTGGGTCTGCATGAGGCTCTTGTAAATGCCGTAGTGCACGGAAACTTATCTAATCCTAATAAAGTCATTCGTGTTAGAAGAATTCTTACTCCTAATTGGTTCGTTTGGCAAATTCAAGATGAAGGAATAGGTATAGTTGAAAATAAAAGACTCAGCGTGTTGCCTCCTGAAATTGATGCTAATAGTGGAAGAGGTATATATCTAATTCATAAGTGTTTTGATGATGTTAGATGGAGTAGAAAAGGTAATAGACTACAGCTATCATTAAAGAAATAGATCTTTAATGACCTTTACATCCTTTATCTTTTACGTCCTCTCTTATCCACAATATTGCTTGATTAAGTAAAGTTTCTATTTCTACTTCATCTCCATTATTAATTAATTGTGAAATTGCAGAAATAATTAATTCACCGCTTCTTCTTTCTTTATTACCTCTAAATTGGTGCCAATTATAATTATTAAGACTTATCTCATTATGAAGTTCTTTTGCAAGTAACTTTGCTTTCTCTGACCAGATTTTATTTTGATTGTTCGCCATGATTTTAAATTGTTTTGTAATGTATTTTTTTTAAGTCTTTAAATATTATCAATCATTAAACTTATAATGGCTTGTTAGCTTTCCATACTTTTGTCATAAAGTGTGATTCAGAGGTTATTGACGTAAAACCACTTTTTTCTAATCTTAAATCTATATCGTCGACTATATAGTCTCTATAAAAAGGTTCATGAAATATTTTATGAAAATTTTCCATTATTGGGGTGAATTTTGGCGAATCTTCTATTTGAATTGAATCCGCAAGTACAAGAGTTCCGCCAGGTTCTAACAATCTAAAGCACTCTTTTAGAACATTTTGTCTTGCATCTCTAGGGAGTTCATGAAATAGAAAAACACAAGTTAATGCTTGAAAATAACTTGATGAATAGGGCATTTTTTCTGCATTTCCTTTTGTCAATTGCACAAGATCTCCACTTCTGGAACTTAGATATTTGCTTGCTTGTTTTAGGTATGACCCTGACAAATCTAGGCCATAAAGTTCTACTTCCGGTAAAGCACTTTGTATTTGTTGTAGTGTTCTTCCAGTCCCTGTAGCTATGTCTAAAACTTTTACTTTCTTTGAGGATTCAGATAAATATCTTTTTAGACCTCTTTTTAAGGGGGCTAAAACTCTTCTTCGCATTGAATCCGCTGTTCCATTGAAAAGGATCTCAACTTGTAAGTCATAAATCTCAGCTGAATGCTTACTTAAATAACCATCCGTTTGGTGATGAAAGTTTTGTAGATAATAATTTGGGTAATCTTCTTCGTTAACGTTTATCGGGATTTCTCTGGTTTTATTCTTTTTACGTCTAGCCCAAGTTTGGGGCATGTCTAGCCAAACCAAAGGATATTTCTTTGCCCATTCCAGCCATGGAGCTTCGAATAATTGAGACTTTGGATAAATACCTGCTTCTGCTTCTTGCCAATCGATCCTTTCTAAACTTTCCATTGATCGTCTGACTTCTTTTATCAAATCTCTATCAATTGGAAATTTTCCTGGAGCTGCATCTGGGGCAAAAACCTCCATCAACTTTGTACTCAACTCTTTATGGGCTAATCCAGCAATAGTCTTCCCTTGTTGAAGAGTGTGATATGCAATTTTTTTAAGGCTTGGCGCTGCCATGAACCATTTGATAATTCTCCTATTATCTAACAGATTTAAATAATTAGCGACAAATTAAATAAGAAATTTTTAGGTCTATGAACAAATTTCTCATAGACCTAAAAATCTAATATGAAATTATGTATTTACAAAATTTAAGCGTCGTAGTACATAGTGAATTCATGTGGATGAGGTCTTTGTCTAAGCTGCTGAACTTCTTCGTATTTAAGATCGATCCAGTTATTAATGAAGTCATCTGTAAATACTCCACCTTCAGTCAAGTATTTGTTGTCGTCTTTTAAGGCTTCTAATGCATCATTTAAAGAAGAAGGAACCGTGTCTATTTTTGATAATTCCTCTGTTGGAAGCTCGAAAAGGTCAACATCAACCCCATCGCCAGGATCAATTTGATTCTTAATTCCATCAATACCAGCCATCATCATTGCTGAAAAAGCAATATAAGGGTTAGCTAATGCATCACCTGATCGGAATTCAAGCCTCTTTGCTTTTGGACTTGGACCAGTTAGAGGAATTCTTACTGCTGCTGATCTATTACCTTGCGAATAAACTAAATTTACAGGAGCTTCAAAGCCTGGTACCAATCTTTTATAACTGTTGGTAGTTGGATTTGTAAATGCCAGGAATGAAGGAGCATGCTTCAATATCCCTCCTATATACCATTTCGCTGTTTGAGAAAGATTGGCATAAGTTCCTTCTCCATAAAATAAGGGCTCTCCACTTTTCCATAAGCTTTGGTGAACATGCATTCCTGTTCCATTGTCATTGAAGACTGGTTTGGGCATGAAAGTTGCTGTCTTTCCATATTTTTTGGCTACATTTCTTACAACGTATTTGTAAATCATCACATTGTCTGCAGCATTTATTAGGGGCGCAAACTTCATCCCCAATTCATGTTGTCCTGCTCCTGCTACTTCGTGATGATGTTTTTCAATAGGTATTCCCAATTCACCCATCAAAAGAAGCATCTCAGATCTCATGTCTTGCGCTGTGTCGTTTGGCGAGACAGGGAAATATCCTTCTTTAAGTTGAATTTTGTAACCAAGATTGCCACCTTCTTCAACTCTTCCTGTGTTCCATGGCGCTTCTATTGTGTCAACGCTATAAAAACTTCCACCTTCACCAGAGTTATATCTAACGTCATCAAAAATAAAGAATTCTGGTTCAGGACCGAAAAATGCAGCATCAGCAACACTTGTGCTCCCTAAGTAATCTAATGCTTTCTGAGCCAAAGCTCTTGGACATCTAGCATAAGGCTCTCCACTTCTTGGTTCTTGAATTGAACAGATCAAGCTAAGAGTTTTATGATGGTAAAAAGGGTCGATCCAGCATGTTGAAGGATCAGGGACCATTGCCATATCTGATTCGTTTATAGCTTTCCAGCCACGGATGGAAGAACCATCAAAAGCAAGTCCTTCTGTAAAAGAGCTTTCTTCAATAAGCTCTGAAGCTACTGTTAAGTGTTGCCACTTTCCGTGAAGGTCAGCGAATTTTAAATCTATAAGCTCAATGCCCTCGTCCTTAATTTGACGAAGAATATCTTGAGGGGTCTTGCTCATGGTTAATTTAGTTTGCGACAGAGATACTTAATTATGAACGTAATTAGCGATTGAATCTCCTTTTGTATTAAGAAGCACTTTTTTAGGACTTTTAACAGAAAACTTTGTTTATTTCCTGAATTGTTTTGTCTTTTTAGAAAAAATCTAGCTAATTCCTATTGCAATCCCTAAAAAAACACCCAGACCTTACCCATAGCTGTTTAGGCTCATAACTATATGAACTGATCTGTTTTCTTGGCCACTCAAATTCTTCCTTCTGTTGATAATCAACATCGTAAAGATTTTGGTCCAACTGTCTCTCCTGAAAGGTTGTTGCTTGGGCCCGGCCCATCCAATGCAGATCCTGCTGTTTTGAAAGCATTATCTCAACCTCCTATCGGTCATTTGGATCCTTTTTATGTGGATCTTATGAGTGAGGTTCAAGAGTTGCTTAGATATACATGGCAAACAAGCAATCGTTTAACACTTCCAATGAGTGGTACTGGAAGTGCCGCCATGGAAGCAACATTAGCGAATGTAGTTGAGCCAGGAGATACTGTTCTTGTTGCCATAAAAGGATATTTTGGTCATCGACTCGCTGATATGGCAGGGCGATATAAGGCAAATGTTGAAACCATTCAAAAAGATTGGGGAAAAGCTTTTTCTCTCAATGAAATTGAAGATGCTCTCAAAAAATATAACCCTGCGGTACTAGCAATTGTTCATGCCGAAACCTCAACAGGTGTTTGTCAACCTCTTGATGGAATTGGTGATTTATGCAGAAAATATGATTGTTTACTCCTCGTCGATACAGTAACTTCTCTGGGTGGTGTCCCTCTTTATTTAGACGAGTGGAAAATTGACCTAGCTTATAGTTGTAGTCAAAAAGGATTAAGTTGCCCTCCTGGATTAGGTCCTTTCTCAATGAATGAAAGGGCTGAAAATAAAATGAGTAATAGAAAAGATAAAGTACCTAACTGGTATTTAGATGTTTCTTTATTAAATAAATATTGGGGAAGTGATCGTGTATATCATCATACTGCTCCTGTAAACATGAATTTTGGTATTAGAGAAGCTCTTCGATTGTTAGCAGAGGAAGGTCTAGAAGCTTCATGGGATAGGCATAGAAAAAATGCTAAATCACTTTGGGATTCATTAGAAAATATTGGTTTAGAATTACAAGTTAAAGAAGAATTGCGTTTACCTACTCTAACTACTGTAAAAATACCTGAGAGAGTTGATGGAAAGGCTTTTACTAAACATTTACTAAATAATTTTGGTGTTGAGATTGGTGGAGGCCTTGGTGATCTGGCTGGTAAAGTTTGGAGAATAGGTTTAATGGGATATAATTCAACCTCCAGGAATGTAGATAAGATAATAAATATTTTTGAAACTGAATTACCTAAGTTTAGATAATAAATTCACTCTACTATTAACTCTTTTATCTTTAAACCAATCCAAAATTATTTTACTTGATTCTTCTTCCATTAAGCCTCCTTCAATCAACATTTTATGATGGGCACTTTTATGCTCAGCTAGATTCATAGTTCCCCCTAGTGCTCCTCTTTTTGTATCTTTTGATCCATATATAACTCTCCCCATTCTTGCCTGTATTAAAGCACCTGCGCACATTGGGCATGGCTCTAGATTTACTATCAATGTACAGTCGTTAAACCTCCAATCATTATTTATCCAAGCTGCTTGACGAAGTGCAACCAACTCAGCATGACCTAAAGGGTCTTTCAATGTTTCCCTTACATTTCCCCCATAGCCTATACATCTGCCTTTTTTGTCTAGAATAATTGCAGCAATAGGAACTTCCCCTCTCTTGCCTATGAGTATTGCTTTAGATAGCAATCTTCTCATCCAATTGATTTTTTCTTGATGACTTAGTGAGATTGGTTTTGACAAATGTTTAGGTCTTTGGTGAATTATCAAATAAAATAATTACTCAAAGATTAATCATTTTTTTGGGTTTTGAACTTGAACATCCAATACTACAAATAGAGACTTATTTCCTTTGGAACCTTTTGCTTCTCCTCACAATTTAGATACTCAATTGCATTCTTTGCTTGGAGAAGCTTCTAGGAATCTTTGTGATTGGTTGGCAGATTCTGGCAGTCAAGGTCCTATTCCTGATTCATTTGATTTGCCTAAGGTTGCCCCGGAGAAAGAGGGGCTTTCTAATAGAGCTTTATTAAATGAACTACGATTATTAATGAATGGTGCCTACAGACCATCTCATCCTGGAGCGCTTGCTCATTTAGATCCCCCCCCCTTATCAGCATCAATTGTTGGAGAATTAATTTGTGCAGGGTTAAATAATAATCTTTTAGCTGAAGAACTATCACCTTGCTTGTCTTCCTTGGAAAGAAATTTGTGCAAATGGTTTTGTGAGAAATTAGGTCTTGGTCATTTATCTGGAGGTGTAGCAGCTAGTGGAGGGAGCTTAAGTAATTTAATGGCATTGGTTATGGCAAGAAATATTGCAGGTTTAGAAACAGATCCAAGTGCCGTCTTTTTTGCAAGTGATGATTCTCATGTCTCATTATCAAAAGCTGCTAAAGTAATGGGTCTGAAAAAAGAATCTTTAAAAAAAATTCCTACCGATGAAAAAGGGGAATTAAATGTCTCTTCCTTATCTTCAATATTTGAAAAATTAAAATCAGAGGGCAAAAAATGTTTTGCTGTTGTTGCAACAGCTGGAACTACTGTAAGAGGATCTATTGATCCACTCGTTGATATTGCGCAATTTTGCCAAAAGGAAAATATTTGGCTTCATGTTGATGGAGCAATTGGTGCTATTTATGGACTCTCACGAATCACTTCAGAACTACTTGAAGGCATAGGTTCTGCTAATTCCATAACTGTTAATCCTCAGAAATTATTAGGAATCGCTAAAACCTCTTCTTTACTATTAGTAGCCAATAAAAATTATCTTTCATCTACTTTCTCGACTGGATTGCCCTATGCAGAACCACTTACAGGAAATGATTTCCATGGAGGAGAACTAGGAATTCAAGGTACTAGATCTGCTGAGTCTTTAAAATTGTGGATTGGCTTAAGACAATTAGGTGAGGTTGGTATTGAAAAAATACTTTTGGAATCAATTAAACGAAGATGTTATTTAGAATCAATGATTGACTCATCAAAATTTAAAATAATAACAGGTCCTCTTCATCTTCTAGCTTTCACACCAAACAATTATAATTCTTCTCAGTCTTTTGATTGGTCTAAAAAAACAAGAAACTCTTTATTAACAAGTAAGTTTATGCTTTCAAGGCCAATTTATGGAGATAGATATTATTTAAAAGCTGTTTTGGGAAATCCTAATACTACATTTGATGATCTAAAAATTTTAGCCAGCCTTATCAACGAATCAATTAATTAAATTTTTATGAATAAAGATTTCCTTAATAGAAAAAAATTATTAGCTCTCGTGACAGCTTTTATATCAATTCTAATTGGCTTGATTTACTTGGCATTAGTTTTTGCATTGGATTTTAGAGGACCTATGAATCCTCCTCCGTCCGAAGCCTTGATCTCGGTGGTAGCTTTTTAAATTTCTTTTCAACTAATGGATCAATAACTCTTTCATAAGCTCTTTGTATGAAACTTTTAAAATACTCATCTCTTTTATTTAATTTATAATGATATTCAACGACTTCTTGGATACCTCCATCTCCCCAGCTTTGGTCTTGTTGGAAATAAGTTATAAAACTTGCTCCTGCAATTCTAGTAAGCCATGAAACACTCACACCTTGAATTACTTTGCTAACAATAAATGTTGGTAGCGATAAACTTAATGTTGCGCTAATTAGAGAAACTCCGCCTTTAACTAAACCCAAAGTGACAAGTATTTTACCTACAGATAAAGCTAAACTCTTTGCTTTTTCCTTTGTGATTTCTACGCCATAGATTTTTGCTATTTCTATTACCATTTGTGCATTTACTGCCGCTGCCGCTATCATATCGATAACAGGTAATGGAGTTAATATTAGTATTCCACTACTGAGCCAACCATATTTATCAACACATCTTTTAGCTGATATAGTTCTTTGTTTAACTAATAATCTTTTTCCTTCCTTACCAAGATTGCTGCATTGAAGTAATATGTTATCAGCTATTAATTCTTCACCTTCTTCATGTAATATATTTGCCAATCTTTTAATTAAACTACTAATTTCAGGTTCTGGTTGATATGGTCTTTCCCCTGGTAATGCGATTGTTTGAGGCGAGGCGGAAGTGCAAATAATATCCTCTGGACCAATAAAATCTCTACATCTAGCATTAAGAATCTGAATTAATCTTCTTTCTTCATTCTCTCCTCTTAAATCTATTTTGTTAAGTACAAGTAAAAGCCTCTTGCCTAATTTAGATAAATTACTAATTGTTTTTGTTTCCTCTGAGCGTAAATCACTATCTATTATTACTAGCATTAAATCAGCCTTGCGTGCCTGAACTAATGCACTTTTCTCCCTTTCTCTCCCATCTCTACCAGCTTCTAGAATCCCAGGTGTATCAATAATCTTTATTCCTCTACTTAGTCCTTTTAGTTTTAGTCTGTATGATTCTTTGGTTTTTGTCGAGCCCATTTCTGGACTGACTTGACCAACTATTCTTTTTAGCAAAGCTCTTATTAATGAAGTTTTACCGCTAGATCCAATTCCAAAAACTACTAATATAATATCTCCTCTTTCTAGCTCTAATGAAACCCTGTCCTTTTCGGCTTTTAGGGCTTTGGCTTTAACTTTGTCATTTATTAAGGAGATTAAATTTTCAATACTTTCTAATGATTTGTCTGCAGCCTGTTTCTTACTTGTTAATGATAGATCTAGTAATTTTTTTTCTTTTTTAATTTTTAAAAAGGAATTTAATATTTCATGAAACCATCCAATTCTTTTGTAATAGCTTAAGCCACATATTATTATAAGTGTAACTATAATTGCAGGTATATTTATTAATCTAATAATTGCTCCAACCAGTCCTACAAGTATTAAACTAATCAAAGTTATAAATATATAAATTAATATTTTTTTAGAATTAATTTTTCTCATGTAATAATTATTGTATTTAGTATTTTGATTTATACCTTGTTCTAACTATATCAATAATAAAACATATTACAGCAATATTAATTGATATATCTGCTAAATTAAAAATAGGGAAATTAATAGGAACTATCTCTAAAAAATCTACTACATAACCTTTCAAAATTCTATCTATTCCATTTCCGACTGTTCCACCTAAAAGATAAGCAAGTCCTATTGAATTCCAATAAGACTTTGGTAAAGATCTTAGTATCAAAGTAACTATTAGAAATGAAGCTATAACACTTATAATTGTAAGAATTAATGTTGAATCATTGAAGAGGCTAAATGCAGCACCTTTATTTTTTACTAGAGTAAAGTTCAATAAATTAGGAATAATGTTTTTTGATCTTTCAAAGTCTAATTTTTTAAGGACTAAAAATTTACTTACTTGATCTAATAAAATAATAGAAAAGGAATAATATAATATTTTTTGTTTTCTATTATTAAATAAAATCATTTTATCATTAATAAATTTTTTAGTAGAAATGATATTAGGCTTATTGAAAAGCATAGTAATAATTGAGTTGGAAATGGTATTAGAGTATTTATTAAAATTAAATCTGATAAATCAACCATCCAGTTCCCAAATATGTTACCAATAATCAGATAAAATATACCTGTAAAATGTAAAACACATAATGATAGAAATGTATAAAGTGAATAATTGATTAAACTAGCATCTGAATTGCTTTTGGATAAAAAACCACATATCCATGCGGCAGGAATAAATCCTAATAAGTATCCAAATTCAGGAGTTAAAATATAGCCAACGCTACCACCTCCATGAAAAACAGGTAAATAAAATAATCCTATAATCAAATAGGAAATAGAACAGGTAGTTCCTATTTGAGGGCCGCAAAGAAGCGAAGTCAAAAACAGACCTTGTATTTGCCAATGGCTATTTAGTGGAATGATTGAGAGAGACAGGTCTTTTTGAGGCAAAATTATTGATGACGGTATCATTGCGCAAATTATGATTAACATTACGCCTGTTATTGCTTTTGCCCCGCTACTAAATATGTTCAATGAATTCAATTAGTAGATCTTATATAGTATTATTTCCAAATTGATTGATATGTCAATAAAATCATCTAAAACTATTTAACTGTTCTTAAAATCATTTAAGCGTAATGAAATTTTCAATTGGTTTACAGGTATCATTACAAGTTCCAATGCCTTATCTCAAAACGGTAGATACAATATCAATGTTAAGACCTCCTGATCTTGTCTCCCTAGACGAAGTGGGAACAATAATTGGAATGAGGGCCAAGGATTTATTAGAAGTAAAATTTAGAAGGGGAATATTTTTAATACCTGCGGAAAGACTTAAGATTGTTGAAAAGGAAAAATAAGTTTAAAAACTTTGAACTTATTTATCCCAATATTTACTGATTTTCTGAACAACTTCTTTGTTGCTACATATACTCAGAGAAGGATTCCTTAAATATAAATTTGCTGCCTTTCTTATCTCTTTGCTACTTATACTTTCCAGTCGCAAAAGAGTTTCTTTTTCGTGATTTTCTTTTACTCCAATGCCCAAAAGATGAGCTTTATGCTCTGCTCTTTGACTAATGCTTTGCAATGAATGAGCTATTTGACCTCGGTACTTTATCTTTAAAATATATAATTCTTCCTCTGTTATCTCACTTTCGATAACTTTTTCCCAACACTCTTTTAACAACTTAAGAGTGAACACTGCCTTCTCCTCAGTAGTGGAAGCGTGCATAATAAATGGTGTTTGATTCTCCCTAATCGGATGATAAATCCCAGCTTCGTATACTACTCCATACCTTTCTCTTAGTATCTTAAATAATACACTTGACATTCCATAACCTAAGTAACATGAAATTAATCTAAGCATAATATCTGCTTCATTATCATATTTAATTGTTGCTTTTCCAAGAATAAGAATTACTTGTTGTGTCTTTATAGCTTTTGTATAGATACTGGATTTATTTTTTATAATGTCATTTTCTGAATTATGCATCTTCTCTGTCACCTTTGTTTTAATTAAATTAACTTCATTTATATTCTTAAATGAAGTTAAATCTTTTATATATCTATCTACATCAATAGGATATTTTCCTGAAATAACTAAATTCTTATTTCTGTAGGTTAAAGAATTTCCTAGAGATAACAAATTATCTCTAGTTATTTTATTTATATCACTAATTGAACCAAGTGGGTCATGACCATATGGACCATTAGCATATACTATCTTTCTCCATCCATCAAATGCTAATTGGTATGTACTCTCTTTTTGCCTTTTAATAGCTTTAATAGTTAGATCTTTTTCTAATTCAATCTGATCTTTTTCAAGTAATGGATTTGTAATCATCCAACCAATTAGAGGAATAAGATTATAAGCATCACTTTCTATACATTTAAGACTTATTAGAATACCATCTTCGTATGTATCACAATTTAAACTTGCACCTGAATTTTCTACTATTTCTGCAAGTTTATTATTGTTATAAGGGCCACAACCTCTAAGTATTGTTGAACTTAAAATTTGATGAATACCTTTCTTATTTCTTGGATCAGCTCTACTTCCATCTTCTATCCATAGCTTTGCTGCCATTATATTTTTGCTATTACAATTGTCTAATATAATATTCATTTTTGACTTTCTGGTTCAGCTAATAATGTAAATGAGTTTTCTGGATCAAATATTGGATAAATAAACTCTTTTAGACGTTTTGTTGTCCAATATGATATATCTTTTATGGATTTCAATATTGTTTGATGTCTTCCCCATAGAGCTTGATTACCTAACGTCGATGCAATTTGAGTACTTAACTCATGACTAAAATAAATATTATTTTTGACTAAATTCTTTGCGCGCTCCAAATCTATTCTTGTGACTAAATTGCTAGTTAATTCGTTAAGAATTTTATTTATTTCTTTATCTGCAATATTGAGATTATCTAATGGACAATATACATCTAGAAGAATTAAACCTCCTTCTTCAAGAATTTGCAAATCTATATCTATTGATTCAATAATACGCTTTTCTTCTCTTAACTTTTTAACAATAATACTACTTTTGCCTTCACATAACATTGTTGCAACAATTTCAACTCCTAAAATTAATATATGCTCTTTTGCAGGAGGAAGTTTCCATGCTTTCAAGATTCTTCCACCTTCAAGTCTAGGAATAAATTCTTTTTTATGACCTTTGTTAAAAGTGATTTCACTTTTATGAGTTGTTTTTTCTTTTGTTCTTTTTAATTGTTTAAGTTTACTCTCGTTAACTATAGAATAAATTTCTTTTGGTAGCATTCCTGCTATACATAGAGTGCAATTATTCCCTACGTATTGATTCTTGTGAAATAGTTTCATTTGTTTGGCCATTAAATTATTAACTGTTGTTTTATCGCCTAATATTGGTCTTGAATATCTATGTGGAGAACAACATTCTTTTAATAATTTCATGTAAATAATTTCATCGGGTTGCTCAATATTTTGTGCGATTTCCTCTAAAACAACTTCTTTCTCCATATCAAAAGCATTTTGTTCAATTTCTGGAAATAATAATAATTCTAATAATAGTCTAAGAGCTTCTTCTATATATTCTGGTGGAACTAGAACGTGATAGTGAACGTCATCAAGACCTGTTGCTGCATTACTACTTCCACCAAGGGATTCGATCTTTAAATCGAACTCACCTTCTTTCAAGTTTTTACTTCCTTTAAAAATCATATGTTCTAAGAAATGTGCTATTCCTTCTTCATCTTTTACTTCATAAATACTTCCCCCTTTGCACCAAAAGTCAATACATGCCAATGTTGAATCCTCTATATCAGCTACAACACATGAAGCTCCATTAGGCAATGACCAATAATTGACTTCCATTCCGAATATTTTTTCTAAGTCTAATTCTTTATGCTATATGAATATATACGAAATTGATTTATTATTTTTAAAATGATAAAATTATTATTTTTATATTTATAATTATTAATTCATTTAAAATATATTTAATTTCATTTGATTAATATTATTTTAGTTTTTAGTATTAAGAATTTAAAGCTTATTATGGATTCCCTTAGGGTGACATAAAACAGTTATTTTTTTATTTTTAGCCTAAATAACCATATAATAGTTGCAAAAGTCTAAAGATAAAAAGTTTTTATGATTCTTTCCCCAACCCTTTAGTACGCATTATTAGTTTTGAAGTCAGTTTTTTGCATTCAAAGTAAATTGCATCCTCTTTTAGTCGAGGCTATCAAACTTATAAAGAATAGAATCAGTTCCTTGTCTGATGTTAAATCTCTAAGCTTTGATCCAGCATCGAGCGAGATCTATAGCAATTTAAACAAAGAAGAATTATTTATTTTCAATGAGTTTTATCAAGCCAAAGGATTTAGAAAAATTCATTTGGAAGTTGCAAAACTAGGAAAGTCATTTCAGATACTGCACTGCGTTTTTTTTCCAGACCCATGCTATGAGCTTCCTATATTTGGAGTTGACTTGGTTTTTAGTTTTAATAATATTTCTGCTGCCATACTTGATTTGTCACCTGTTGGTAAAGATTTGCCTCTTCTTTTGAGATCCCAAATTGAATCTATAGAAGTCCCCAAATTCAAAGAACCTAGAACGCTTCCAGATTGGGGATTTATCTTCTCCCCTTATGTATGCTTTGTTCGCCCAGTAAATTTGAACGAAGAAAAATCTTTTTTGAAACTCATTGATCAATATTTATCATTATTGTGTTCTTTGGTTATGATTGTAAAAATTGATGATATTAATTCATTAGATATGATAGATAGATTGAAATATCAAAAAAGATATTGTTTCAATCAAAAATGTAATGATAAAACAAGAGTTATTTTATCAAAATACTTTGGCTCATCCTGGGCTGATGAATATATTGATAAAATTCTATTTGAGTGTTAGTGATGTTTAGAAATTATTTTTATAAATTGTTTTTAAATGCCTGCATAACACCCTTATGCCTTCTTTCATTTTATGGATGTAATAATAAAGACTTAGAAGAAAATAAACTTATTAATAATAGAGGAGTTGTAGAAAAAATAGAAGGTGTTGCAGCTCTCGGTCAATTAAACCCTCTTGGAGAAGTAAGGCAATTAGCAGCTCCCACGAGTGGGAAAGGGGGTACTCCCAGATTATCTAAATTATTAGTTCAAGAAGGCGACTCAATCTTCAAGGAACAGATTTTAGCTGTTTTTGATAATCGTCCAAAACTTGAAGCAGATTTATCAGTTGAACTTGCTAATTTAAAGATCTTAATGAATGAAATTAGAATTCAAAAAAGAGAAATTGATAGATATCAAGAACTTGTCGATAAAAGTGTAGTAGCTCCTATTGTTTTGGATAAGATGCAAGATGAACTGATTAATTTAGATTTTAGGAAGTTAAAACTTAAATCAACTATAAATGGAATTAAATTTGATTTAGAACAAACACAATTAAAAAGTCCAATTGATGGAATTGTTCTTCAAATATTATCCCGTGAAGGTGAAAAACCAAATTCTTCTGGTGTCCTTAATGTTGGAGCCACTCAATCAATGGAAGCACTTATTGAAGTGTATGAATCAGATATTGATAGAGTTGCAATAGGTCAGGTTGTTGATTTGATTAGTGAGAATGGAGGATTTAATGGTTCGTTAATAGGTCAAGTAAGTTTAATCAGCCCACAAGTTAGACAAAGACGAGTGCTTTCAACCGATCCCACTGGTGATGCTGATTCAAGAGTTATTGAGGTTAGAGTCAAGCTTGATAATGCGTCGGCAAAAAAGGTTTCTCATTTAACTGGAATGAAAGTCATTGCTCGTTTTCAGCCATAGTGAATCTAAAAGAAATCTTTAATACAAGAAAGATACCTCTTGCTTGGCTTTTGCTGACAAGACAACCTCTAAGAATACTTGTGGCTATTGCTGGAATATCTTTTGCTGGGATATTGATGTTTATGCAATTAGGCTTTAGAGATGGTTTATTTGACGCAAGTGTTACGGTCCATAAGTTGTTTAATGCCGACTTGGTCTTAATTAGTCCTCGTTCAAAAAGTTCAATAAGTATGAGCGGGTTTCCTCGCAGAAGATTAGTTCAAGCAATGGCACATAAAGATGTTGTTGGCACAACAGCAGTTAATTGGAATTTCTTGCTTTGGCGAAACCCTCAAAATTTATCAACAAGATCTATTCTTGCTCTAGGTTTTGAGCCCGGTAAACCATTATTAGTTGATTCCGATTTTAAAAGAAAAGCTGAAACTTTAAAAAACAAAGGTAGGGTTTTGTTTGATGATCTTTCTAGAGATGAATTTGGTCCTATTTCTTCATGGTTTAACTCAGGTCGTTTGGTAGAAACGGAGGTTGCTGGAAAAAGAGTAAGAGTTTCTGGAATAGTTAGTTTGGGTCCTTCATTTGGTGCAGATGGGAATTTAATTACTAGCAGAGAAACATACTTAGACTTATCTCCAGGTAATCCTCAAGGAAGTATAGAAATTGGTTTGGTAAGGTTAAATAAAGGATCTGATATTGAAAAAGTTGTTAGCTCTTTGAATTTAAGTTTACCCAGTGATGTTAAGGTAATGTCTTTAAAATCGTTTATAGATTTTGAAAAGAATTATTGGAAAAGTAGTACATCTATTGGTTTCATTTTTACATTAGGTGCTGCTATGGGATTTGTTGTGGGATGTGTAATTGTTTATCAAATTCTTTATAGTGATGTCAGTGATCATTTGGCAGAATATGCAACCTTAATGGCAATGGGTTATAATTTAAGAAGCCTTTTGGGTGTTGTTGCTAGAGAGGGTTTTATTTTATCAATAATGGGATATGTTCCTGCCTATATATCAGGACAAGCTTTATATGCACTAGTTAGATCATCAACAAAACTACCTGTTGAAATGAGTTACAGTAGAGCATTAATTATATTTTTACTAATACTTTTTATGTGTATGGGATCTGCAGTAGTAGCTATGAAAAAGTTGGCAGATGCTGATCCTGCTGAAATATTTTGATGAATAATTATGCAGTTTAAATTAAATATTATATGAATAATTTACATAAAAAAACCATAAAAATTGTTTCTTTGAATCATTGGTATGGCAAAGGAGAAATGAAAAGACATGTTCTTCAGTCTATTTCAATGGAAATCTCTCCTGGTGAAGTTGTTTTACTTACAGGCCCTTCGGGTTGTGGAAAAACCACGCTTCTCACTTTGATTGGAGCACTTCGTCAAGTTCAAGATGGTGATCTCAAAGTATTTGGAAAACAGCTTTTCGGAGCCAGTAGGAAAACTAGGCAGAACCTTAGAAAGAATATTGGTATGATTTTTCAAGGTCACAATCTTTTGAGATGTCTTACCGCTGAACAAAATGTTCAAATGGGAGCTGACCTTTTAAATGGCTTTTCTTATAAGGCTCGAAGATCTCAGTCTAGAGAATGGCTTAGAGCTGTTGGGTTAGAAGATCA
Organism: Prochlorococcus sp. AG-402-B19; assembly: GCA_003279615.1. GTDB lineage: Bacteria > Cyanobacteriota > Cyanobacteriia > PCC-6307 > Cyanobiaceae > Prochlorococcus_B. The sequence goes on from QCHM01000003.1 coordinate 33,532, forward strand.
TATGTCTAAGTTGCCGCACGACTTGTCAGGTGGCCAAAAACAGCGAGTCGCCATTGCTAGAGCTCTTGCCGCTAAACCAAAATTGTTATTGGCGGATGAACCAACTTCTGCATTGGATAGGTCCACTGGTAGAGAGATTGTTGACTTATTGAAAAAACTAGCTTTAGAACAAGCCTGTTCAGTATTGATGGTTACTCATGATCCGAGAATATTAGATGTAGCAGATCGTCTCTTGCAAATGGAAGATGGCCAATTATTGCCCTCTGTTTAGTAAATTAGATAGATACGTAAAATCTGTCCTAATTAAGCATGTCTAAAAGAAGAAATCTTAAGAAAGAAAAGCAAGAAAGAAATCGTGCATATGCAAGGAAATTCAAGAAGCGTAAGCTTCGTAATGATGGAAGAGGTGAGGGAGCAGGTAATGGTGTGACTGGTACTGCAAATAATGGCGGAGCAGCTGATTAATAATCTTTATTCAAACCTTAATATATTTTTTTTAATTCCTTATAATTTAAAGTGTTTAAAGAAATTTTTTAATTTGTTTTTAATTTAGGATGTTAGTAAGCGTAGTTATACCGACTTACAATAGACTCCCGATACTAAAAAAGTGTCTGGAAGCATTAGAAAATCAAATTTTCGTAGATGTAATTTACGATTACGAGATCGTAATTGTTGATGATGACTCAACTGATGGGACAACTGATTGGTTAAAAACTAATATTGAGGCTTTTCCTCATTTAAGAATTTTCAAACAAACCCATGGAGGCCCTGCTCAAGCAAGAAATCTTGGAGTTGAGAAGTCAAATGGTGAATTAATAGTATTTATTGATAGCGATCTTGTGGTTGATAAGTATTTTTTGTTGAGTCATGTTCGTTCTTTAACTAAAATATGGAAGAAAAATGGAAATAGAAAATGCTTTACATACGGATCAGTAATTAATACCTCTGATTTTAATAATCCAAAGTCAGAACCCTTTAAACTCCAAGACTTGTCTTGGGCTTACTTTGCTACAGGTAATGTTGCTATTGATAAAAAGGTTTTAGAAAGATCAGGTCTTTTTGATACGTCTTTTAGGTTATATGGTTGGGAAGATTTGGAATTGGGTGAAAGACTAAGGAATATGGGAGTCAAGCTTATTAAATGTCCACAAGCAATTGGATATCATTGGCATCCAGCATTAGCCCTAGATCAAATTCCTCATTTGATTCGAGTAGAAAAGGAGAGAGCAAAAATGGGATTGGTTTTTTATCGTAAACATCCAACTTTGAGAGTTAAATTTATTATTCAATACACGTTTATTCATCTTTTTCTTTGGGAAGTTTTAACTCTTGGTGGACTTATTAATACCAAGACACTTAGACCTCTTTTAGCTTTTCTAATCAGAAATGGTCAATCTGGTCTGGCTATGGAATTACTAAGGCTCCCTCTTAATTTGATTGGAGTGAGACAAATTTTTAGAGAAGCATCATTAATAGGACTTCGATGATCCATTGTTTGTTAGATTGGTAAAGCAAATTCAAACCGCACACCTGACTGTTTCGGGTGATAAATAAATATTGTTTTTTTAATTCAATATTTAAGTTATCCCTGTTGGGTGGAGGCGAACCCGGAACCCACAAAAAACATGGCTGTAGTTTCTCTCTCAGAGATGATGGAAGCTGGTGCTCACTTTGGGCATCAGACAAGAAGATGGAATCCCAAGATGTCTCGCTACATCTATTCCGCTCGAAATGGAGTTCATATTATTGATCTTGTTAAAACTGCTGTTTGTATGAACAGTGCATATAAATGGACTCGTGGAGCAGCACGAAGTGGAAAGAGATTCCTTTTTGTAGGTACTAAAAAACAAGCTTCTGAAGTAGTTGCTCAAGAAGCTATTAGGTGCGGCGCTTCATACGTTAATCAAAGATGGTTGGGAGGCATGCTTACAAATTGGACAACCATGAAAGCTAGAATTGACCGCCTAAAAGATCTTGAAAGAATGGAATCTAGTGGTGCTATTGCGATGCGCCCCAAAAAGGAAGGGGCTGTACTACGTAGAGAATTAGAAAGATTGCAAAAATATTTAGGTGGATTGAAAGGGATGAGACGCTTGCCTGATGTTGTCGTTTTAGTTGATCAAAGGAGAGAGACAAATGCTGTTTTAGAGGCTCGAAAACTCGATATTCCATTGGTATCAATGCTTGATACTAATTGTGACCCAGATCTTTGTGAAATCCCTATCCCATGCAATGATGATGCTGTTCGATCAGTTCAACTTGTTTTGGGTAGATTGGCTGATGCTATTAATGAAGGAAGACATGGAACTAATGATTAGTTAGCCTTATTATTAAAAGAATCTATTTACCTTATTTTTTACTATTTCTAAATTAAATGTCGGAAATAACAGCTCAACTCGTTAAACAATTGCGAGACAAAACATCTGCAGGAATGATGGACTGCAAAAAAGCCCTTATTGAGAATAAGGGCGATATGGAAAAGTCTATTGAGTGGCTAAGACAAAAAGGAATTGCTAGCGCTGAAAAGAAATCAGGAAGAGTTGCTGCTGAAGGTGCCGTAGGAAGTTATATACATACGGGTTCTCGAGTAGGTGTCCTTCTAGAGTTAAATTGTGAAACCGATTTTGTAGCTAGAGGAGATTTATTTCAAGGACTTTTGAGAGATTTGTCTATGCAAGTTGCAGCTTGTCCAAGTGTTGAATATGTAAGCGTTGATCAAATCCCTGAGTCAATTGCTAGCAAAGAGAAAGAAATAGAAATGGGAAGAGATGACCTCTCAGGTAAACCAGATCAAATAAAAGCTAAAATTGTAGAAGGAAGAATTGGAAAAAGATTAAAAGAAATGGCACTCCTTGAGCAGCCATTCATAAAAGATAGTTCAATCAATGTTGAAGAACTTGTAAAGCAAGTTGCTGGTAAAATTGGCGAAAATGTAAGGGTTCGTAGATTTACTAGATATACTCTTGGAGAAGGAATTGAGGTCGAAGGACCCGATTTCGCAGAAGAAGTTGCATCTATGACTTCAGGCTGACCTTGTCTAATAATAAGCATTTTATAGATTCTAATTTTGATCCTTTAGATCAATTAAGTTTGCTTAAAGAAAAATGTAATAATATATCTTCTCATTTATATAGGGTTAATTATTTATATCTTGAGGAAATAAGAAAGTTTCTACCACAAGCTATAAGGACTTCATTATTATCTCTTATTACCGATAGATTAGGTAATAATTTTGGATTCTCAACAGTAACTTCAAGAAAAAGATTCCAGCTGAAAATTGATAAATTAGTTTCAGATAATATATCGTTTATAACGATTGAGCATTTAAATGAATTAGCAAAAAAAATTGATGAAGAACATATTCGTCATATAAATAATGCTAAAGATGAAATAGAAAATGCTCTAAATATGAAAAATAATCCTGAAAAATCAGAAGAATCAAATGGAGTTAATTCAATTAATATAAGTACTCTTCCGCCAATTGATAACTTATCAATAATTGAGGGTTGGAATGGCGAAGTAAAAGCTCCTTATTTAATAGAAGATAAGTATTCTCCGATTAAATTTACTATTAATGAAAGTGATTATTTTCTTGAAAATAATTATAATGAAGATGAGTCCTTAAAAGATAGTAATAAAAGTTTTGATACTTTTAATTTAAAAAATAATGATATTGAAATTTTACAATCAGTATTTGCTTTGCATGAGGATTCTCAACTAAGTGATTTAGATTCATCAACAGAGGATTCTTCTCCTAAATCTAATTTTTATCAAGATTTAAAAAATAATCGTTTAATGCCTCAATCACCAATAGGCTTGCATGAGTGGATGATATCTATAGATTTAGCTTTAGCTAGAAGATTACGTGACCTTTCGCATTCCATTAATACAGAACTTTTAAAGTCAGGGTTGGTTAACACACTTGTTCCAATTAATATTTTAGACGCTGTTTTGGCTGGTCAATTGAGTTCCTCTAAATCTATATCCAATATTCTTACTTTGAAATTACCAACGAATAGTTCATTAGGTTCTGGAGGAATAGATATTGATTGCTTGCTAATTACTCCATCTGATATGGAATTTGATAATCCAAGACTTAGAAAAAACAGAAGTCATATAAAACATTATCATAATGTAGTTTTGAGCATGATTAAGCAACAAAGATACTGGCAAGGTCGCTCTATAGCACAAGAGGTTAATAAAGAATGGTGGAAAGATACAACAAAAATATAACCAGTAACGATTCAATAACCTCTGCTGACAGCCAACCAGCTGAACTAATCTGTTGGATTCGTTCTTTACAACAAGCTTTAACAGTTGAAGTTGAACATGGGTTTTCGAATATTCAAGGTAGGACAGCTAAATTTTCTTCGTTTGTATCTGGTTTTATATTAACTTACCCTTCTAAAGCGCTTCCTGCCCATGAAATTTCTAAATTAAAAAAATTGGCATTGAATTATGACGAATATTCATCAATGTCTAAAGATCTTAGACGTAGAGTGATTGTACAAACAAGACAGTCTCTGCACAATTTATATCAATATCAAGAAGTGGACGAGAGAAAAAATTCATTTAATTTGAAAATAAGAAAAGCAAATAGTTTTAATTTATCTAATAACAGTTCTTTATCAAAGTCATTAAGCTTAGAAAGTTCAATATCAACCATTAAAGGTGTTGGCCCAAAACAGGCTGAAAGATTATCTGGATTAGGTCTTTTTTTAATTAAAGATCTTATAAATTATTTTCCTCGTGATTATGTCGATTACACTGAATTGAAAACTATTGAAAAAACGCAAGTTGGTCAAAATGTAACGATAGTAGCCAAAATTAGACGATGTAGTTCCTTTAAAAGCCCGAAAAACCCAAATCTATCAATCTTAGAGTTGTTTGTTAAAGATAAGACAGGAGGCATAAAAGTAACTAGATTTCTTGCAGGTCGTCGCAGTAGCAGTATTGCGTATGTGAAATCTCAACAAAGTCTATTTCCTGTTGGTGCGACTGTTGCGGTAAGCGGATTAGTCAAAGAAAGTAGATATGGTAAATCAATACATGATCCTCTAATAGAAATTATTGAAAGTCCAAATAGTTTTTTGAAGTCTAGAACTATTGGCCAAATATTTCCTGTTTATTCTTTAACTGATGGGATTACGGCTGACAAATTTAGGGATCTAATACAATCGATTCTTTATTTGACATCTGAGATTGAAGATTCAATCTCGTTTGACATTTTAAATAGACTAGATCTGCCTTCTAAGAAACAAGCTTTTTTTCATATTCATAATCCTGAAAATTCAAAAACTTTAGCAAAAGCAAGAAGAAGAATTGTATTTGAAGAGTTTTTATTATTACAGCTTAGTCTTCTATTAAAACGTGAATTATATAAGAAAAGCAATTCTCCTCAGCTAAGTATTGAGTTAAATAGTAAGAGTCTCGTTGGAAAATTTTTAAATATTCTCCCTTTCTCTCTAACAAGTGCTCAAAAAAGAGTCTTGAAGGAAATCGAGGCAGACATAGTCAAACCTGAGCCAATGTCTCGCTTATTGCAAGGTGATGTCGGTAGTGGAAAAACTGTTATCGCTATTTCAGCTCTCCTCACTGCAGTTCAATCTGGCTGGCAGGGTGCTTTTATGGCACCAACTGAGGTTCTCGCTACACAACATTTTCAAACACTAAATAAATGGATCCCTCAGCTTGAGTTAAATGTTGATCTTTTAACAGGTTCAACATCAAAGTCTCGACGTAAACAAATTCTTACTGATTTAATAAATGGCTCTACAAATATCCTTGTTGGGACTCATGCATTATTTGAAGATCCAGTTGTATTTGAACGACTTGGTTTAGTAGTTGTAGATGAGCAACATCGTTTTGGTGTCAATCAAAGGAATAAACTTTTGAATAAAGGCTTACAACCTCACTTGCTAACTATGACTGCTACACCCATTCCTAGAACCTTAGCTCTTACTTTGCATGGTGATCTTGATGTTAGTCAACTAGATGAGCTTCCACCTGGGCGAACTCCTATCAGTACTCAGCTTATTTCCCCTAAGGATAAACAGTATGCATATGATCTAATCAGGAGTGAGATTAACAAAGGACATCAAATTTATGTAGTTCTACCTTTAATTGAAGAATCTGAGAAACTTGAGCTTAGTTCAGCAGTAGACGTACATACTCAATTATCTACTGAAACTTTCCCCGATTTTACTGTTGATCTACTTCATGGCAAAATGAAGAGTGTAGAAAAGCATGAGGTCATTCAGAATTTTCTTACTAAAAAAAGCGATATACTGGTTTCTACTACGGTTATAGAAGTAGGTGTTGATGTTCCAAATGCTAGTGTGATGCTAATAGAGGATTCTGATCATTTTGGACTTGCTCAATTGCATCAATTAAGGGGTCGAGTTGGTAGGGGAGCCTCCAAATCTTACTGTCTCCTAAGCCATCAAAATAAAAACAAATTATCTCGACAAAGATTGGAAGTTTTAGCGAATTCTAATGATGGGTTCGAAATTTCTGAAATTGATTTGCGTTTTCGTGGGCCTGGACAAGTCTTAGGTACAAAACAATCAGGGTTGCCTGATTTTGCTCTTGCATCATTAGCTGATGATGCAGATGTACTTGAACTTGCAAGAAATGAGGCTCGTAATATTTTAGATTCCGATCCCTTGCTTAAAACTAATTCAAAGCTTCGATTACTAATAAAAGAACAGTGGGATAAACTAAAAATTCGGAATAAATTAAATTGATTTTTTGATATGTTGTAACTATTGAACTCATTTGTTTTTATCGTTAGAATTAATTTAAAAAATTTTTTCTATTGAAAGTTCTTACTCATATTTTCTACAAACATGAAGTTGAAACCTTGGAATAATATAAAAATAAATGAATGTAATGAGCCTTTGATTTCTATACCAGAAAACATATTTCGATTAACACCACATCCTTACATGTCGTTAGGTGCTCCATATTCTAATGGATCAGATCCATGGGTTTTACGTAGTAGTGTTTTAAAAAGATTAATGCAAGCGCAGCAATATCTTTCCGATATTAATCCCCAATTACAGTTGGCTTTGTTTGATGCTTGGAGACCTATTGCGGTCCAGAAATTTATGTTTAATTACACTATTCAGGAAACTTGTAGGTTGAAGGGGATTGATATTAATGATATCTCAGCAAATGGAGACATTGCTAATGTAATCGATGAGGTTGGTCGTTTCTGGGCGAACCCCTCTTCTGATCCTCTTACACCACCTCCCCACAGTACTGGTTCAGCTATTGATTTGACTCTTTCTGACATGTCAGGCAATCCATTAGATCTAGGGGGAGAAATTGATTTTATCGGGGCTGAATCAAGTCCTGACTTTTATAAAAAAGACTTACCAAGGATGTCTTGTTCAAAACATCTAGTTTTTCATAATAGAAGATCTCTTCTGTTTTCGGTTATGTCACAGGCTGGATTTGTACAACACCCAAACGAGTGGTGGCATTTTAGTTATGGAGATCAATTATGGTCTTGGTTAAGCAATCAAGGCAATGCTATTTATGGAGCAGCATTCGAGGTGAGTAAAGACATTACGTCTTCAGTGCCAATTTTAGTCACATGATCTCCAAAACTTGATGAAGTCCCAGTATTTTTCCAGCTAAGGAATAATGGCTCTAATGTTTTCTCCAATTCATTGATAGACATTTTTTGTAAATAGGGTGTTGCTAATCTTTTTAAGTTTCTACTACCACCTAGCCATAGTTGGTATTGATTTAAACCACTACCAACTAGAGCTAATTCTGCCATGTATGGGCGAGCACATCCATTTGGACAGCCAGTTACTCTGATTAAGATTGATTTATTGATTTCTAGGGTTTTTAGTTGATTATTTATTCGTTCCAATAGCTCTGGTAAAAATCTCTCTGCTTCTGTCATTGCAAGTCCACATAATGGAAGAGCTGGACAAGCTATGGCATGCTTGGCCAATGGATCTGGACTTCCTGGATCAGAAAAACCAATATTATCTAGTGCATTCTTCACACTAGTTTTTTGGTAATTTCCGATATTGCATAATAGAAGATCTTGATTGGGAGTTAAACGAACATCCAATGCAAATTTTTCGACTATATTTCTGATCTCCTTCTTTACCTTTCCTGTAAGCCTACCTGATAACAGTGGTAGACCAACAAAATATAGATTCTTAGATTGTTGGTGCCAGCCTAAATAATCTTCAAGTATTGTTTCGCCTTCGTACTTAAGGGTGTTAATTGGTTTTTTAAAATATTTAGTTGTTAATTGCTTCTTAAACCAATCCACCCCCATGTCATGTAAAACATATTTAAGTCTTGAATGCCTTCTCGTTTTTCGATCTCCATAATCTCTTTGAAGAGCGAGTATAGATTGTACAAGTTCTAAGATGTATTTACCTTCTACATAACCAATTGGATCAGCTATTCTAGCAAATGTCGTATCTAAGTTATGTGTTCTACCCATGCCTCCTCCCACATAGACATTACATCCTTCTAGAACGCCTTTTTTATTTGTGAAAGTTACTAAACCTATGTCATGAGTAAGAATATCAACAGAGTTATCCCCGGGGACTGTAGTTGCACATTTGAATTTTCTTGGTAAATAGGTTGCACCATATAAAGGTTCTTTTTTATCTCCACTAAAAACTCCAGGATTTAGTTGCAGCTTTCTGTTCCTCTTGACTTCAGAAGAAGGCTTGATTGCATATTTCATTTCTCCATCAACCCACAAATCAATGTATGTTTTCTCTGCTGTCTTGGGAGATAAGACATCGGCAATATCATTAGCTAATTTTCTGGCAGCAGGATAAGAACCAGTTTCGTAGGGAGCTGCGGGAGCCATTACATTTCTGTTGACGTCTCCACAAGCTGCCAGTGTGGATCCCATCGACTTCACTATTTTTCCTATTACTTCTTTAATATTCCCTTTTTTTATTCCATGCATTTGGAAACATTGACGAGTTGTTGCTCTAAGCGTTTTATTACCTAGTCGATCAGAGAGATCATCTAATGCTACAAACAGGGGGCCAGGCACCAAACCAGCTGGATTTCTTAGCCTCAGCATCATTTGCCAATCTTTACCTGTGCCGCCTTTTTTTCTATGTTCCCGATCATCTTGTTGATAACTACCATGGAATTTTAAAAGTTGTACTGCGTCGTTTGTAAAGTGATCGCTCTCGTTTAATAATTCACTTTGTAGGGGTTCGTTTAAGTAATTACTATCGGCTTTAAATTGTTCAAATTTCGCTCGAGGAGAATTATTAGCTATACAAGGTGAAGTCACAACTTTTTCAATTTCTTCAACATTTGAACTTCCATTTTCATCAAAATTCATTAGAGCTTCAATAGCTGCATGACTAAATCCAGCATCTTTTAAGTCCTTTTCTATGTTTTTTGGTGATTCTTTTGAATTACTATCCTTAATCGCCTCGAGTCTTATTCCCTTAGGCAATGATTTGTTTATTTGCTTTGCCTCTTCTTCTCTTAGCTTTTCATCGAATTTTTGTTGAATAGCTATTTCTGCTGAGCTTATGTTCTCTTCTGCTTCCTCTTTAGTGTTACCTATCTTTTTAACTACATCACATGTTCCTAAGGCATCTCTCAATTTACCTCTCGGCACAGCAACCCTGAGGTAAAAACCCGATCTTCCAGGTATTTGTATGATCTTAGGCACTGGTACCTACACTGGTACCTACACTGTATCATTTCTCGTGTTTGTTAGTGTCTAATTGTTCAGATAAAGCCATGATTTATCAAAAATATATTCATTGAATATTTAATTTTTTCTAGGACACAGAAAGTAGAAGTAATTCAAATTTAGATCTAATCTTGTGTAGAACATAAGGGAATTTTTTTGTCTACCTACCTTTTAGAAATCGGCACTGAGGAATTACCAGCTGATTTAGCTGAATCAGTTATTTCCCAGCTTGAGTTAAATGTAAATAATGATTTGAATTCTTCTCAAATAAAATTCAGTAAAATTAGAGTTACGACTACTCCCAGAAGAATTGCATTAAGTATTGAAGGGATTGCTTCATTTTCTGAAGATAATATTGCAGAACGAAAAGGCCCCCCTGTTTCTCAAGCTTTTAATGATGGAAAACCTACAAAAGCAGCCATTGGTTTTGCAAGAAGATATGACCTTTCCCCTGAAAAATTAGAGATTCGAGAAACACCAAAGGGTTCATTTGTTTTCGCTAAATCAATTGAGAAAGGCAAGCCAGTAGAGAGTTTGTTGGCTGGCTATTTACCAGGATGGATCAGCAAAATTCAAGGAAGAAGGTTTATGAGATGGGGCGAAGGTGATTTTCGCTTTTCGAGACCCATACGTTGGATTGTTTCTTTGATTGACTCAGAAATTTTGCCTTTTAGAATTTCGGGGTGCGATCCAGAAATTCAAATTGGTAATACCTCTAGACCACATAGGTTGCGTGGTTCAAAATTAGAAATAAAGAATGCGACAACTTATATAGATCAATTACGTGATGTCGGAGTAACTGTTGACAGGAATAGTCGCTTATCACATATCAATGATTTAGTTCTTAATCACGAAATAAATAAAAAAGTTAAGCCAGATCTGACTGAACCCCTTTTAAATGAGCTTACAGATCTAGTTGAGTCTCCTTTGCTTATTACTGGGAGTTTTGACGAATCTTTCCTTGATTTGCCTCCTGAGGTTTTATCCACAGTGATGAAGGTTCATCAAAGGTACATACCTTTATATAAAGCAAATGTTGAATTTGATCCATTATCACTTCATTCTAGAGATATTTTATTTCCTGGTTTCTTATGCATTAGTAATGGATTATCTTCAGCAAAAGAAAATATTATTTTAGGAAATGAAAAAGTACTTAAGGCAAGATTTTCCGATGCTTCATTCTTTATAAAGTCAGATCTATTGATCAGTAGCTCTGCCCGTATTGATAAATTAAAAGATGTAACTTTTTCTGAAGGATTAGGTTCTTTATATGACCGTGTAAATCGGATTGAATGGCTTACTAAATTAGTGACATCAAAACTTAAATTCGCTCAAGAAAATATTGATAAATCTGTTAAAGTTGCCCATTTTTCTAAACATGATTTGGTTAGCAATATGGTTGGTGAATTCCCAGAGTTGCAAGGAATTATTGGATCAAAATACTTACTCCATGAAGGAGAAGAAAAAGACGTCTGCCTTGCTGTTTTGGAGCATTACAAGCCTAAAGGAACTTTAGATTCCCTTCCTTCAAACAACTTCGGAAATGCAGTTTCGTTGGCTGAACGTTTTGAATTGCTTTTTAGTATTTATGCTAAGGGTGAAAGACCTTCTGGCTCATCTGATCCATATGCTTTAAGAAGAGCTGCCAATGGAATACTGTTGATTTTATGGAAAAAAGATTGGAAACTAAATATAAATGAAATACTAAAAGATTCATTAATTTATTGGCAACAACTTTTCCCTAATCTTTCTTTTGAAATAAGTAGTCTTTCACGCGAGTTAATGGAATTCTTTCGTCAAAGAATTATTAGCTTATTAGAAGAGAAAAATATCGATTTTGATATTATTCAAGCAATTGCAGGAGAGACAAATTCAACTTCAAAATTATTAGATGATCCCACAGATGTTGATTTTCGTTCTTCATTATTAATGGATATGAGGAACAATAATACACTTAATCTTTTGCAGGCTGTAGTTACTCGAGCTTCTAAGTTGGCAGCTAAAAGTTCTATCCCAAAAGATGTGATTGACCCTTTAGATTTTGTGGATAAGTCATTATTTGAAAAGGGTTGTGAAAACGAAATGTTTAATGTCTTGGAAAAATTAAAACCTCTAGCTATAAATGCTAATCGTGTTAAATATAAGTTGTTGGCTGATGGCTTGGTTTCAAGTGCTGAAACCTTGGCTAACTTTTTTGATGGAGAAGGAAGTGTAATGGTTATGACTGATGATATTAATTTAAGAAATAATAGGCTCAATCTATTGACAGTTCTTAGAAATCAGTCTTTAATTCTTGCTGATTTCAGCAAGCTTAATTAAATAATACAATTAAAATTTGTATTATTTTTTACTGGTTTTTATACCACCTTTAATTGAACTTACCGCTAACATTTTATTAACTTCTTTATCATCTCTAACTGCACTTGGTACTGGCTTGTATGTGCTTGGTGCTAATGCCTTTCCTCTTAAAACAGAACCAATAGTTAGTAGAGTAAGTTTTAATTGTTGAAGAGGCTTCATGGCAACTACAGTTTTGTAGAGATAACTATCAAATGTAAGTCTTTGAACATCCATATCACCACACATCTCTACAAAAGCTTCCCTTGCTCCATCACTGGTGTAGAAGATTCTTTGGAGAATATCTAAAACTGTATAAGTAGTTCCATACTTTTTATCCCATTTTTTTAAATATTTTTTGAGATCATTTTCTGTAGGAATTATTTTTCCATTTTGGCTTGATTCGACAATTTGCTCGGCACACATCCTTCCACTTTTGGCAGCGAAATAAATTCCTTCTCCTGAACTTTTGGTTACATAACCTGCGGCATCCCCAACTAGAGCCATTCTTCCCACAACTCTTCTTGGCCTGGGATGCTCAGGAATTGGATGAGCTTCTACTTTGATTACTTCTCCATTTACAAGTCTCTTCTTTGCCCTTTCTCTTACACCAATTTGTAGGCTTTTTATTAAACCACCATTTTGTTTCATTGTTCCTGTCCCAGCAGCAACATGGTCGTATTTTGGAAAGACCCAACCATAGAAATCTGGTGATACATCTGTCCCTACGTACATTTCAGCCCTGTCTTCGTAATACTTCATTTCCTCTTTAGGAAGTTTTATTCTTTCTTGAATTGCTACTGCATAGTTGTAATCACCAGCATCCATTGCTTTTGCTACTCTGCTTGTTGCGCCATCGGCCCCTACAATTAAATCAACCTCGAGTTGCTTGCCTTTCTCTTCAGATTGGTCATTAAGCACTTCGGTGTAATGGAGCGTATATGGACCTTGTTTGTTAGCACCAGTTTCTATTTTTGATACTAATCCATTTACTAAGGTTGCACCAAGTTCTGCGGCGCGATTTCTCATAAATGAATCCATTACTTCCCTCCTCAACATGCCTATATATTCTTTGTCGCTTCCTGGATAAATGTCATCCAAAATAATATCTACTTCTCTATTTGAAGGGGATATCATTTTCATGTTCCTGACTTTCCTATCAATAATTGATTCAGGAAGATCAAATTCTGAAACCATACACAATGGAATTGCTCCTCCACATGGTTTTGCATTATCAAGCTTTCTCTCGAAAATCCAAGTTTTTATCCCTGCTTTAGCCAAAATTTCTGCAGCGCATGATCCACTTGGACCACCACCAATAACAGCAACTCTTAACATCTTTGGATGAAAAATTTAGTTCTCTATATATAAAACTTACATCCTTATCTCATAGAAAGTATAAAGATTGGAGATACTCGTTACTATCGAAACATCATTTTTGTGAATTCCAATTGTTTTGACCATAAGCGGAGCGTATGAATTATCAAGATGACATCCCACTTGCTAAAAGGGTTAAATCCATTAAAACCATTACTATCAAATCTTTTTTGCGTATTGGACTTCTATCGATTGCTCTTGGTATATCGTTGACTTATCTAGCTACTAAATCAGTTTTACGACAAACAAAGTTTTTAAATAATGAGAATAACTTAATTGAAGAAACCAAAGACCTAAGTTTATTAGGCCACCTTCCATACCCTGAGGCTTCAATAGATGAGTTGATTCTCTATTCACCAGGTATTTACGTTCATAAAGATATTTATGAGAACCTAAAAGAAATGCAATTTAGGGCTGCTCAAAAAGGAATATCTCTTCAATTATTAAGTGGATATAGATCAATTAATCTGCAAAAAGATATTTTTTATGAAAATAAATCCATTAGAAATCAAACTGCAGTTGAAAGATCAATGGTCTCAGCTCCTCCTGGTTATTCTGAACACAGCACAGGATATGCAATAGATGTGGGTGATGGGGATTTTCCCAATACTCATTTTGAGGTTGAGTTTGAACAAACGCCTGCTTTTAAATGGATGAAGAAGTTTGCTACTAAGTATCATTTCGTCCTTTCTTTCCCACCCAATAATAAACAAGGAGTAACTTACGAGCCTTGGCATTGGAGATTTGAGGGGACAGTTAATGCTTTGAGGAAATTTGAAGCTGCCAATAAAATTACAAAATTCAAATGAGTTTTACTTCATAATTTTGTATTTTTACTTTTTATTCGATATTTTTATTGGCATTTAAAAACAGCTAAATTAAGTCATGGTGAGATATTCTTTATGTTTCTATTAGCCAAAAGAATTTTAAATTTTTTTAAATCATGAGTTTTGATATACAGGCCATAAGGAATATCGCAATCATCGCTCATGTTGATCATGGGAAGACAACTTTGGTTGATGCTCTTCTCAATCAATCTGGTACTTTTCGCGACAATGAGGAGGTCCCAACATGTGTAATGGATTCAAATGATTTGGAACGTGAGAGAGGCATAACTATTCTCTCGAAAAATACTGCTGTTACTTATAACGATACCCGAATAAATATTGTTGATACTCCTGGACACGCTGATTTTGGGGGAGAAGTCGAAAGGGTTTTGGGCATGGTTGATGGCTGTCTACTTGTTGTTGATGCTAATGAGGGGCCAATGCCTCAGACACGTTTCGTACTAAAAAAAGCTTTAGAGCAAGGTTTGAGACCTATTGTTTTTGTAAATAAGATTGATCGCGCAAGGGTAGAACCTGAAACAGCCGTAGATAAAGTATTAGATCTATTCTTGGAACTTGGCGCCGATGATGATCAGTGCGATTTTCCATATTTGTTTGGTAGTGGATTAGGTGGCTTCGCCAAGACAGAAGTAAAAAATGAAAGCGATAATATGAAACCTTTATTTGATGCAATTATTAGGCAAGTTCCTCCACCAGTTGGAGATCAAAATAAGCCTTTACAATTACAGGTCACTACACTTGATTATTCAGATTTTTTAGGAACAATCATTATTGGAAGAGTTCATAATGGAGTAATTAAAAATGGTCAAAGGGCCAGTTTGATAAAAGAGGATGGAAGTTTAAAAAAAGGGAGGATAAATAAATTATTAGGATTTAAGGGATTAAAAAGAATTGAAATTGATGAAGCCAATGCTGGAGATATTGTTGCACTCGCTGGATTCGATGATGTATCTATTGGTGAAACCGTAGCCTGTCCTGATGAACCAAAGCCGTTACCTCTAATCAAGGTAGATGAACCCACATTACAGATGACGTTCGTCGTAAATGATTCACCATTTGCAGGGAAAGAGGGGAAGTTTGTAACAAGTCGACAGCTTAAGGATCGCTTAAAGAAGGAGCTTCTTACGAATGTTGCATTGAGAGTAGAAGATACAGATTCTCCTGATCGTTTTTCTGTTAGTGGAAGAGGTGAGTTACATCTTGGTATTCTTATAGAGACAATGCGAAGAGAGGGGTATGAATTTCAAGTCTCTCAACCACAAGTCATTTTTAGGACAATAGATGAAATCAGATGTGAACCTGTTGAGACATTGGTCCTAGATGTACCAGAGGCTTCTATTGGAGCCTGTATTGAAAGCTTAGGAGTCAGAAAAGGTGAAATGCAAAACATGGAAACAGGAGCTGATCATCGAACGCAACTTGAATTTCTTATTCCATCAAGAGGCTTGATTGGTTTTAGGGGGGAATTTATTCGTGCAACAAGAGGTGAAGGGATTATGAGCCACTCATTTTTCGAGTACAGGCCATCTTTGGGGGATTTTGAGCAAAGACGGAATGGAGTCCTTATTTCATTTGAAGAAGGCGTTGCAACATTTTATTCCTTAAAAAATGCAGAAGATCGTGGACAGTTTTTTATTACTCCAGGAGCAAAAGTTTATAAAGGAATGATTATTGGGGAGAATAATCGCCCACAAGATCTTGAATTAAATATTTGTAAAGCTAAACAACTCACCAATATGCGTTCAGCGGGTGCGGATGAACTAGATCAATTGCAATCGCCAATTGAAATGACATTAGAAAGAGCTCTTGAATACATTGGACCAGGTGAGATGTTGGAAGTTACTCCAGAATCTATAAGGCTCAGAAAAATGAATGCTAAGAAAAGTTTGAAGAAATAATGACTCTTTCAGATAAACAAGATGAATCATTTATAAATGATTCTCGCTTTGAGATAGGAATGATGTTATTTAATTCTTCTCAGTGGTATAAATCTCATGATGTCTTTGAAGAAATATGGCACGAGACTGGTGGACCTGAAAGGCAGCTATTACAAGGTATATTGCAAGTTGCTGTTGCAGAATTACATTTAGAAAATAGCAATATAAATGGGGCTACGATTCTTTATGGAGAAGCTTTGGGCAGATTAAAAAAATATTATTTACCTGGTTTTGGATTAGATATTGTAAGACTTTGTAAATGTATTACTAAAAGATTGGAATTTCTACAAATTGGAAAGGATATATCTGAATGCAGCTTGCCTGTTCTATATTTACTTTGATAATATTTTTGCTGTTTAAAAATCTTAAATTAATAAATTTATTTCTTCATATTATTTACTTTTCTGATGTTTTGTTTATTTCTAATATGACTAAAACAAAAACTAATAAGATTATGAATTCAAATCATACACATAGAAATTTCATCTGAATCATAATGGAACTTAAACGAATTGCAAAAATACAATTACCTGACCAACATTTTTATGAGATTTTTATTCCTATTTTATTTATAATTATAGGTTTATTTGCTGCATTTAATCATTCTCTTTGGAGAGATGAGATGCAAGGTTGGCTTGTAGCTTGGCAAAGTGATAACTTGATAGATTTGTGGAAAAATAATGCACCTTCTGGTCATCCTGTTCTTTGGTCATTATTAATTTACTTTTCAAAAAATATTACTGGAACTCCTTTAAGTATGCAATTGCTGCATTGGTCTTTAGGTAGTTCGGCTATCTTGATTTTTTGGAGATATAGTCCTTTTAATTTAACCCATAAGATTCTATTTACTTTTGGATACTACCCATTCTGGGAATATTTCTTGATTTCTCGCCATTATGTTATTGCTGAATTAATTATATTTATTTTCTGTTCTATTTATCACTTAAGGAAGAGAACTTATATACCATTTGCTTTTTGTATAGGCCTTTTAGCTAATACACAGGCTTTTTCTTGGTCATTAGCTTTTGCGATTACTATGACACTTATATTTGATTGGATTTCTAATCCTATTCAAAGAATAAATTATATGAGAAATAAAAATTGGATTTACGATATAAGCTTAAGTTTTTGTATTTCCTTCTCTTTACTTCTCTTTGGAGCATTTAGTCTACTTCAAGTAAAGGAATCGTTAAAGCCACTTTCTTTTATTGTGGATTTTCGACATTTTCTTAGTGTTATAGGTCAGGTTTTTGGTGGATATGTACTTGTTATTCCTAGTTCAAGTAGACTTCTAGACCTTGGTATATGTGCTCTAATTACTATAATCCTATTGGCTAGTACAATTATATTTATTAGCCCCTATCGGCAGTCGCTAGTATTTTTTTCTAGTGGCTTTATATTTTTATTTCTTTTTAATTATTTTTTATATTTGGGTATTGGTTCAAGACACTATGGCTATTACTTTCTTTTAATTATTTCATCGGTTTGGTTGTTCTTATCTAATAAAGATCAGCAATTAGCCTATTCAAATCATGAAAGTTTTTTCACTAAGGGTAATTTATTTTATTTCCCTCGAATACTCACTTTTTGTTTAACAATACATATGGTTGTAGGTATTCATATGGTCTTTAATGATTTTCTTTTACCATATTCAACTGGAAAAGAGACGGCTCAATATATACAGACTAAGGGATGGCAAGATTCTCCAATATTTGCAACGAGAGATGTTGAAGTCGTTAGTGTATCTGGATATCTTAATAGAGAATTTTACTTTCCTGAATTGAAAGGATTTGGAAGTTATGCCCAGTGGGCAAATAGGGTAAATATTGATAGAAGTAAGACACTCGATGAAGTTCAGGTTTATTTAGATAAATTCCCAAAAGTTAATAAATTATTACTAATTTTGAGTAATGGCTCATCCATTAAGAATTTGAAACCAGGTGAATCTTTTTACTTTGATAAATTTAGTGTAAGAGCTGATTCTAAATTTGAGAATTCTTATATTGATTCAGAAAGGTTTTACTTATATTGGGTAGAGAGGATTATTGATTAAAATTGTATATGCCAGTTATAATTTATTATTGGATAATTCTTATGTATAAGCCAGCCTCATATGGGTGTTGTTGACATGACTCTACTTGTTGAGAGTTTGGAATTAACATTATCCAAAAGAACTATTGTAAACAACGTCAATCTTAATGTTAATCCAGGCGAGGTAGTTGGTCTTTTAGGCCCAAATGGAGCGGGTAAGACTAGTACTTTTAATATGATAGTGGGTTTGATTAAGCCGAACTATGGAAATATTTATTTAGAAGGTAATTCTATAAAAAACTTTTCGATGCCAAAAAGAGTTCAATTAGGTATTGGTTATTTAGCTCAAGAACCAAGTGTTTTTAGGAATCTTACAGTTATTGAGAATTTGGAGATAGCTCTTTCTCAATCTAACTTGTCTAGATCTTTATTTAGGAAAAAGCGTGAAGAATTAATCGAGGAATTTAATTTAATTTCTTTTCTTGATCGTTATGGTCATCAACTTTCAGGAGGTGAAAGACGAAGATGCGAAGTTGCCAGGGCTCTGGCTGTTGGACGATTAGGTCCTAAGTATTTACTTTTAGATGAGCCATTTGCAGGTATTGATCCTATTGCTATTAATGATCTACAGAATTTAATTAGGAAGCTAAAAAATAAAAATATTGGCATACTTATTACTGACCACAATGTAAGAGCTACATTAGCTATTACAAACCGTGCTTATATTCTGAATCAAGGTCAAATTCTTGCCTATGGATCCTCTGATCAACTAACTAAAAATCAAGTTGTTAGAGAGCATTATCTTGGAAATTTATTCGATTAATGATCTATGTCTAATAACGAATTTTTATTCTCTAGATTCCAAAATTTAATAGTAAGACAATTAAAAAATATCCCGTTGTTAGATAGATGGATATTTCTAGAATTATTACCACCTTTATTTTTTTCTATAGCCGCTTTTACCGTTGTTTCACTTTCGGTAGGAGTTGTTTTTGATCTAATTAGAAAAATAGTTGAGATTGGTCTGCCTTTCTCTATAGCTATTAAGGTTCTATTGCTAAAACTACCTAGTTTTGTAGTTATTTCATTTCCTATGGCAATGCTACTTTCTACATTGCTAGCTTATGGAAGTCTTAATGAAAATAGTGAGATCAAGGCCCTAAAAAGTATTGGAATATCAATTTATAGACTTATATTTCCAGGATTAATTTTGTCAATATTTATGTCTTATATGACTTTCATTTTTAATAATAATATTGTCCCTATTGCAAATAAAAATGCTGAAATAGTCTTAGCTAATTCCTTAGGAAGTTCTTTTGCAAATGAGCAAGGTGAAGATATTATTTTTTCAAAGAAAGGTGAAATTTTAGATCCTTATTCCAGCTACAAGAAAAGAGGAGTTACTCATCTCTTTTATGCTTGGAAATTTGTTGGCGGAGAGATGCTGGATGTCACAGTAATTGATTTCTCAAAACTAGGCTTTACTCAAATGCTTAAGGCGAAAAAAGGAATTTGGAATAATGATAAAAAAAATTGGGAGTTTTTTGATGGAAATCTTTTGACACTTAGCCCTGATGGAAGTAATACGAGAACTAAATTCTTGCGTTTTTTATATCCATTAGGTACTGAACTTACGAATATTGCTGAACTTCCAAAAGACGCTAACGATATGAACCTTGGAGAAGCAACTACAGCAATGGAACTATATAAAAGCAGTGGAAATATTAAAGAAGCGAGAAGAATGAAAGTAAGAATTCAAGAAAAATTTACTTTGCCAATTGCTTGTTCGGTTTTTGCTTTGATTGGTTGTAGCTTTGGAGTAATGCAAAAAAAAGGCGGAGGTAGAAGCCAAAGTTTCGGATTAAGTATCATTTTGATACTTATCTATTACATTTTGAGTTTTAGTTTTAGCTCTCTTGGAGTCAAAGGAATAATAAATCCTTTCTTTGCTGCTTGGTCTCCTGTCTTTTTATCTATGATTGGAGGAGGTTTCTTGTTGAAAGAAGCAAGCAAATGATCTGATTTCTCTAAATAAACACTAGTTTGATTTTGTTAATGTTTACTTTTCAGTTGATAAATTTTTCTTTTGATCCTGTTGTTCTCCTAGGCCTTGCCGCTTTCTTTTCCTTATTAGTTTCATTACCTATTTCATTTTGGTCAGTTGCTGGCAGCAGCAATTCCTCCAAAGCTAGATTTTTAGTAGCAATATCCAATCTTTTTCTAACTAGTCAATTGATACTCAGATGGTGGCAATCAGGACATTTCCCGATTAGTAATCTCTATGAATCACTTTGTTTTTTGACTTGGGGTTGTACTTTGACTCAACTTTTTGTCGAAAGAGCATGGAGTTCTCCAATAGTTTCTGCCGTTGCGACTCCGATTTCATTGCTTTCAATAGGTTTTGCTAGCTTCGTTCTTCCAGAGAATTTACAATCCTCTGCTCCTTTGGTCCCGGCACTTCGTTCTAGTTGGTTGATAATGCATGTAAGTGTAATTATGTGTTCTTACGCTGCATTACTAATAGGTTCGATCTTGTCTTTTGGTGTATTTCTTGTTGATTGGAAAAAGCAATTTAATATCCGAAATAGCTCTTTTGGCTCTGGATCATTTAGGCAAAGTTCTCAGTTATACATAAATGGCAAAAATGTGAACTTAAAGGCAATAGAACCGGTTCAATTTACAAATGCTGAACAACTTGATTCTTTAAGTTATAGATCAATAACGGCTGGATTTTTGTTGCTTACTCTTGGCCTTGTTAGCGGGGCTGTGTGGGCTAATGAGGCTTGGGGTAGTTGGTGGAGTTGGGATCCAAAAGAGACCTGGGCATTAATATGCTGGCTAGTTTATGCGGCTTATTTGCATACAAGGTTGACAAAGGGCTGGGAAGGTAAAAAGCCTGCAATAGTCGCTATAGCAGGCTTTTTTGTTATTATTGTTTGCTATATTGGAGTCAATCTTCTAGGTGTAGGCTTGCACAGTTATGGTTGGTTCTTTGATATATAGTGATATTTAATTAACTACTTATTTCTCTACAATTATTCCATTTTGTGCATCATTAGCAACTTTTCTTAGTGCATCACAGCCTTCTTTAAGTGTTGGGTATGCGAACATACCACTTCCAGCAATAAAGCAGTTTGCTCCTGCAGCGCAGCACTGAGATAATGACCAATCTGCCTTTATTCCTCCGTCAACTTCTATATCAATGTTATATCCATTCTCTAAAATTATTTTTCTTAATTGCGTAATTTTGTTGAGCATTGTTGGTATGTAAGCTTGCCCACCAAATCCAGGGTTAACAGTCATTACCAATACATGATCAACCATATCAAGAACATCTTTTACCATATCCATAGGAGTATGTGGATTAAGTGCTACTGAGGGAGACCCTCCTAGTTGACGAATCTTGCCAAGAATTCGATGAAGATGAACATTTGCTTCAGCATGAGCAATTACAACCCCTGGTTCTCCGTTCGCACCCTTGCTTGCTTCAACATAACCTTCAAGCATGGTTTCACAGTTGTATTGACTCACCATTAACTGAGTTTCAAATGGAACCTTGCAATACTTTCTGCATGCGGCAATCATTTCTGGGCCAAAAGTGAGGTTTGGAACAAAGTTCCCATCCATTACATCAAATTGAATTCTGTCTACACCTGCTAGTTCAAGGTCTTTTACGCACTGCCCCATATTTGCCCAGTCTGCGGGCAAGACTGAAGGGATTATTTGAACAGGACGGTGTTCAGAAAAAATCGCTGATGAAATGGATTGGTTCATTGTTTTTGTCTTTTGGCAAAGATTCTATTAATTGATGGTTACAAGTTCTAGTGTGACCTTGCACTGATACAGTAATTATTGCTTATCAACAGATAATAAGTTTTTTGTGAGTACTTTTTTCAGAGCATTTTTCAATGCCCTCAATTACTTACAATATTGTCTGCCTTAAGGCGTAAATTTCTTTACCTAGCTGCAAAAAGTGGATCGTACTCTCGTCCAAGAAATTCTTGAAGTAGTTGAGCAAGCTGCAATTGCTTCTGCTCAGTTGACTGGTTTGGGTCAAAAAGATGAGGCTGATGCCGCAGCCGTCGAGGCAATGCGAAAGAGAATGGGGACGATTCAGATGCAAGGACGGATCGTTATCGGAGAAGGAGAAAGAGATGAAGCTCCAATGCTTTATATCGGAGAAGAAGTTGGATCGGGGACAGGTCCTGGAGTTGATTTCGCTGTAGATCCTTGTGAAGGCACAAATTTATGTGCTAACAGCCAGCGTGGCTCAATGGCTGTTTTGGCAGCCTCAGATAGGGGTGGGTTATTTAACGCTCCTGATTTTTATATGAATAAATTAGCGGCTCCTCCAGCAGCCAAGGGCAAAGTTGACATCAGAAAAACTCCTACAGAGAATATAAAAATATTGAGTGACTGTCTTGGTATCGCAATTAGTGATTTGACTATTGTTGTTATGGATAGAGCTAGACATAAAAACTTAGTTTCCGAAATTAGATCTACTGGTGCCAGGATTCAGCCTATTTCAGATGGAGATGTACAAGCTGCAATAGCATGTGGCTTTGAAGGTACAGGCACCCATTGCTTGATGGGTATTGGTGCTGCTCCTGAAGGTGTTATTTCTGCAGCGGCTATGAGGGCACTTGGTGGTCATTTTCAGGGACAACTTGTCTATGATCCTGCAATAGCTCAAACATCAGAATGGGCGGACTATACAAAAGAGGGAAACATTGAAAGATTGAATGAAATGGGCATTACCGATATAGATAAGATATACGAAGCAAATGAACTTGCATCAGGTGAAAATGTTGCTTTCGCTGGTAGTGGAATCACTGATGGATTGCTGTTTGATGGAGTTAAATTTGAAAAAGATTGCACTAGAACCTCCAGTCTTGTAATTAGTACACTTGATCAAACAGCAAGATTTACTAATACTGTCCACATCAAAGATGGTGCTCAAAGCATCTCTTTGAAGTGAAATTTAATTAAATGAAGTAAGGGGCTATTTATGCATATTGCTGTCGTCGGTCTTAGCCATCGCACGGCCCCAGTCGAAGTGCGCGAAAAGCTAAGTATTCCAGAAGAACTTATTGACAAATCATTTAACAATTTAAAGAAAATCGATCAAATATTAGAGGTATCAATATTAAGTACTTGTAATAGACTTGAAATTTATAGTCTCGTTAAGGACCCACAATTAGGAATAGAAGCAATTAAATCTTTTCTAATTGAATTTTCTGGACTTGATGATGAGATTTTATTCCCACATTTATTCAATTTTGTACAGGAGAAAGCAGTTTCTCATGTTATGAGGGTTTCAGCTGGCTTAGACAGTTTGGTTTTGGGAGAAGGACAGATTCTCTCTCAAGTAAAAAAAATGGTACGTCTTGGTCAAGACCATCAAAGTTTAGGTCCAATTTTAAATAGATTATTAACTCAGGCAGTTAGTACTGGTAAGCGTGTAAGAAGTGAGACTAATCTTGGAACGGGTGCGGTTTCTATAAGTTCTGCTGCTGTAGAACTTGCTCAATTAAAACTTGGTCAAGCGCATGGAAGAGATGAATTAATGACTTTAGAATCTGAAAAGGTGGCTGTTGTCGGTGCTGGACGTATGAGTCGTCTATTGCTACAGCATCTCCAATCAAAAGGATGTTGCTCACTGACTCTTTTAAATAGAACTAAAAAAAGAGCTGAAGACCTTTCAGCAGCTTTTCCTGATATTCAAATTGATTGTCAGTTAATTGATGAGCTTGATAACTGCCTTTCGCTGAGCACTTTAGTTTTTACTAGCACAGCTGCTAATGAGCCTATTATTGATGCTGAGAAATTGATCAAGATTGATAGGAAGCCATTGTTAAGGCTTATTGATATTGGTGTCCCAAGAAATATTTCTTCTGATGCAAAATCCGTTTCTGGTATTGAATCTCATGATGTAGATGACCTTCAAGAAGTTGTTTCAAGAAATCAAGAAGCAAGACAAAAACTAGCCTTAGAAGCAGAAGGATTAATCGATGAAGAATGTAGAATTTTTCTAGAATGGTGGGATAGTTTAGCGGCAGTCCCGACTATCAATTGCCTTAGATCTGGCTTGGAGTCAATCAGGAAAGAAGAGCTTCAGAAGGCTTTAAGCAGAATGGGACCTGATTTCTCTGCTAGAGAACGAAAGGTTGTTGAGGCACTAAGCAAAGGAATTATTAACAAAATACTTCATACACCAGTAACAAAATTAAGAGCACCTCAATCTAGAAATGATCGAAGAGATTCCCTTGATGTGATTGAAAAACTTTTTAATCTTGATGTGTCTAGCTCTTTAAACAAGCCCAAAAACAGCTGATAGGATTATTTTATTCAGAAATTCTTACTACATATCACTTTTTTCTGGATTAATGAGCACTCTATCCAGTAGGTTTGCTCGGAATAGTTGATTGATAGTGCCTTCATGAAGAGAGTACTTGCCATTATTCTTGGCGGTGGAAAAGGATCTCGCTTATATCCATTAACAAAAATGAGGGCAAAGCCTGCTGTTCCATTAGCGGGTAAATATCGACTAATAGATATTCCTATAAGTAATTGCATAAATTCGGACATCAGTAAAATGTATGTTCTTACGCAATTCAATAGCGCCTCACTAAACAGGCACATTGCACAGACTTATAATCTTAGTGGTCCTTTTGGTCAAGGCTTTGTTGAGGTTTTAGCTGCTCAGCAAACACCTGAAACACCATCTTGGTTTGAGGGGACTGCAGATGCTGTAAGAAAATATCAATGGCTTTTTCAAGAGTGGGATGTTGATGAATATTTGATTCTCTCTGGAGATCAGCTCTATAGAATGGATTACAGTTTATTTGTAGAACAGCATAGAAAAACGGGAGCAGATTTAACTGTTGCTGCTTTGCCAGTTGATGCAGCTCAAGCAGAAGCATTTGGTTTGATGCGCACAGATGAATCAGGAAACATTAAAGAATTTCGTGAGAAGCCAACTGGTGATTCTTTGAAAGCAATGGCTGTCGATACTTCAAGGTTTGGTTTAGAAGCAAGTGATGCAAAGGAGAAACCTTATTTAGCTTCTATGGGTATATATGTTTTTAGCCGTTCTACGCTTTTTGATTTATTAAATAAATTTCCCTCCTATACAGATTTTGGGAAAGAAATTATTCCTGAGGCTTTAGGAAGAGGAGATAAACTTAAAAGTTATGTTTTTAATGATTATTGGGAAGATATTGGAACTATCGGAGCATTTTTTGAATCAAATTTAGCTTTGACGCAGCAACCAACTCCTCCTTTTAGTTTTTATGATGAGAAATTTCCTATCTACACAAGGCCTAGATATTTGCCTCCTTCAAAGATCGTAGATACTCAAATAACTGATTCAATTGTTTCTGAAGGATCTATCCTTAAATCTTGCAGTATTCATCATTGTGTATTAGGTGTTAGGAGCAGAATAGAAAGTGATGTCGTTCTAAATGAAACCTTAGTAATGGGTTCTGATTTTTACGAGTCTTATGAGGAAAGAATCGCTCTTAGAAATGGAGGGGGCATTCCTCTTGGAGTCGGACAAGGAACAACAGTTAAAAGAGCAATTCTTGATAAGAATGCTCGACTTGGAGATAACGTGACGATAATCAATAAAGACAATGTGGAAGAAGCTGATCGAGCTGAACAAGGTTTTTATATACGCAATGGCATTGTTGTTATTGTTAAAAATGCCACGATCCCTGATGGAACTATTATTTGATATTTATTTAATGATCTAGATATTTAATAAACGTAGGTTTTTCAAGACTTTTTTATCAAGTTTTTACTAAAGAATCCTTCATTCCTGACATTTAGCTCTTTACTACAGCGAAATGATTAGACAGTCGTCACACTAGCTCAAGTAGAAACTTATTAACTTAATGACCAAGGCACATTTTGGATTAGTCGGTCTTGGAGTCATGGGAGAGAACCTTGTTCTTAATGCAGAGCGAAATGGTTTTTCTAGTGTGGTTTACAACCGTACTTACCAAAAAACTGAAGATTTTCTTTTGGGTAGAGGCTTAAATAAATCAATCCAAGGAGCAAAGGACCTTCAAGAATTTGTATCAAAGCTGGAACGTCCTCGAAGAGTTTTAATGATGGTTAAAGCTGGAGCTGCTACTGATGCTGTCATTAATCAAATTTCACCTTTCCTTGAAGAAGGTGACTTGCTCATTGATGGTGGAAATGCCCAATTTATGGATACAGAAAGGAGAGTAAAAGAGCTTGAGAGTAAGAGCTTTGGATACATCGGGATGGGTGTATCAGGTGGAGCGAAGGGCGCCCTGCAAGGACCTAGCATGATGCCTGGTGGCACAAAGGCTTCTTACAAAGCTATAGAGAGTTTGTTGAATAAAATGGCAGCACAGGTTGAAGATGGACCGTGTGTGACATATATAGGCCCAGGCGGATCAGGACATTTTGTTAAGACCGTTCACAATGGAATTGAATATGGTATCGAGCAAATTTTGGCTGAGGCCTATGACTTAATGAAGAGAGTTTGTGGAATGAGTGGTGATGAGATGGCATCTGTTATGGGTTATTGGAATAAAACGGAAGAACTTTCCTCCTATCTTGTGGAAATTACTGAGGCATGTTTACGAGTTAAGGATCCTGATGACAGTTCCGATCTTGTTGAAAAGATAATGGATAAAGCAGGTCAAAAAGGTACTGGCTTATGGACAGTTGTCAGCGCGCTTGAACTTGGAGCTTCTGTCCCAACTATTTATGCATCTTTAAATGGAAGGGTTATGAGTTCGATGAAAGATCAAAGAAATTATGCTGAAACAATTTTGAACGGCAATAAGCCTTCCTTTGTTGATTTTGGAAAACCTTCTGATGGCATGCCTTTGCTTATGGATGCAGTTGTATTGGCTACAATAGCTAGCTATGCACAAGGTATGGACATTTTACGACTCGCTTCTGATGAATATAGTTACGATCTTGACATGCCTTCCATAGCTCAAATATGGAAAGGTGGTTGCATAATAAGGTCTACTCTTTTGAGTCGTATACAGGATGCATTTAAGAAAGATCCGAAGTTAAGTAATCTTATTCTAGATAGTTGGTTTACTGATCAGGTAAATAATCGTCTTTCTGGTTTGACTCAGGTTGTTTCTGCTGCTGTTAATACTGGAATTCCAGTTCCATGTTTAAGTAGCACACTTGATTATTTAAATAGCTTTAGAACCTCTAGGCTTCCTCAAAATTTGGTTCAGGCAATGAGAGATTGTTTTGGTTCTCATACATATGAGCGCGTAGACAAAGCTGGATCATTTCACACTGAATGGATTGACTGATAGCAATGACTAAATATGAAGTTCAAGTTTTAAAAGACAAAAACTCTCTCGCTCTAGCTGCCTCTGATTTAATTGCTCAGATTATCGAGTCAACCTTAAAAATCAAAAGTAAAGCAAGAATTGCTCTTTGTGGTGGTTCCACTCCTAAGTCTGCTTATTCTTTATTGGGTAAAAAAAATCTTGAGTGGACTAACGTTGATTTGTTCCTTGGAGATGAAAGATGGGTTGACAATAAATCGCAAGATAGTAATTGCTTTTTATTGAATAATTCATTGCTTAAAGAAGGGAACCCTTCTCTAGAAGCATCATTCTTTAGTGTTTCAACTGTTGAATTACCATCGCCAGAGGATAGTGCTAAAGATTATGAATCAATTTTGAAAAATAATCTGGATGGGGATCCACCAAAATTTGATTTGATTTTATTGGGCTTGGGAGATGATGGGCATACAGCCTCCCTCTTCCCTGGCTCGGAAGCATTACTTGAAAGAGATAGCCTGATAACTGTTGGCGAAGGTAAAGGTCATAAAAGAATAACCTTTACAAGTAAATTGCTCAGTTCAGCAGATAATGTCGTCTTCCTAATCAGTGGATCTACTAAACAAACGGCTCTTAAACGTCTACTTGATCAATCAGAATCATGGGAGCGAACCCCTGCAAAATTAGTTTCACCAAACTCTGAAATTATTGTCTTGGCTGATAAAGATGCTTACCCATCTTTCTAGTTAGATTATTGTATGAGTAGAGAAGTAAATCTTAATTGATTCCTGATTCACCACCGACAGAAATTTCAATAACTCCTTTAATACAGGGTTCAGAATTTGCAGATTGGAAATCTCTGAATGACACAATTATGGGCGGATCAAGTCTTGCGACTTGTCGTTCTTCTGAGAAAGGTTTATTTCTTGAGGGTAACTTAGTGGAAGAAGGTGGAGGCTTTGTTAGTTGCCGCTCTCCCATCTTTGATAAGCCTTTTGATCTTTCCAAATATTCTGGATTAATTATTGATGTTGAAGGCGAAGGGAGAACATTGAAATTTGCAATTGCTTGTGAAAAGAAACCTTTATCATTATCAAATCTTTTAAAAGGTGATATTCGCTGGGTTGCATCAATACCTACAAATATAAATGGTGTTACTAGAATTAAAATACCTTTTAAAGATTTGGAACCGGCTCGTAGAGCGAAGCCTATTCGAATACCTATTAGTTTTGATCCCACATGTATAAATAGATTTCAATTACTTCATTCAAAATTTGGTCAGCCAGGCAAAATGAACTCAGGATTTTTTGCTGGTCCTATAAAAGTCTTAATTAAGTCAATTAGTGCTTACTTCTGATCCTAAAGATAGCTTGATCGCTGAAGTCGCCAAGGCGGCAGATCTTTGTATGAAGCCTTATGTTCATTCTGTGTTTTTAGAAAATCAATTAGATGATGATAATGATCTTGATGATTTGATTTTTAAAATTCAATGTAGAAATATAGATGGAGAAAGGGAAGAATCTATGGATATTGAACTTGAAGTGTATAAAAGTGGAAATGAGGTAAATATGACTATATCTTGGAAATCTTTAATAGAGAGGCCAATATTATGGCAAGGGAAGCATGCTGTTTGGATGGATAGCTCTTCTGGTGTTCAATGTGAAACGCCTTCATATGGACAACTTTTTGAGTCCCTTGCAAGAAGACTCAAGACTATTTTTAAGACTTCACTGACTTGAACTATATTTGATCAGTTGTAGCGCCTTGGCTTGATGAACTTACTAATCTCGAATACTTTCCAAGAATGCCTGTCTTATATCTAGGCTTTGGCTTTTCCCATTTCTCTTTCCTTCTAGCGAGTTCTTGATCTTCGACATTTAATTGAATTAACAATTTATTAGCATCAACGGTAATACTGTCTCCTTCTTCTATTAATCCAATTGTTCCTCCTACGGCTGCCTCTGGAGCAACGTGGCCAACAACTAATCCATATGATCCGCCACTAAATCGGCCGTCAGTAATCAGTGCAACTTTCTCTCCCAAGCCTTGACCCACAATAGCTGAAGTTGGAGAGAGCATTTCCCTCATTCCGGGTCCCCCTACAGGCCCTTCGTATCTAACGACTACTACATCTCCAGCTTTGACTTTATTTTTTAGTATTGCTGTTAAGCATTCTTCTTCACTTTCAAAGACTCTTGCAGGTCCAGTTAAAACAGGATTTTTTACACCACTAATTTTTGCGACACTGCCTTCACTTGCTAAATTTCCTTTGAGAATAGCTAGATGTCCTTTTTTATAAATGGGTTTTGATATGGGTCGGATAACATCTTGATTCTCTTTGGGCTTAGAGGGAATATCTCTAAGGACTTCTTTAATTGTTTTACCTTCAATAGTTTTGCATTCTCCATGGAGCATTCCTGCTTCGAGGAGTAATTTCATTACTTGAGGAATGCCCCCGGCTTGATGTAAGTCGACAGTTACGTATTTACCACTTGGTTTGAGGTCGCAAATTACTGGAACAGTCTGTCTTATACGTTCAAAGTCATCGATTGTTAAATCAACTCCCGCAGTTCTTGCTATAGCAAGTAAGTGGAGAACAGAATTTGTTGAGCCACCAACAGCCATGATGACGCTAATTGCATTCTCAAAGGCTTTTTTTGTAAGTAAATCTAATGGTCTGATGTTGTTCTTTACTGCATTAACAAGAACCTGAGCACTTTTAGCTGCGCTCTCTGCTTTTTCATCATCTACAGCAGCCATTGTTGAACTAAATGGCAAACTAAAACCCATTGTTTCGATTGCCGCAGACATGGTATTTGCAGTAAACATCCCACCGCAACTGCCTGGGCCAGGGATAGCATTTTTCTCAACTGCTATTAGACGTTCTTCGTCGATTTTTCCACTTGCTAATTGGCCGACGGCCTCAAATGAACTCACTACGGTTAAGTCGCATCCATCTAATTTCCCAGGCTTAATTGTTCCCCCGTAAACAAAAATTGAAGGTATGTTCATTCTTGCCATTGATAACATTGCGCCAGGCATATTTTTGTCGCATCCACCAATCGCTAACACACCATCCATGCTTTGAGCATTGCAAGCTGTTTCGATTGCATCTGCAATAACTTCTCTTGAAACTAATGAATATTTCATCCCTTCTGTTCCCATAGAGATGCCGTCACTAACAGTTATTGTCCCGAAAGTTTGAGGCATTGCTCCAGCCTCTTTTAATGCTGACTCTGCTCTGTTAGCCAAATCCATTAATCCCATATTGCAAGGGGTTATTGTGCTATGACCATTAGCAATTCCAATTATTGGTTTATTAAAGTCATTATCATCAAACCCAACAGCTCTAAGCATAGCTCTGTTTGGTGATCGTTGAATACCCTGTGTTATCGCATTTGATCTAAGCATTTGATTTCTATTTTTTTTGTTTGAAGAATTAGAATTAATTTGAAGATCCTAGGTCTTCTAATTGTTTCCGAACGTCTGCTATGGCCGAATTAAGCTGTTCAACACGTTGCTCAAGGTGTTCATTGCTTTGATTCCCTATAGAATCAGAGGCTAATTCAGTTGCCTCAGAGCCATCTTGAATCCTTGGTGCATAAAGCATTGCTTTTTGCTTTCTAGTCTCTTGTCTTTTTTCGGCTTCAGAAAGTAACCACCATGCTAAGCCTGCAGCTCCAAGAACGGCACCACTTATTAATGATGCCAAACTTCCTGAATTTGAATCTCGGTATTGACTCATAACTTTGAATAACTTCTTAGAATGCTAGTCCGATGAGGTGACTCTGGTTTTAATACGTAATGATGGATCACCAATCCCTGGTGATAGTTCACTTTCTGATCTTAATTCAGGATCTATACAAGCACAATAAATATTCAAATCTTGAATATTTTCGCCGATTTCTTTAAGCCCTTGATTTGCGGTTAATGCTGTAATCACTCTAATCCTTCTTGCATCAACATTTTTGTCTTTAAGTAGTTTTAAATCTTTTAGTAGATTTTTACCAGTTGTTATTTGATCTATGTAAAAAATTATTCCTGCATTTTCTTCGATTTCTTTAGGTAGGCCACCAATACACAAATTTGAATTAGGAATTAAATTTCTAGCACCTCTAAAGAGCTCAAGCCCTGCAGGTAAATAAGGAATTGCCAAAATCGGAATATTTGGATCAATAATTGAGCATTCAGTTGTTCCTGTTAAAGTAGTGATCTGTTCTTTTTTACTTGGGATCCAATCTCTCAGAGCTTCATAAGTAAGCCAGGTTCCAAGTTGTTCTAGGCCTGTTGCATAAAGGATTTCTGGGGTAGTAGGGTTTCTTAAAACAGTTAACCAATGTGATATGAGTGGGTGAGGAGGGACTATTACTCTTAAGCTCATTGACATGATTCATTCTTGGCCTTATTTGCCATAACGTGAATAATTAAATTACCTGTTAAAAGTCCTTTTAAGCTCCAATGAACAAAAAAACTTCTTTCATCTCTGATTTTAAAGCAATTGTTTTTGCTGTATTACTTTTCTTTGTTTTGATCTTCCCTGCTCACAGTGCTTTCGCCAGGACGCCTGCTGAGATTAGGAATCAAGAAGAACTCAATATTTCTCAAGATATGTCTAGCCAAGATTTAAGTGGAAATGATTTCGTAAAATTAGATCTGAAGGGCATAAATTTCAGTGAATCAAACCTTACAGGAGCAGTTTTCAATAATAGTAAATTGAATGGAGCAGATTTGCATGGCGCTCAGCTAAATGACTCATTGGCATATGCTACCGATTTTGAAGGAGCTGATTTAAGGGATGTCGACTTCAATGGTGCATTATTAATGGAAAGTACCTTCACAGATGCTCTTATTGAAGGAGCTGATTTTACAGATGCTGTAATAAGTCGAATACAACAAAAAGAACTATGTTCTATGGCTTCTGGAACAAATTCAAGGACCGACGAGGATACCAGTTATAGTCTTGGTTGCTGACTTGTTTAATAAAAGTATCGATGCAGGATAGTCGTCTTCCTGTAACTGTAGTTACAGGCTTCTTAGGTTCTGGTAAAACAACACTCTTGAGATATCTTTTAAGAAAAGGAAATCAACGTCTAGCTGTAGTTGTTAATGAATTTGGATCAGTAGGTTTAGATGGGGACCTTCTTAAAAACTGTGGGCTTTGCCCTGATGATGAAGTAGACGAAAGAATAGTTGAGTTGAATAATGGCTGCTTATGTTGCACTGTTCAGGAGGACTTCCTTCCTGCAATGGAAGCTTTGCTTCTTAGAGCAAAACAGCTTGATGGAATTATTATTGAAACAAGTGGTCTTGCTTTGCCAAAGCCTTTGCTTAAAGCTCTTAATTGGCCTGCAATAAGAAGTAAGGTCTTCATTAATGGAGTAGTAACTTTAGTTGATGGATATGCTCTCTCAAATGGAAGCCCAGTGGGTGACCTAAGAAGTATTAATGAACAAATAACAAATGATAATAGTATTGATCATATAACTCCAATAAATGAGCTTTTTAGAGATCAATTAATTTCTGCCGATGTTGTCTTGATTAGTAGATCTGATTTGCTTTCTTCTAAGGACTTCTTATTGGTTAAGGATGAGGTGAAAAAGCAAGGAAATTCCATTGCTAACATTTTGCCTATATCTAATGGGAAAATTGACCCATCAGTAATTCTTGGTATTTCTGATGAACAAAACAATATTTCTCGATCAGATCAACATGAACATGAACATGAACATGAACATGTTCATGTAATAAGTGAGCATTTAAGATTCGAATTCCCAATTGATCAAGTTGTTTTGAAAGAAATACTTGTAAAACTTGTTCCGGAATATCAAATTCTTCGTATAAAAGGTAGATGCTGGATAGAAGGTAAAGTTTTTCCTCTTCAGATCCAAATGGTTGGATCTAGATTTAATTCATGGTTTGAGTGCGCGAATGATGATTCTTGGAAACCTTCTAAGGCTGGGATTGATTTAGTCTCTTTGAGTCTGAGAGGCGGAGTTAAAAAAGCTTTTGAATGTTCTTTTTAATTGATAGGTTCAAATTTATTATATTTATATTAAAAATAGGTTGTTTTTTTGTTTTTATCCGCGATTCTTTGTGAGTTAGGAGATAATTCTCTTACATCAATTTATCAATAGTTTCTAATCGGATTTTTTTGTGAGTCAAGCAGTTTCCACTACCGGGAAAAATAAAGTTCAGAGTATACCCAATGCTTTGAAAATGAAGTCCTGCAATAAATGTGGCGGTAATGGTTATATGAAATCTAGCCCAAATTGTTATCACACTTGTCTTACATGCCTAGGTAAAGGATTAATAAGTGAACAATGAGAATGTATTAATTAGAAATTTATCAAATTTTATCTAGAATAATTTTGTACCCTTCTTTCTTGGGTTAACCAAGGAAAAGGGAAATTATCATTTTATTGATTTTTAAAAGTGTCTTTATTTAAAGCAAGAGTTTTTGTTCATTTAAGACCCTCTGTTTTGGATCCGGCGGGAGAGGCTACTAGGTCAGCCACTAAGAGATTAGGAATAGAAGGAGTTACTCAACTAAGGATTGGCAAATCTATTGAAATTGAGATCGATGCGTTAAACAAGGAAGAGGCTCGATCGAAGATTCAGTTAATGAGTGATCGATTGCTCGCAAATCCTGTTATTGAGGACTGGACTTTGGAATTTAAAGATGATCAGAAAGCTCTTGCAATTTAAGAAATGAATATCGGAATAATTGTTTTTCCTGGATCAAACTGCGACAGGGATGTCAGGTGGGCTACTGAAGGTTGTCTTGGAATTCCTACAAGTTTTCTATGGCATGAAACTACTGATTTAAATGGTTTTGACGCAATTGTCATTCCAGGGGGGTTTAGTTATGGTGATTATTTACGTTGTGGAGCAATAGCAAGATTTGCACCTGTTTTAAATTCATTAATCTCTTTTGTTGATAATGGTGGAAGAGTTCTTGGTATTTGTAATGGGTTTCAAATACTTACTGAACTTGGTCTCTTGCAAGGAGCTTTGACAAGAAATAAGAATCTTCATTTCATATGTGATAGAGCTAATTTATCTATTGAAAGCACAAAATCATCTTGGATGAAAAATTATAATAAATATGATTCTATTTCACTACCTATCGCTCATGGAGAAGGGAGATATCAATGCAGCCCTGACGTCTTGAAAAAATTACAGGATGATGATTCGGTTGCTCTTAGATACTCAGATAATCCAAATGGATCAATTCATGATATTGCTGGAATCACAAATAAAAAGGGAAATGTTTTAGGCATGATGCCTCATCCTGAAAGAGCTTGTGATGATGCTTTAGGCAATATTGATGGTAAATCAATTCTTAGTACACTTCTTTTTTGAATTTATAAATCAAGGCATTAAAAAAGCTGCTATCAAAACGAGAGATAGCAGCTTTTTGTTAGCATTTTTAGTTTAGTACTTGTATCCAGCTACAAATAATTGTTCATCAGAAGAAGGCTGAGAACCTGCTACATACAATCCTTTTGAAGCCTCAGAGTTTGCTTGAGCTCTTGCGATAAGTGCTTTTTGTCCATCAGCAGTGTTTGAGCCTTTCCATGCTTTTAGACATGAATGTTGTAAGGCACGACCATATGAGAATGAAACATTCCACTTAGCCTTTCTGTCGATCTTATTCATCAGATTCAAATAAACTGATGCAGCTTCCTCGCTCAAGCCGCCTGAAAGGAAAGTAATACCAGGGACACTTGCTGGTACACAGCGTTCCATTGTACGTATTGTCATCTCAGCAACTTGCTGGGGATCAGCTTTCGTTGAACTGTCAGCACCTTGTACAGTCATGGATGGCTTTAGCAGAGTTCCTTCTAGAAGTACTCCGTTTACCTGGCAAGCTAAATAAACTTCTTTAATTACTTCTTCTTGAACAGCTGCTGTCTTTTCAATTGAATGTGAACCATCCATTAGTATCTCTGGTTCAATAATTGGAACCAAGCCTGATTCTTGTACTGATCTAGCGTATCTAGCTAAACCCCAAGCATTTTCTCTTATAGAAAGTTTAGAAGGACAACCATCATCTGTTATTTGAAGCACTGCTCTCCACTTAGCAAATCTTGCACCTTGCTCGTAATAATCAGCAGCTCTTTCAACAAGACCATCTAAACCTGAACAAAAAGTTTCTACATCATGTCCACCAGCTAATGGTCTTAGACCTTTATCAACCTTGATTCCTGGAATTATTCCTAGCTTCTCAAGCTTTTTAACCATTGGCTCACCATCTGGATGGTTTTGGAAAAGAGTTTCTTCAAAAAGAATTGCTCCACTTATGAAGTTTCCAAGACCTTCTGTGGTGAAAAGCATACCTCTATATGCTTTTCTGTTGTCCTCAGTGTTCTCAACACCTATTGAAGCAAGTCTTTTACCGACTGTTTTCGTAGACTCATCAACAGCAAGAATCCCTTTGCCTGGCTGCGCTATGGCACTTGCTGTTTTCTTTAGTTCTTCTGCGTAGTACGAGAGTGCCATTTATGCAACAAAAATTTCATTAAGATTATTCCATATCAAAGGCCCTTTTTGTGGCTTATTACACGTAAAAAATTTTTTTTTTTTTATCAATTGTTTTTAATTGATTTCAAGCTTCATTCCTATTGAGTTTGATTCTTTGACCTTTTCGCAAACTATTTGGCTTTCTAATCCCTCAACTAAGCCTGGAATTATTGGTGTGTCATCTTTTATGCTTTCAGCCCACCAGTTTTGGATTCTTGCTACTGGGGCAATTCGTCCATCTGTCCAGGTTTTTGAAAAAGAAAGATCTAAATCTGGTTGAATATTTTTTAGAACTTCTCCATTAGTTGAGTACCACAGCCCAAATCCGTGGACATAATCATTCTGGTTTTCGCTGCTAAGAACAAGAGTTCCATTGCTCCCATAAATTTCCAGACTAAAACCCCTGCTTTGTTTTGTTACTGCTGAGAGATTTACTTGGCATGGAATCAAATTGTTATTAATACTTTTTATTTGTAGATGAGAAATGCTTACATCTTCACTTGTTACTTTTTTAGTGGTTTTTGATTGTGTACAAACTCTTTCTTTTATTGAAGTTGAATTTATTGCACTTAAAGAATTAGTTGGACCAATTAGCCAGTGAATCATGTCAAAAGCATGGGTACCTAATGCGCCCAGTACTCCTCCACCAGACTCTTCATCTGAATACCAATTCCATGGCCTATCTGGATTGGCTCTGCTACTCATTAGCCAATCTAGTTTTACAAAATATGGTTCATCAAGTTTCTTCTCGTTAATTATTCGCTTTGCTTGCATGAAGAGTGGAACCGCTCGATATTCGTAATCGACAGCAATTTTTAAATTTCTTTTGAGGGCATTTCTTTGAAGCTCTTTTACCTCTTCTGAGTTTAAGCAGGTTGGCTTTTCTAGTAAAAGATGTTTTCCCGCTTTAATTGCCTCAAGCGCCAAATCGTATCTGGGTGCTGGTGGAGTAGCTATGATTATTCCATCTATTTTTGAATCATTGACTAAATCCTCCCAGGTCTTGTAGGGACGAAGATTGTGCTTACTGCAGGCCTCTTTAAGCCTTTCTGGCCGAGGATGCCACAACCCCACAAGCTCAATATTCTTAT
Source organism: Prochlorococcus sp. AG-402-B19 (assembly GCA_003279615.1). GTDB lineage: Bacteria > Cyanobacteriota > Cyanobacteriia > PCC-6307 > Cyanobiaceae > Prochlorococcus_B. The sequence continues at coordinate 70,675 of QCHM01000003.1, forward strand.
TAGACATTGATGCAGGAATATGAACACTTTCACCGAAACCTAGTCCTGCAATTGCTATGCGGAGAGGATGATCTGTATTTATCATTCTTTTAAAGAATTTATGATTGTAAACATTTTCGCAGCTATCTGAAATCACTTCATCTAATAGTTTATCCCCATTGGGGGCTCAACATTTTGCGCTTAAATTCTTTTTTCCATTAACTGACACATCTTTAAACTTTCTAGTTAAATAATTGATTCTCATTGTATAAATATTCTCCTCAATTCCCTTTGAATTATTATTATTGTCTTTTATGTATTTTGTTGTTAATTCTATTATTCCTTTCCCTTTAATATTTAAACTACCTATGTCTATGTATTTAATTCCATCAGGAACTTTCTAAGTTAAACTCAATTAATATTTGATCCATTTACTATATTTGTACTATTGAATAAAATTATTAATGTTTTCAAGAGATAATCAAATTTATTTTTCATCTTTTGATTTTCTAAGCATTAGCTTGTAACTTTACTTCTTGTGTCTTATGTAATCGAAGTATCTTTGACAAAGTTTCTTTAAGTTCTGTTCTCGGTACGATGGTATCTACGAACCCATGATCTTGAAGATATTCTGCTGTTTGGAAATTATCAGGTAGTTTTTCTCTCAGTGTTTGTTCAATTACTCTTCTCCCTGCAAATCCAATAAGTGCTTTGGGCTCTGCAAGTATTAAATCTCCAAGCATGGCAAAACTAGCAGTCACTCCTCCAGTGGTTGGATGCGTAAGTAAAGGCATATAGAGCAATTGAGCATCTCTATGTCGTTCAAGTGCTCCTGATATTTTTGCCATTTGCATCAGGCTTAACATACCTTCTTGCATTCGAGCACCACCCGATGCACAGACAATTAGCAATGGCAACTTTTCTTTAGTTGAGTGTTCGACAAGCCGTGTTATCTTTTCTCCTACAACAGATCCCATTGAGCCACCCATGAATCTGAAATCCATTACGGCTAATGCCATAGGGATAGAATTTACTTCGCATGTGCCTGTTAATACTCCATCTTTAAGCCCGGTGCTCGCTTGACTTTCTCTTAGCCTATCTGCGTAAGCTCGTCGATCTTTAAAACCCAAAGGATCAACTGGCGTTAAATGATTATTGATTGATTTAAATGTATTTGGATCACTAATTATTCTTATTCTCTCTTCGCTATCTATTCGATTGTGATGCCCACAATTACTACAAACACTGCAATTATCTATTAAATCTTTTCTATAAACTACTTGTCCACATTCTGGACATTTTTCCCATAGTCCATCACTTTCTTCAGATTCCTGAGTAACTTTGCCAACAAATTGGCCTTTTCTTCTATCCGCAAACCAGTCGAATAATGACACAGCTATATTGAGATTAAAGATAATTTAATACCTTGAATGCCTTTAAAGTGATTTGAATATTTAAATCTTATCTAAAATCCAAGAACAAAATATTCCAATTGATAGAAAGGGGGCGAAGGGGTACTGATGAAATGTTTTAAATCTCTTGGTTATTTTCCCATATAAACTATATATCGCAGATAATATAAATGAAATAGATAATGATATAAAACTCATTTCAAGTCCGATCCATATTGTGCTAATTGAGGATAGTTTTATATCACCAAGGCCTAAAGAATTGATTTTTAATAGCTTATAACTTATAAAACTTAAGGTATACATTAAAAGAAATATAATAAGCATTGAAATAAGTATATTTATAATTATATCCATGCCATTTGTTTTTTTAGTTGATAAATTTAAAAATATTTGGTATAAAATACCAAAAGTGAAAAAAATCCTTAAATTTTTTTCACTTATTAGCATAGTTTTTATATCTTCTTTTGATATTGAAAATAAAAAATATGAAAGAATAATTGTAAAAACGAAAGAAATTATCATTATTACTTATCTTCTTTTTAGTATTAACTTAGATCCTTTATTTGAGATATAAAAAACTAACCAGCTGCTTTTTTTTCTTCTATCATTTTATGAATTATGGGTGTAAGTATAAGTTCCATAGCAAATCCCATTTTCCCTCCGTTGACGACAATACTTGTAGGACTTGACATGAATGAATCATGAATCATTCCTAATAAATATTGAAAATCAATACCCCATTTTTCTCTTGAACCTTTTCTAAAATGAATAATTACAAAACTTTCATCTGGAGTTGGAATATTTCTGCAAATAAATGGGTTTGAGGTGTCAATAGTTGGTACTCTCTGGAAATTAATATCTGTTCGACTGAATTGAGGACATATGTGATTTATATAATCAGGCATTCTTCTTAAAATTGTATCTACGATTGTTTCAGCTGAATATCCTCTTTCTGCGTTATCTCGGTGAATTTTTTGAATCCATTCGAGATTAGTAATTGGAACTACACCAACAAGTAAATCTGCGAATGAAGCTACGTCATAATCTTTTCCTACTACTCCACCGTGAAGTCCTTCATAAAACAAAAGATCTGTTCCTGTTGGAATATCTTCCCAGGGAGTAAATTGACCTGGTTCTAATTTTGTTCCTAAACGAGTATTGTGTTCTTCCGCTTCTTCAGGGCTATGCAAATAATATCTTTTTTGGCCTCCACCAGTTTTTCCATATTGATTAAATAAGTCTTCTAGTTTATCGAATAAATTTGCTTCTGGTCCAAAATGAGAAAAGTTCTCACCCCTTGAAAGTGCTTCCGACATTGCCTTCTTCATAGGCATTCTTTCAAAACGGTGATAACTATCACCTTCAACAACAGCAGGAACAATATTTTCACGAGCAAATATATGCTCGAATGCTCTTTTAACTGTGCTGGTTCCTGCTCCGGAGGAACCAGTTACAGCTACTACTGGATGAAGCTTTGACATCGACGCTTATGTATTGACTATTTATTTTTACAGGTCGACCCACCTACAAAGGGAAACTATTCAAAGAGTTTTTTAATTTGTGAACTAATTATTTTAATTTTTCTGCTATTAATTCCCCCATTTTAGAGCAACTGACCTGTTTGCCTGTCTCAGTGATAATCAAATCGGAAGTTCTATAACCCTCATTTAAAATTTCATTAATAGCATTTTCTAAATAATTCCCAGCATTTGTTTCGTTAAAGGCGATTTTTAACATCATTGCAGCAGATAAAAGCATAGCTATTGGGTTAGCTATATCTTTTCCTGCTATGTCAGGAGCGGAACCATGAACGGGTTCAAAGACCCCAGGCCCATCTTTTGTTAATGATGCAGAGGGAAGCATTCCAATTGAGCCTGTCAGCATGGCCGCAATGTCGCTAAGAATATCTCCAAATAAATTACTTGTGAGAATCACATCAAATTGACTGGGATTTCTAACAAGTTGCATTGCGGCATTGTCAACATATTGATGACTTAGCTCTATTTCTTTGAAATCATTAGATACCAAAATTGTTTCTTCTCTCCATAATTGACTTACATCTAAAACATTTGCTTTATCTACTGAGCAAACTTTTTTATTTCTTTGTTTAGCCAATTTAAAAGCAATCTCTGCGATTCGTTTAACCTCTTCTGAGGTGTATGACATCGTATTAAAAGCCCTTTCTCCTCTTTCTGTTTTTATCCTTCCTTTTGGCTCTCCAAAGTAAATACCGCTAGTGAGTTCCCTCACTACAATTAAATCAACTTCGTTAACAAATTCTTCTTTCAGACTGCTTGCTTTAGTTAAAGATGGGATTATTTTTACAGGTCGAATATTGGCAAAAAGATCCAATGATGATCTTAGCTTGAGTAAACCAGTCTCTGGTCTTTTCTCTCTGGGTAATTGATCATATTTAGGGTCACCTATAGCAGCCAACAAAATCGCATCAGAGTTCTTACATTCTTGAAGAGTTTTATCAGGGAAAGGAATACCGTCTGTCTCTATAGCTGAACCCCCAAAAGGCATTTCTTTAAATTTGAGTTCAAAGCCAAATTTCCTTGAGACGAGTTCAAGGATTTTATGTGTGACGTTTGTTATTTCTGGACCAATTCCATCACCTGGTAATAATGTTATTTTGTAGGACTTCATTTTTTCTTGTTTTTCAAGGGGAAAACTCACCTGGTTTTTTTGTGATCTAATTGACGAATAGCTTTTGCTATCTCAGGTAGCTTTTTGAAATTAGCAGAGCATCTCAACCATAGTTTATTGGGAATAGCAGGGAAGCCGCTAACAACCTTTCCTGCCTCGATATTATTTACTATTCCTGTTTTTGAGCTGGCTATCACTCTATCTCCAACTTTGACTTTATTACTTACACCTACTTGTCCAGCAAGAATCACTGCGTCTCCAATCTGAGCTCCTCCAGCAATACCCACTTGAGCAGCCATTGCGCATCCTTTACCGGTAGTAACTCCATGGCCAATTTGAACTAGGTTATCAATTTTTGTATCTTCACCAATTATTGTCTCCCCTACTGAAGGCCTATCAATTGTAGATCCACTTCCAACTTCTACTTTATTTTTTAAAATAACTATCCCCACTTGAGGCATTTTCTTCCATCCATGTGGTGTGGGAATGAATCCAAAACCTTCACCCCCAATAACGGCATTAGCATTAACTACACATTCGTCTCCAAGTTTAGATCCAGAATGAATAACACTATTTGCGTGAATTAAATTTTTAGCACCAATACTTACATTTTTATATATGACAACGCCTGCATGAAGAATAGTCCCAGCTCCAATTTCTGTATTATCTCCGATATAAGCATTTGCACCAATTGAAACGCCAAGACCAATTTTTACATTCGCTCCGATGACAGCGCTTTTGTGTATACCTTCACTTTCTATTTCAGAAGGATAAAGAAACTCTAAGGTTTCAGCAAAAGCAATCTTGGGCTCTTTAAGTAGTATCCAATCAACTGAAATCTTCTTTACTATTTCAGCAATATAATTATTATTTGCTGGTAATAATAGAGCAGATGCGTTTGAAGTTTTTATAAGATTTCTAAGATTTAATGGACTATTATTGTCTAGAAAACTGATATCATTTGCCTTGGCTTTTTCTAAGGAAGCTGCAGCTAAAATAACTGGATTATTTTTTATTTTAAAGTCAACGAAACCAGAGTGACCTTGCTTAAGTTTTTCAACTATTTCATTGAATTTCATAATTTGATTTAATTGGTGAAGTGACAATTACTATTGTTATTTGAGTTATTCACTTGTTAGAACTAGAACATCTCGGTGAATAACTAGTGGAGATCCTGTTGTTTCGGATCTAGAATTAATTCCTATCTTTATAGCATCACTGCTCATTGAGCAAATTCCTTTAGCAATTTCTTCTCCTTTAGTGTTAATAACTTTTACAGGTTGATTAGCAATAAAATTCCCACTAACCTTTTTCACACCTACTAATAATAGTGAAGCGCCATTGTTTTTGATAGCTTCACTAGCACCATTATCTAACTGTATTTCACCAACTGGTTTAATTGCATGTGCTAACCAGCTTTTTCTATTTCCTATAGGGTTTGGATGAGGGTGGAAAACAGTTCCTATTTTTTTTCCATCAAGTAATTCTCCTAATATTTCAGGAGACCTGCCATCCGCTAATTGAACTTTTATCCCGCTTTCTGTGGCGATCTTTGCTGCAGTTAATTTTGTTTTTATTCCTCCAGTCCCCCAAGAAGTTTGTTCATTTGCTAGTTCTAAATTATTTAATTCTTTTGAATTATTAATATCTTTGATTGGCTTGGCTTTACTGTTAATTTTGGGATCAGAAGAATAGAGATGATCGATATCAGTTAACAATATTAATTGATCAGCAGATATAGCTGTTGCAACTAATGCAGACAAAGTATCATTATCACCATATTTTAGCTCTTCATCTGAGACTATATCATTTTCATTTACTATTGGTATAACATCCCATTCGATCAATCTTTTTATTGTTTGCGAGGCTGATTTATAACTATTTCTTGAGCCCAATTCTGACCTAGTTAATAATATTTGTGCAACTTTATATCCAAAACTACTCATAGAATTTTCATACAAAGCCATTAAATGAAGTTGACCTATTGCTGCAGAAGCCTGAAGAGAAATTATTTCTTTAGGCCTTGTTTTGAAGCCCATTTTATGACATCCAAGTCCTACAGCTCCACTAGATACCAATATAATTTTATCTCCATTTTTTTTAGCTTTTGATATGTATGAACAATAATTATCAATTATATCTATAGTTGTATATTTATCGTTTCCTCTTAAGAGGCTTGTACCAATCTTTATTACCCAGGTTGTCATAAAAATCCTCCGGTTAAAATTCTTGCTATATATCTTTCTATGGATTGAAAGTTATTTTTTTTGATTTTGTTTCCATAATAATCTACTGAATCTACCAATATTGTATACATTCCTAATCTATTGCCTACAAGAATATCTGTAAAAACTCTATCTCCAATTATTGCTACTTCATTTGATGAATAAGGAATTTTATCTAGTATCTTCTTTAACTTTCTTATACTTGGTTTTCCACCAGAGTATGTAAATTCTAGGTCTAATTCATAAGCAATCAATTTTATTCTATTTTTAGATGGATTGTTACTGAATAAGTAAGTATAAAAGTATTTTTTTGAATTACTAATCCAATTTTTTATATCACTTGATAATACTGGCTTGTTTCCATAAATTAATGTTCCATCAACATCAAGTATTAATGCTTTGATATTTTTCGATAATAAATCATCTATCGAAATCTTTGAAATTTTATCGTTTACCTTCCAACGTGGAATAAGTAATTCTTTTATATTTATTCTGATAATCCTCTTTCCTCAAGTTCAGCTTCAATTCCTGATTGTATCTTGTCAAACTCTTCACCTTCAACAAGCTTTACTTCACCATCTTCTAGCTTTCCGACTATGAAAAAAGGGTCAAGTGGAATGTAAAGACCATACTCATTATCATCTACTCTAAAATTGACAAGAAGTTCGTAAGTCTCAGATTCCTCATCAATGTCTTCTTCTTCAATTTCTTCTGGTTCGGGCTCATCTAGTTCACCTGAGACTGTAAGGGTGATAGCTGAGCGAACAAGTCTAAGATCATGTTCTTGAAGGACAATATCAGCTACTTCAAGTATTGGCTCATTCTTTTCAATGGTTTCGATTAGCTTGGGATCTTGGTCATCAATTAATTGAAACAGAGATACTGGAGTATCTACGGGTGTTAAAAGGGCATACTCATTACCTTCTAGAGGTACTACTTGTTCAAGAAAACATAGGAGGTCAGAACCTTGAGAATCTTTAACTAAAAGAGTAGGTACTTCTTCGTTTTTATTTGTTGATGACATGGTTGAGCTTTTATTAGTCAATATTTGATTTTATTTGATTATGTTTTTACATCATATTCAAAATTTAATATGAGTCATCTAGTTCAGGTCCCTCAATAAGCCATTGTTGTAAAAGTATAGCGGCAGCTGCACTATCTATTTCTCCAGTCTTGTTATTTTTTAAATTGAATTTTTCTTTAGCCTCGACGGTTGAACAATGTTCATTGATAAAAGCCAAAGGAAGTTTTAAACACTTTGCTAATTTAAACCCATATTTTTTACATCGAATAGATTGATGAGTCTCCTTGCCATGCATATCCAGGGGATTACCAACAATAAGCCCTTTAACTTTTCGTTCAAAACATATTTTCCAAAATTCTTTTAGATCTTTTTCAAAGCTATTTCTAAAAATCGCAGGGAGATGCGTTATCGAAATTCCAAGTGGATCACACCCCGCAATACCAATTCTTCTGGCTCCAATATCAAGACTTAAAACTGAACAGGGTTTTGGTTGAATCATTTATTTTTTCCAATTTGCATAGTTGAAGGTAATTCCGGTTGTTGTTGCAAATTTCCTACAAGATTAGTTAATAGTTCAGTTTCGATAGATTTTAATTTATATCCATTTTGTTTTTTCCAAACACTTCTTCCTAGAAGAACTCTCTCTTGTGTTATTTCCCAGTTACTTATATTTAATATCTGATTCAACTTGTTGTCCTCACTTGTAGTTTCTATGCAACAATTATTTTTACCAGTTTTAATATTATTAATTCTTTGTGGAATGGATTTATTTAGTCTTTCATCCCATGCTAATCCTCTTATAAGCTCAAATGAATAATTATATTGTGGGCAAACAGATGGTATTAATCCTGCGATAATATGTTTTTCTTTTGATTTAATAACACCAGTAAATGAATTTCTTTTTTCATAAATATCATGCCACTGCCTATCAAAAATTGATCTAAAGTTCATTGACTCTCTAGCTTGTTCAAGTCTCCATATCTGTTGACTATTATCTTCATTTAGTTTTTCCCAGATAAAATTTTCTTTATATTCTTTCTTTCTATATTTAAAACACTCTTTCCTATTCCAATACTTTATTATTCTTAGAGGTTGAAAACCAGATTGTCTTATTACTGATAAGCTTTGACTATCATTTGTATTTATAGAGATTAAAAAACTGTTGGTATTAATATTGCTTTCATATAGAACTTTTCTTAATAAATTCTGCAATAGATTATAACGACTAAAGCATATTGATTCGCCTATAAAGTATGGTTCTGATATTGACCAACATGTACCTCTCCGATTAATTGGAGTCGCTAAAATATATGCAATTATATTATCTCTTTCTACTGCTACTAAACATGTTGAGTTCCTAGTCGGAATTAAATTAGTAAAACTGGACTCTAATGAAGAAAACCATTTTTTGCATAATAGAATTTGAAATATCCCAAGATATTTAGAATTATTGTCAGCTCTAAGCATTGATAAATGCTTGAGCTTTAGTGGCTCAATTATTAGATCTGAAGGTAATGTTTCATCGTTTTTCATATGTTTATTTTATTATATTTTTAAATGTCTTGCGACTTCAACCTTACTTTATCTGATCTAATGAGTACTAATGGTGTTTGTTGATTAGCATTACCTGCTGGATTTGATGTTAAAGCTCTTTTAATCATTTCATCATTATTAATATTATTTGTTGATAGAATTTTAACTCTTCCTAGATCATTTACATCCACAACAGCAACATTAACGTTTAGTTCTTTTGCTGCTTTAATACAAAAAGTTTGAGTATCTATAGGTCCTAAAACTATATTTTTATCATAGGGTGGCGTTGTCCCAGTAATGTCATCAATCAATCTTGCTTGTTCACCTGCTAAGCGATAAAACATTCCTTTAACACCAAAGAATTTAAATATTCCTCCGATTAACCATGAAATTATTACGCGTGTTGGACCAGAAATATTTATTAGGGTTTGCATTCCGGAAGCAGTGGCTAAACTACTTGTAGGGTGAAATCCTTTGCAAATTAACTTTGAAATTATATTGGGATTAATATTTCTATAATCTATATATCTTCCTTGCATTACTGCTAATGGTGACTCGCCAATTGTAAGAATGTCTGTAGGCAAGTAATTGTGTGGTATGTAGGATTTCAATATGCCAATAGGATCATCAAAGCTACCAAGAATATGAGTTTTAATTGGATCTACTAAATTAGTATTATAAGAATTTAGTTTGGATATATTTAAAATATTAGGTAATACAAAACCATCGAACCTTTTGAAATAACCGAATGGTCCGTAATTGACCCAGACTATTTCTAGCCACAAACATTTAAACTTATCTATGGCTGTATTTTTAATCTCATATTCAATTTCAATTTCTACAAATGTCGACTTTTCCCCTTTTATGATATATGCAGACCAATAGTCGTTGTTTTGTTCTTCTTCTATATCTGGATGATGTGGTTTGATTTTTGTATGAATCTTGATTATTTCGTTCTCAGATATACCTATTAACTTAGGATTAACATTAAAAGAAGGAATCATAACTTCCATTCTTTTGTGTAAATTCTTAATTTCAACCATAATAATATTTCTATGCTTAGAATCTAATATTATTTTTTTAAATTCTTTGGGTTTAATTACTAATTGCGAATCTTGTCTTAGATAATGATTTACTTCAATCAAAAAAAAAGTGAATATTATCAGAAGAAGAGAGTTTAATAACATTTTTTAATGAAGATATTTTATAATTTTATTAAAATTCTTTAGTGCTTTTTTTCCATTTCTAGCTCCCTCTAGGTTTATTATAACCATCTTTAGAAGGTTCACTATTGTATTCGTTAAAGCTTTTGACTGTTAAATCAAAATCGGGCTTTTTTAAACCTGTTCCTTTGGTTATTGCATCATTAATTTTTTCGAATGATACCTGTCCTTCTTCGTCTAGAAGAACATTTCCTTTTCCGTCAAGAATAACTGTTTGAGGTATCTTCCCGTGCCAGTAATAGCCAGGGTCCTTAACAGTTTTATAGTCATCATTGTCTAATTCATCGATTGATAGAGGAATTAAATCAACAGTTGAGCTCCACAATAATTTAATACCTGAAACTACAGGTGCAAATTGTTTGCTAGTAGCACTATCGTCTAGATAGAAAACTAAAATACTTGTTCTTTCGTTCTTTAATGATTCAGATAATGTGCTAGGTGGTGGAACTAATGATCCGTTACCAGCATAGATTGGATATATATTTCCATCATAACTATCAGTATCTCTAGCAGAATATACTGGACTAACACATAGAAGAAAAAGTATAAGAAGTGAAGAGAATATTCTTAACAAAATCAATTTATAGTACTAAGTTTTTAAATTATAAAGTCTTAAAGCTAATCTAGCTATCTTTATTAATAAATAAATTATCCTTTAGATAATTTTCTCCCCATACCTTGAGCGATACCTCTACCAATTAATCCTATAGATCTTCCAACAACTTTAGTGAGAATTAGAACAATTAAATCACCTAAGTATTGAATTATTGATTGTACTTGTGGAGCCAGTGCATCTCTTAATTCAATTGTAAATGCTATTTGCCTTTGGGCCCAATCTAATTTGTTTAATTCATCATCTCTGGGTTCAAGGATTATAATTTTTTCAATTCTATTATTTTTAACGGTATAATATAATCTTTTGCTTTCATACAATCTAACTGGCTTTTTGAATAGATTTTGAAGTTGATTATTGGTATTAATATGATTTCTTTTACGTTCTAGTTCCCTTGTTGAAACTAATTCTTTATTTAGAAAGTATTTACGTAATTCAGGCCATTGAGAACATGAACATATAATCTCTTCACTTAATATTTCAGCTGTCCTGAATATCCAATTTAGTATATATGTTTCTAATTGAATAATAGACCTAGGATCTTCTATTGATATATATTCTCCATCGATGAGAATTGGCCTATTATTTAATATTGGATCTATTATTAAATCAATTGATGGTAGTTCATCATCAATTATTCCAAGATCTGAATTATTTACTAGAAACTCTGCAATAAAAACGTCAACACCATTCTTTTGTAGCCGATCATATGAATCTATGAAATTGCGCAATGTATTAGCGCGTAATTCAGGAGTAAATGATTGTAAAATCTCTTCAAAGCCATTTTCACGATAATTTTTTGAGTCCAGTTTATTTATAATAACTGAGAATTCTTGAAGAATAGTTTTCAAGAGATTCCTTCGTTTGCTTATATTTAATGAATAAAGAGCTGCAAGTTGATCAGTTGAATTTGTTAGGTTATCTTTAAGTTTCTTATTTACCCGTTTATAAATTACATTCCATAACTCATTAGTTGATGAATTTTTTATTGTTATGTCAGTACTATATTTGTTAATTAGATTTATATTTTTGTTGCTAGTATCTTTAATTGGAGACTCTATTAATACCTCTAGAGGACCCCATAACCAGATAATCAATCTCTTTGCTGTTAATAGTTCTCTTCTTCTACCTAATAATAAGAAAAGATAAAATGTATTTATTGATTTCTTACCTATAATTTGATCTATTGTGTGTAGATCTTTATTTATTTGTGATAAACCACTTGTTAATAACCAATGTCCTAATCCATATGAATTATGAATTGAGTCAGCGTTGTAATTTGTTTCATTATTAATCTTAAACACTCTGCCACCGCCAAGTAGAATATTGATTGCATCTCTTAAAAGTTCAACAGTAGGATCTTGAATAACTCCTTCACTACCAAAAGTCATCAAATCAGCAGAGGATAATTTAATGCTTTTTGGTATTACTATTAAAATAGGAGATTGATCCCATCTTTCTTTTAACCTAAGAATTTCTATTTTGATTGAATTTGAGACTTCTACTTCTTCAAGGCAAAATAAAATAAGCTTTGGAAAGCCATTTATATTTTTTTGATCTAGGATTATTTCTAAATTATTTTCCTGAGATGTTAGCTGCAAAGCCAATGTCTCGCCTAGGAGTGAAGGCGCTATCATTAAAATTTGTTTTGGTCTTTCTTCGATCAATTTGAATTCTAGAACCTATCCTTTTTAAGATAACTTGATTTAAAAATACTTCCAGCCCTATCCTATAAATCCAAAAGATTAAATGTTAGACAAGAAATTTATCTTTATCATTAAATGAATCTTGAATAAGAAGATTTTTTAGAGTTAATATAGCTTCTTTTAAATCTATTGATCCATCATATAAGGCTCTGCCTACGATTATTCCTTCAATACCCTCATTCTCTAAATCTGCTAGGGAAATCAAATCAGCTATTGAACCTATCCCTCCTGAGGCAATTACTGGATTAATACTTATTTTAGCTATCTCCCTTAAGGCTTCAATATTAGGTCCTTTTAGAGTGCCATCAGTTGAAATGTCAGTTGATATGATTGCGGCTAATTCAAGATCATTAAGTTGCTTGGCTAAGTCCAGAGAAGATATTTCACTTTGTTTTAACCAACCTCTAGTTGCTACCTTTCCCCTTTTTGCATCAATACCTACTGCAATTTTTTTTGGATATTCTTTAGATAGATCAATAACTAACTCCAGGTTCTCTATCGCAATTGTCCCTAAAATAATTCTGTCTATTCCTATATCGAATAATTCTTTTGCACGTTCAATGCTCCTAATTCCACCGCCAAGTTGAATGGGTATTGTAATGGATTTTTTTATCTCTTTTATGGTTAGATCATTTATGGGTTCACCAGTCTTAGCACCATCAAGATCTACAAGATGTAGTCGTTTTGCTCCCTGGCTTTCCCAAATCTGAGCTTGATTTACAGGATCACTATTGAACTTAGTAACTTCTTTATAATTTCCTTGATTTAGTCGAACACATTTACCATTCAGTAGATCTATTGCAGGTATGATTTCCATCAAGAAAAAAATTATTACTATTCATCTAACATCATTTATGTAGCTCTTGGAGATTATCTATAGGCTTTAATATAATTTTTTTAATAAAGGATCTTGAAAGTTCTTTTTTACGGCGGAACAAGGTTTGTAGGAAAAGCTCTTGTCTCGAGCTTGCTATCAAAAGGACATGAGATATTTATTTTTACACGTGGCAATTTACCAGTACCAAAAAATATAACTCACCTAAAGGGAGACAGGTCAAATGATGAGGACCTAAAAAAACTATCTGATTATTCCTTTGATCTGATTGTTGATAGCTCTGGACGCAAGTTGGAGGATTCGCAAAGACTGCTTAAATTTTCAGGTCTCCCTCGTTTTAGATTTATATACATAAGTTCTGCAGGAGTATATGAAAACACTCAATTATTTCCCGTGAATGAAGATAGTCCAATAGACCTTGAAAGTCGTCATATAGGTAAAGCAAAAACAGAGGCTTGGCTTAAGGCTGAGGGTATTCCTTTTACTAGTTTTCGTCCGACATATATTTATGGCCCTGGTAACTACAACCCTATTGAAAAATGGTTTTTTGATCGTATAACTAATCGCCGATCTATTCCTGTTCCTCTTGATGGCCAAACTATCACGCAATTAGGCCATGTCTCTGATTTGGCCGAGGCTATTTCAAAATCTATTGAAACAGACAAAGCGATTAATCAAATTTATAATTGTTCAGGAAGAAAAGCAGTAACTTTTAAAGGTTTAATTGAAACAGCAATTTTAGCCACTGGAAACAAAGTCAGTGATTTTAATTTACGTTCTTTTGATCCTTCAAAACTTGACCCTAAGGCAAGAAAACTTTTCCCTTTAAGGTTGACTAATTTCTTTACGGATACTTCTAAAATTGAAAAAGATTTATCTTGGGAGCCCAAATTTGACTTGTTAAATGGTTTGACTGATAGCTATAGGAATGATTATCTATTAGTCAATCATGAACAAGTTGATTTTAGTTCTGATGAGTTTCTTTTTGATTAAATATATATTTTAAAGCGGAACTTAAAGTAAGAAAGAATGCTATCCAGAATGATATATAGCCTATTTTATTAATTATATAAATTGAATTAACTGTCCCCCAACTTTTTGGCCATAATAATAAAATAATACTGCTAAATTGGAATATAGTTTTATATTTACCCTGAATTGAGGCTGGACCACCTGAACTTTTATCAGATCGCCAACTAGTTATTAAGAGTTCTCGCGATATTATTAACCATATAGACCATAAGGGTACAAGACTCTCATGGGCCAACCATATCATTGGACCAATAAGAAGGATCTTATCTGCTAGTGGATCTAACTTAGCTCCAAAAGCGGATTTATGATCATATTTACGTGCTAAATAACCGTCAAGAAAATCAGTAAGCCCCCCTATAAGGATTAGAAAAATAAAAATTTCATTGTTACCATTTTTTAATGAAATAATTATAGGTAAGCCAAGAAATATCCTTGAAATTGTTAGTCCATTTATAATTGTTGGCCAACTAATAAATCTTTTTGAATTGATAATTCTCTTGTTCATTTTATTTAGAAACTTATGTAGTAAATTTGTTTAAAATCCTTAAGCATAGACTATATAGATTCTATTGTATTATACTATGATTTAATAAAGTAAAACTATGACTACATTTCTCATTTTAATGTTTTTCTTATCATTAGTCACAATGGCATTTATCGTAAAAAAATTAGATCAAGAATAACTTATAAGTTTTAATTACTTATAAAAACTTATAAAATTAATATTATGGAGAATTATTTTATAATTTTTCTAAAGGAGTTGATGTTTATAATTGATTGAATGAGCTGAATATAAATCATACTTCTATACATTTTTAATAAGAAGGATTTTTTTGTTTATCTTTCGGAAGTTTCATTAAAAGACTATTTAAATAATAAATCGGTAATTTAAAAAGAAATTAGAGAAAATAACATTAAGTGGTTATATAAATCAACCGACTCTCGTTTTGAAATAAGCTTATCTAATGAAAATTTCAGTGTATGTAAGAGAGTACTTCTATCTGGAATAATTTTCTCAAATATTTATAATTAATTAATTTTTTTAAGGGTGCTCTAAACTCTCATATCTTTAAGCAACATGCGTATTAATTAATTGTTTTTTTCATTAATATATAGATATCTTATTTATATATAACTTATTATTTATTTTAAAAATCTCTTTTCTTTATTCGAACAATATATAACAATATTTTTTATATTTATATATATATTGTATCTTCTTTAATTAGATGTTTTTTTTTGCTCATATTCATAGATTTATTATTTGTTTTTATTAGATTAACTATTATTAGGATAATAGAATTTATGGATAATCTTTTTTCTATTAAACCTTTATGTGATAAAGATATAGACTTTGTTACTGAAATATCTAGAAAAGAAGGCTTTGCGCCAGGAGTTGGTGATTTGGGAATATATAAAAATACAGATAAACAGGGACTTTGGGTTGGTTGGTTGAATGACAATCCTATTGGCTGTATTGCAGGTGTTCGATATAATCAAAACTACGGATTTCTTGGATTGTTTTTAGTAATTGAAAAGTTTAGAGGTAGAGGTTTTGGGCTACAGCTCTGGAAAAAGGCTTTAAGTCATTTAAGTGATTTACCATGTGTAGGTTTAGAGGCTGCGCCAGATAGAATTATTGATTACTCAAAATGGGGCTTTACGATTTCTTCGAAAACAACTAGATGGCAATGGTTGGGCGATGGGCAATTGCTTGAGGAAAAATTATGGAATGATGATTTAGATGATTTCAGCTTTGTTGAAGGTTCCTCAATACCTCAAGATGCCGTAGAGAAATTTGATGAAAAAAGAGAAACAACTCCTAGACCTCATTTTCTATCAAATTGGCTGACTCATCCAGCTGGAAAGGTGATAGCGGTTATTGATCAAAAAAACAGATGTCATGGGTTTGGTCGAATAAGGCCATGCCTTTTACAAAAAGGTGATGGATGGAGAATTGGTCCTTTGATGGCTGATACTCCTAAGCTTTTAAAAATTTTATTGAAGAAGTTAATCGAGAGCCATTCTGGATTGATAATTATCGATGCTCCTGGTTTAAACAAGTCAGCTTCTGAAGTCTTTAAAAAACTAGGTTTCAAATCTGAATCTGAAACTTTTAGGATGTATAGAGGTTCTCAACCTCCTGTTTCTATGAATGATGTATATGGTTTGGCTTGCTTGGAGTTAGGTTAAGACTTGCTTTTTTCACCCATTTGAGTTTGATTTGCCTCTCTGAATTTGTTTCTCTTCATTCAATTGAGTTTCTAATTGATCAATAAGTGTAGTAACTAATGATTGAAATTCTGGTTGACATCCTCTGAAGGCAGCTTTATGTCTTATTGATTCGTTCCTTGTTCTTAGATCAGTAAGCATTAGCTGCAACGCGTCAATTTTAGCGTTGTTGTTCATAGCAAGTTTAAGTTTTTGTAGTCAAATACTAAACGTCTTTATTGCTTTACTCATATTTGTTTTGGTATTTTCTTCGCTACTAGTAATCTCAATTATTTTTTCGATAGAATCTTTTGTTTTTAAAGCTTCTATGCAGGCTTTTGCAACTAGTCTTCTGGGAATTGAGCCTTCTTCTTGAGTCTTTTCACCAGAAAACAAAATGTTCTGATTTTTTAAGTTAGTTTCATTCTCATTCAAACCTCCAGGACGTATGACAGTCCAATCTAGCCCACTTTTTTGAAGAGATTTCTCGCCTAATCTTTTCCAGATAAGTATTAATCCAAATAAATTTAGAGGATGTATCAATTTTCCTGCACAAAGTGAACTAACAAGAACAATCCTTTTTAACTTTTGTCTCTTGCAGCTTTCAACTTGCTTTTTGATATTTAAATAATCTACTTTTGCTGGACCTGTTAAATCAATAGATGGTCTTGCACCGGTTGCTATTACTAAGCTCTCGCAACCTTGTAAAGCATAGTCAAGTGTGACTCCATTAGTATCTGACAATACGTACCGTTCACAACCTTTTATTGATTCAGGAATCTCAGATTTTGATCTAACTATCAATCTCACCTCATATCCTGATGATATTGCTTCTTCTGCTACTCGAAAACCCGTTTTCCCCGAAGCTCCTGTTATGGCTAGTTTCATTAGAATTAGTTTACTGTGATATGTTTTCTAGCAAGAAATAGTCCTTTTTGTTGAGATAATAAAATTAATAGATTATTCTTAAGCCTTTGTACAAATAATTGGTTTCTTTCTATTAGGGTAAAGTTCCTTACACAATTTACAGATTGTCCCATTACATCCTTTCGCTGAGCAATACTCTCTTCCGTAAAAAATAATTTGCAGATGTAATTTATTCCAAAGATTCTTTGGGAACAATCTTTTTAGATCTATTTCCGTTTGGCTAACATTTTTGCCTGAGGTCAATCCCCATCGCTGAGATAATCTATGTATATGTGTATCGACAGGGAATGATGGGACACCAAATACCTGAGACATAACAACACTTGCTGTTTTATGACCAACTCCAGGGAGTGACTCTAGCTCCTCAAATGAATTTGGAACGGTATTATTGAATTTTTCAAGAATAATCTTTGATAAGTTATAAGTATTTTTTGCTTTTGTTTTAGCAAGTCCAAGTTGTTTTATATATTCATATATTTTTTGCTCACCTAATTTATACATTTCTTCAGCAGAAGTAGCAACCTTGAAAAGTGCTTTAGTTAATTCATTTACTTTCTTGTCCGTAGATTGTGCACTTAACACAACGGCTACAAGCAGCGTAAAATCATTTTCATGCTCTAAAGGTATAGGCGTTTCAGGATATATTTCTTCAAGTCTCTTGATTATTATTTTTACCCTTTCATTCTTTTTCATTGAAGTATTAATATCTTTGTTTTTGAAATTACTTAATTAAAACCCTTTGACCTTAGGCAAGGACTTTGAGTTAAGGCATGAGTATCATTTTATACCTATGCTAGTGATTTTTGTTCATGCATTTTTTCTTTTGTGGTGTGTTTGCTTTTTAATTGATTTTTTGCGAATAGAATAATAAAAAAATAGTTTTAGTGAGTACTGAACTAGAAGTCTGTAATTTATCGCATGAGTTTAAGCCTAATAAAAAGAATAAATGGGTTCTTAAAGATATTAATTTGTCTATAAGACCTGGAGAATTAGTAGGTTTACTTGGTCCCTCGGGTTGTGGAAAAACAACCCTTTTAAGATTGATAGCAGGTTTTGAGAAGCCTATACGTGGATTTATAAAAAAGAATGGGCAATTAATCTCAGATAATCATTATCTTCTCTCACCTGAGCGAAGGAAGATAGGGATGGTTTTTCAAGACTATGCTCTTTTTCCTCATTTAAATGTTTGGGAAAATGTTTGCTTTGGGATTAATAAGCAAGAGCAATCTATTCAAAGAGCTAAGTGGCTATTAAATTTATTGGATATTTATGAGTATAAAAATAGATACCCTCACGAACTTTCAGGAGGACAGAGTCAAAGAGTTGCATTGGCTCGGGCTCTGGCCCCTGGTACTTCTTTGGTTTTACTTGACGAACCTTTTTGTTCTTTAGATGTTGAAGTGCGATCTAGATTGAGGTCGGAACTAACTTCTGTTTTAAAATCCTGTTCAGCAGCTGCAGTTTTGGTCACTCACGATCCTCAAGAAGCATTGGCTATTTGTGATCGTGTGGCTGTCTTAAGAAGTGGAGAAATACAGCAATATGCAACTCCTTTTGATATTGTTTCAAAGCCATCAAATCATTTTGTTGGTCAATTTGTATTTCAAAAAAATATTTTGCCTATTAAATACATTGATAATTCCTATTCAACTTTTATTGGTAAATTGAATTTGCCTAACAATACATCGATATCATCAGAATCTGTTTGTATGTTCGATAAAAATTCTATACGAATCCAACCTTCTTCAAATGATTTATTCACAGTTATATCAAAGGAATATCGTAT
Organism: Prochlorococcus sp. AG-402-B19; assembly: GCA_003279615.1. Lineage (GTDB taxonomy): Bacteria > Cyanobacteriota > Cyanobacteriia > PCC-6307 > Cyanobiaceae > Prochlorococcus_B. The sequence continues at coordinate 89,830 of QCHM01000003.1, forward strand.
TAATAATTATGTCTATACTGTTAGATGTGATAATTTAAAATTGAGATCAGAGATGAGTTTGGATACAAATTTATCTATTGGAGATAAATGTAAAGTTGAATTTATTCAAGAAAAAAACTTTTTAATTCTACCAGAAAATATAAAATCTAAATTTTAATTAGTTTAAATGCTTAGTTAAATTATATTTAATTTTTTACGCAATTGAGATTCATTATCAAATAAATAAATTTTAAATTTTATTTTTCTAACAACAGAATGATACAAAAAGAGTTATCATTTTATTTGAACAAAAATTAGTTTTTGCGTTCTTTGGCCTAGTTTTTTTTGTGATGCAATTAACCACATCCAGTTCAATAGATCTAAACGTGGGTCCATCAGGTCGTGCCATTGCACAGCCGATGGATGTTGATCTACTTGAGGCTCTTTATCAACATACATCCCTTGAAAGGGTTTCAAGTGCACAATATTTAGCTATGTCCATTTGGTTTTTAGAAAGAGAACTACGAGGATTTTCTAGTTTTTTTAAGAAAGAGTCTTTATCTGAGCAGGAACATGGTTTTATTTTCGCAAAATATATGATTGCAAGAGGTCAAACTGTTTTACTTGATGAAGTAACTAAACCAATACAAGATTGGAAATCTGTTGAAGAACTTGTAACTTTGTCTTTTCAAATGGAGGCTGATGTCACAACATCAGTTCAACAATTATACTCAATGGCTGAGAGATCAAATGATACACGCACCACTGTATTTCTTGATCCAATTATAGATGAGCAAATAAAGTCTGAAGATGAAATGGCTTACCTGCTTGGTAAAGTTAAATTCGCCAATAATGATCCCTCGGCATTATTTATTATAGATAATGAATTGAATGCTAACTAAAGAATTATTCTTTTAATAAATTATATTTGTTGGAAAGAATTAGATCTTCTAGTTATTTCTAATAAAAATTCAAATGATAAGTCATTGTAGTTCTTAATTAACATGCTTTCAGATATAGTTAATATTTTTAATCTGTTTTTATTTAACTTTTTAAGTTCTTTTTTTAGTCTATAAGATAAGATTTTATTCTGACAAGTTTTAAGTGAATAGTTTATATTTTTTGATCTGTTTTTTATATATTCTATCTCTTTACAAAGTGATAGAACCAGAGATTCAGAGTAAGAGCATAGATATTTATTCATAATTTATTATGCAGTTAATGGTGATGATTCAATAAAGTCTGGTGAAAGACTGAGAGTTGGATCACCTGATGGAGCTTTTAATAAGTCTGCTGTTCTTAGTCTTGAAATTAATCGAGTAGACGTAACTCTTGTTGATCCAATTAATTCTCCAATCCTTTCGTGAGTAAGCCTAAAAGGTAATTGACACCAATCACCGCATCTTCTACCCAATCTATTTACTAATAAGGCAAATAAGGCTTGAAGTCTTTGTTCAGCATTACCTAAGTGTCTAATTCTAAGAAGCTGAAGAGTCCATTCATTTACTGCGTCATATCCTCCAGCTTGATCAATTGTTTCAGCGTCACTTCTAAAGCAAAGAGGAGTCAGAGCTTCTACACAAACTCCTTCACTGCATAATCTATCTGTTCTTAATTGGTCGCCGGATTGCAGAAACGCAAGTGTCATCCCTTCTGTTTCTTCACAAGGACAATAAACACGAGCTATACCATCCAATACTTCCAGACAAGTATCTCCTTTCCTTGAAGATGGATCTATTAGAACAGACTGCCCAGTAGCCATCCTCACTGCTGATGAAGGTGTGTCTATGTATGATCTGAAGCTCATTACGCTTTTGGAGCTTAATTGAATACTTAACCTACACAAAGAAGGAGGCTTTTTGCAACCGATTCTCAATAGCAACAAGCTCTTGCGATATCGATTTTCTTTTTTTACACATATTTGTATAAAAAAACACAAGTCAAAATATCCTTCGCTGCTTTTTCTTGAACCATGTGTGTTAATTGTGACATTTGAGTGAATAGATTAGTTGGTCTATTTATTAAATGAATAAAAAAAAAGGCTCGCAAAGCGAGCCTTTTTATTCACTAATAGTAAATGTATTAGTTATTAATCAACCATTGGTGATTTTTGCGTTTTCCATATTGTCGAACGCTTTACCTACGCGTCTGAAGTCAAATCCCATAGCTCTTAAAGCATGCCAGAGATGTCCCTGAATGAAGAAGAAGCCAAGATAGAAATGAACATTTGCTAACCATGCTCTTGCTGTATGAGCACCAGTCGCAAGTGATGCGTCAGTGTCAACAAAATAAGGAGCAAAATCAAACTTCAGTTGAAGTACATCTCCAAAGAATTCTGTTGAATAGACAGTTGTGTTTGTTGAACTCCAGAAAGCAGCAACAAGTGCACAATAGCCAACACCAGCTAGTGAGTATGAAAGAACAGCCTCAGCTGAGAGAAGTCCTTTTCCTTTGAATTCGGTGTACTCACCAAATTGCTTGGTAATAATGTGGAATGCACCACCAATTATCTGGAAAAATGCTAGGAATGCATGGCCACCCATAACATCTTCTAAACTAGAAATTTGTAGGAAATCAGCTTGGTGATTCCAAATCATCCCTAAATCTAGGTTGTAACTAACTGTGCGAGTAGCTCCTAAAGCTGTATCCCAAATTCCGTGGTATTGAGCCCATTCAACGAATTGAATATTAGCTAAACCAAGGAAAATAAGATGGTGTCCAAGGATAAAAGTAAGTTTGTCTGGATCATCCCACTCGAAGTCAAACTTTTTAGGACGACTTCCTTCTGGATAATTTCCGAGATCTCCGTCATATCTTGTTGAGTGGAGTATTCCTCCAGCACCTAGAACACCAGAGAAAATCAGGTGAAGTACTGCAATAACAGTGCAGCCATATGGCTCAGTAATTACACCGTTTTCAATACCACCTATTCCAAGTTGAGCAAGGTGAGGCAAGCAGATCAAGTTTTGATTACCCATCGCAACGGATGAGTCGTAACGAGCTAGCTCAAATAAAGTGAACGCACCTGCCCAGAACATCATCAAACCAGCATGGGCAGCATGCGCAGCGATGAATTTTCCGGAGCGATTGGCCGTCCCTGAATTACCCGCGTACCAGTCATAGGTAACGTTGGGGTTCCCGTAGGTCTGCACGAGAAATAAACAAAGAACAGTAAGAGGATATATTTAGAGCTCTATAAGTTCCATATCCCTTCACATTGCTTATTGAAATTGTAGGTTTTGTACATATTTCATGATCATCTGCTACTCACTCATTTCTTCGTGTTATGGATGTCCTAACTCCTTAAACACCCCATTTTTACTGGCTTTCTAACTTTTATAGTCCTCGAATTTTCTTATACCCTTTCTAAACTTTGTTATTTTGAAAACAATTTTTATTAAATCCTATGGACTATAGAAATATACTTTATGAGTTTTTTCCTGATGAGAGCATATTTCTTTCAAGCAAAAAGCTTTTAATTGTTCTGCTGGGATCTTTTGCTGACTTTGATAGTTTTGAATACTCCCAGCAAATTGCAGCCCAATCAAAAAAGATAAGTAAATACTCAGTAGATTTGATTCTGGTAGGGATTGGGAGTGAAAAATCTAAGGAATATTTTTGTAGATTCAATAAAATTGACCCTCAAAAAGTTTTTGCCATGTCAAATGCTGGTCTCCATCAAAAATTTAATTTGAACCCTGGACTTGTTACTTCTTTGCCAGCAATTATTAATTTATTGATTATGTGCATGGGCATTAATTCCAAAGGGACAATTAAAGAGGTATTAAGAGGTTATATGGGCGATAAAAATGCAATGCCTTTGTTTGGTTCTGATGATGAGATAAAAATAGGAACTATTTCTATCTTTAAAGGAAAAATGTTTGAGATTTTTTCCAAAAAGGAAATATTACGTCCTTTCGAGTTGGCTACCAGACGACTGATGAATATGATTGAAATTCTCTCAAATTGGAATATATATGTGCCTGATGGCAAATATCTAACACAAAGAGGAGCAACAATATTATTAAATGAAAATAATGATATCTTGTATAAATTTATTCCCGAAAGTCTTTTAGGATACTCAAGTAATATGAGTAAACCTTTATCATTCCTGGATGATTATCTGAATTGATTGGAATATAATGAATAGAGTTAAATGCTTGATTTGTGGAAGCTCTAATTTAAGAGCTGATCGTTCATTATCTGGAAGATTAGTTTGTAATTCATGTGGTACTCCGTATGGTGTTAGAAAAGGAATACAAAGTTCATCTAATTTTAATTATTTTATCTTTAAAAAGAAATATTTGATCTTTCTTTTTATATTAATATTATCTTTTATTCTCATCATTATTTAGCTGTCAATTGGGAAACCTCTCCAATAATCCCCTTCTTTAATTACATTAAGAGAGATTTTAAAAAGATCACTTAATATATCTGATTTTATTATTTTATCTGGTTTCCCATCATTTATAATTTTACCTTCTTTTATTAAAATAACTCTGTTTGTACTTGTAAGTATAGATTCTAAACTGTGGGTGACATAAACAATATTTAATGAATTATTAATTAGGTGATGTAAATTCTTATTTAAAATAAAATTTGACTTTATATCTAAATTACAAAATGGCTCATCAAGAATTAGTATATTAGGTTCATAAACTAATGCTCTAGCTAGTAAAGCCCTCCTTCTCTGACCATCAGATAATGAATTGAATTCTTTATCTACAATATTATCTAGCTCCCATTCGTTAATTAGAGAATCTATTTTTTTCTTCTCAGTGTCTGTAAGTAATATAGAATATCTAGAGTTAAATGTACCTGAAAAACCAGATGCAATTAAATCGTACAAACTTACTCCTTTTATTACCCTTTGCTCCATTTCTTTGAAAAGAAACCCAATTTTTCTTCTTAAATCCCATATATTAATATTTTCTTTATTAAATAATTTTAATGAACTATGTCTTGAATTAATTGGATATATTGATCTGTTGAATAATTTTAAAAAGGTTGATTTACCTGATCCATTTGGTCCTAATATTACTGTATTCTCTCCATGATTTAGTTTGATATTGATGTTTGAGAGAATTTCTTTTTTGTCTATGTATACATTGATATTTTTAAAGCTTGCCCAAGTTGTTTTCTTTTTTAGAGAGTCAAGTCCCATCTAAACTATAACTAACTATATATATTTTTTATATTAGTAAAAGAATAAGACTAATGGGAAATAATAATCTTGTTAAAAGCTTAATCAAAATCTTTCTATTATTAATTATTGCCATATCAGGGTTTTCCGGTGGATATTGCATACCTCTATCATCATGAACTGAATTTGTTAATGAATTAGTAGGATGTAAATCCCATGGTTTTTCTTTAATTAATGCATATTGTAGCCAATCCCAATAGTATTGAACCATTTTATCTTCTCCTAGTAATTTTACATTATCCTTTTGTATATAACCCATTTGCTCATTAAATGTTTGAGTCTTTAAAACTAAATAATCTTCTGTGAATATTTTATAAAAAGTTCTTCTTTGAAGATGGCTGAATAATACTAAGTTAGTGAATATTTTATTTTTCAAGAATTTCCTATAGTGTCTAACTATTACTCTTGCCTTGTTATTTCCGAGTGGAATGTGATCAAGAACCTGAATATATCTAGTACTTTCAGGTGATCCCTTATATATAAAAATTCTACCTGGAGGTACGAACTTTATTCTTATAAATTCTTCTTGTCCATTTGTTTTATAGGAATAAATACTTTCTATTTGTCTGTTATCTCTTTTGATTTTCTGATTGAAACTGGTTATAGTTTCTCTATTAACATTTTTATCTGGAATAGTATCTCCATGCATCCAAAATACATGTAATATATCAAGATGGTTCTCAATAATTCTTGCCCAATCTGCTTTGAAATCTACATATACTTCTTCATATTCATATTCTAAGGATGGAAAACCATAAGAATCAGGAAGTAAGCTATTTAAGGATGATTTGATCTCAAAGTCTTCAATGTTAGCAAGAGGAGTTCCAGTGTAATAAATATATATATAGTCTTCTTTTTCTATACATGGATATTGAAAAAGTTTTATGCTTTTAGCATAATTATCGTAATTTGAATCTATAATATGTTGACAAGTTATTCTATCTAAATTTGTGCAACTTCCCTGAGATGAGAATCTTGCACCATGATAAGGGCATACAAGCTGTCCGTTTATGACTTCACCACCTAAAAATGATGCTCCTCTGTGAGGACATACATCTTTTACACATCTTACGATGCCTTCTCTATCACGATATAAAACAAGTGGTTCGTTATAAATTGTGAAGTGATTTAATTTACCTTCTCTTATTGACTTGCTACTTGAAACAGAATACCAACCTAATAACCCATTGGTTAATTGATTAGACGGCTTTGGAGCAATATTCTCTAGATCTTTTACTTTATTTTTCTCATTAAAATTCGAATTAATGAGATTATTGGTCTCATATTCAAATGATTTATTATTTTTTTTATTTTCTTCCTTCATAGCCGAGTAGATCTTTAATGAGATTAAATTTGACTCATTAAAAGAGTTTTCTCCTGATATGTTTAAAGACTCAAAAAAAATAGCACCTAAAGCCTTCGTGTATCGATTAAATTTACATAAAAAAACTTGAACATTGATTGGGTGTTCAAGTCGATGCATTAATACCTTTATTGACCTTGATAAATCTTTTGATTAACTGGTTTTTTTGGGAAGCTCTATGCTTGATACAAATTCTGTTGCCTCATCAATATCATTGCAAAATTTACATGTTCCAAGATAACAGCCAAGGTATCTCATGAATGAGGTTTTCCCTCCTGTAAGTTGATATTCGTGAATAGTGCCTCCCTGTGGGGTTGCTTTGACAAGATTAGGTAAAGGTGACATTAACAAAAACTTTTCACTTAATTTGCTTTTAGTATCGTTTTATAGCAATAGGTAAATTTACCAAAAATCAGCAAATTTTATTTGTATGACTTTTAGCTGTTTTCTCTATAATAATCTTAAGAGCCATTTAATCTGCATATCCATCATCGTCTTCTGAGTTAATTATTCGAGGAGTGTTTTTCATATGTTCATCCCATGGATGAACATATGATTCTTTATCTGAGTAAACCTCACTTTTTAACTCTTCTATCAATGTTTCGAACTGTTTGATAATTCTTTTAAGATTGTCTTTTTTCATTTATATAGTTTGAATTAGCTTTGAATTCATCTTATTATAATCAAAATGTTGTATGTTTGATAATTAATTTTTCATTTCTGAATTTTTTTAAGAGAAATTATTTATAAATAATCAATTAAGGTTACTGTTAAGAATAAAAATCTAAAAAACATATTACTTTTATTACAAATTTAATTAACTTGTATGAAAGTTCTAATTTTCTAATTACTTTCTTGCTAAATATATCAATATCTAAATTTTTAATATAATAAAAAATCTCATATTATTTAGTGAGAATATTTTTTCTCCTATGTTAAGGTGCTCCCAATATGGGAATTTCCTCTATCCATTATATATTACAGACATGTTATCTGATTTGAAGAAATCGATATAATTACAAATTTTTTGATTTTGATCACAATTTTTCTTTTACTATGTATAGGAAAAGTATTATTATGTGTATTTTTATTTTTATTTTATTTTAGTGTTGAGCATAGTTTGTGATTTACTTCGTAATTTGAATGATTTTTAGTCAATCTATTATTGTTAATTGGTTTAATTATTTTAGATTTGTTAATTAAAAAAAGCTATGAGGGCTTATTTTAATTTAGTGGCAAGAGGGGGTGATTTGAACTTCCGACCTTCGCGTTATGCGACTAGAAATCAATTCCCCTAATCCTTTGGCATGAAAGGATTTTGCAATTCTTGCTACATGTAATGTTGCATGAGATCGTGTTACATGGGATGTTACATGAAAAAAAAAACGGATTAAGCTATTACTAGGATTACCTCGTTTTTGTTCTTTATATAATTTTCTTTGCTATATATAAAGTTTTACATTAAAAAAGTCAGTCTGTGACTGACTTTTAATTGGTGGCGGGGGGAAGATTTGAACTTCCGACCTTCGGGTTATGAGCCCGACGAGCTACCAGACTGCTCTACCCCGCGTCGTTCATAAATCATACATCTTTAAGTGTCGATAATAACTAGTTTGTTTGCGTTAAGGGATCTTTAAATCTCCTTGAACTTCTATATAGATGCCTGGTTTCTTCTGGAGAATGATTTCATCTAGTTCTTCTAATGCAGAAGGAGTAATCCATTCAAGCATGCGAAGAATATGAATTGCTACTGCATGCTTTGCGCGTTTCGAGCCGTCTTCAACTTTGATTGATAGTCCAATCCCTTCTCCCAAAAGACCTATACATTGAACGCCTTCACTTCCTCCTTTGCTAATGATCTGTTTATGTCCTCTTTTTATTAATTCCGAATCAAAATAACCATTGCCAGCAATAAGGTCTGGGTGATGTGTCATTGCACGAGTTATTTTTTCAAATTCTGGTTGGTCTGATTTAGATAAATGTGCATATAAAACAGCCATCTGAGATAAACTCAAAAGTAAAGTTGGAGCACCACAGTCATCCCTTTCTGCAATTAATTCTTCTGAAGGTATTTTTAGTAAGTCTGAAACTTTTCTAAAAATTTCTTTTTGAAGTGGATGATTTCCCATTAAATAGCTATCAAGATCCCAATTCATTTTTTTGCATGTTGCTAGAAAAGCTGAATGTTTTCCTGAGCAATTATGTTGAAGTTTACTTTGTTTGTTTTGAGGAATAGGGCACTTAAGCTCTCTAATATCTATATCTGCATTCCAGAGAAGTTTGAAAGCTGTTCTAGCTTGATCTGCTGAACCAGAATGAGAACCGCATGCAAGAGCCAAGGCTTTGTTATCTAATTTATATTTTTCGGAAGCACCACTTGTAATAAAAGGCAATGCCTGGAAAGGTTTTAAAGCTGATCTAATAAAAGTTTCATATTCGGATGAGCCTGCTTTCATTAATGTCCTTCCTTTCGTATCGCATATTGAGGCGTGGGCTCTATGAATTGATTCAACACTTGAACCTCTTTTTACAAGAACCTTGATATAACTATTTTCATTTTTTGATAACGTACTTTGTATATTCATTTGTTAATTTGTTTCTATAAGTATAAATATCAATGAGGCTAAAATTATTAATATTGAAGTGATTATTATCTTTTCTAGGTGATTAAGAATTGGTTTGATCTGATGTTGAGCTATTAGTAAATCTTTTGCTCTCCAATCTATTGGTTTTTCCCAAACTTGTCCATCATACCAGCCAGATTCCTCATATTCAATATTTTCAGAATTAAGACGTTTATATATGTATAACCAACTTAGCCATTGCCTAGACAATAATAATAATGGAAAAAGAAGAGATGAAATTATGCTTACTATAGTAAGTTCAAAAATATTGTTTTTTAGATAATCACTGCCATAAGATATTACTAAGCTAATAGGAGTAATAAAAAACCAACATAAAAATAATTTCCTGTAGAAAACTTTCTTTTCTTGTAAAGGCCATGAATTAATCCATGAATTTCTAATACTATTGAATTCATTTAATGGCCTCTGATCTTGAGGAACAGGACATATTATGTTATTCATCTTTTAATATTATTAATTTATTATTATTGAAATTATGTAAAACTCCATTGCTCCAAAATGATTCTAAGTCATAGAACTTTCTATCATTAGGTTGAAAAACATTAATTATGACATCTCCATAATCGAGTAATGCCCATTTCCCTTCATTTATTCCTTCTTTTCTAAGAGGAATCAAGTTTGCCTTATCCTTTAATGTCTTTTCAACATTATTAACTATTGCCCTTACTTGAACATCTGAAAGTCCTTCTGTAATTAATATCCAATCAGCGATACTTGAAACTTCATCAACTTTTAAAAGCTTTATATCCCCAGCTTTTCTATCATCACAAGCAACTGCAGCTAATTCAACTAGTCCATTACTATCCATAAACATTTTCACTCGTAACTGATTTTTTAGAACCTTCTTGGGATGCCATTTCTGCTCGTGCTCTTTCAGCACTTTTTCTTAAGGCTTCTAATCTGTCTTCATAAAATGTTCTCTTTTTTTTCTTCCTAGATTTCTCTACTAAATCTTTTAATGCCCCACCAAGACTTTTGTAAGCATTGGGAACGCTATATCCGAATCTACAAGCTAGATCAATAGCTCTCTCGTCAGCTGATATCGCATCTTGTAAACGTTTTTCTGAATTATTCTTTAAATACAATCTATAACCAGCAAAACCTGATAATCCAAGTGCCATTAAAAGCAGCAATCCATCTTGAACCCATAATTCTCCAATAGCACCACCTAAACCAATTGCAAGAGCAGCCATCTCCCATCCGTCTCTTGGAATCGTGTCATTTTGAATACGACCCACCTCATGCCAAAACAATAGATTTCTGTGATCTTGAGCCAAATAGTCCCATTGCTCAAGGTCAACTTGTATCTCAACTTCATCCCGCCCGATTTCTTCGAGCGTGATCAAAGGAGGATCTATTGCTGCTGCGGCTTCAATAAATACCCAGCTTTGGTTCTCTGGTGGCAGCAGCCCTTTAAGGCGCTGTAGTTCGCTCATTTTTTGTTTCTTGTTCGGAAAGTTAGCTAAACTTTAATAGTAGTTTGCCGTTCTAGAAAGTAGATGATAATCAGATACCTAGAATGCGTGACATATTTGAAGTTTACAAGAAATTCAGATGCCACGGCGTAAAGATATAAGTCGGATTTTGATACTCGGATCTGGTCCAATTGTAATTGGTCAGGCTTGTGAGTTCGATTATTCCGGTACGCAAGCTTGCAAAGCACTAAGAAAAGAGGGTTTCGAAGTCGTTTTAGTTAATTCTAATCCTGCCTCAATAATGACGGATCCTGAAACAGCTAACAGGACTTACGTTGAACCACTTACAGCTTCAGTTGTTGAACAAATCATAGAAATAGAAAAACCTGATGCTCTTCTTCCTACTATGGGAGGCCAAACTGCTTTAAACATATCAGTAGAATTAGCAGAAGCTGGTTTTTTAGAAAAACATAATATTGAATTAATTGGTGCAGATCTTGAAGCAATTAAAAAAGCTGAAGATAGAAAATTATTTAAAATAGCGATGAATAATATTGGAGTTGAAGTTTGTCCATCTGGCATAGCATCCAATCTTCAAGAAGCAGAAATTGTTGGAAATAATATTTCAGCTTTCCCAAAAATCATTCGTCCTGCATTTACTTTAGGTGGGAGTGGAGGAGGTATAGCTTATAACCATGATGAATTCCTTGAATTATGTAAATCTGGTTTAGATGCTAGTCCTGTTTCTCAAATACTTATTGAAAAATCTCTTTTAGGTTGGAAAGAATTTGAGTTAGAAGTGATGAGAGATTTATCAGATAATGTAGTAATTGTATGCAGTATTGAAAATGTTGATCCTATGGGCGTACATACAGGAGATTCTATTACAGTAGCCCCCGCGCAAACACTAACTGATAGGGAATATCAACGATTACGCGATTACTCGATTTCAATAATTAGAGAAATTGGTGTAGCAACTGGTGGAAGTAATATTCAATTTGCAATTAATCCAAATAATGGTGAAATTATTGTAATTGAAATGAATCCTCGTGTAAGTAGATCATCAGCTTTGGCAAGTAAAGCAACTGGTTTCCCAATAGCAAAAATCGCAGCACTTTTAGCTGTAGGTTATAGATTGGACGAGATTATTAATGATATTACTGGTAAGACTCCTGCTTGTTTTGAGCCTTCAATAGATTATGTGGTTACTAAAATACCTCGCTTTGCATTTGAAAAATTTTCAGGTAGTTTACCAATCCTTACAACATCCATGAAGTCAGTTGGAGAGGCAATGGCAATTGGTAGATGTTTTGAAGAATCATTTCAAAAAGCAATAAGATCTTTAGAAACAGGCCTAAGTGGTTGGGGATGTGATCGAGAAGATGAAAAGTATTCATCTATTGAATTAGAACGACTTCTAAGAACCCCCTCTCCTGAAAGAATAATGTATATTCGTTTAGCAATGAAGAATGGTCGTACAGATAATGAAATATTCTCCTTTTCTAAAATTGATCCCTGGTTTTTATCCAAGTTTAGGAACATAGTAAATGCAGAGGATAAACTATTGAAGTATGAAAATATTAATCAATTAGAGACTAATTTTTTATTTAAACTAAAACAACTTGGATTCTCTGACCGACAGATTGCGTTTGCTCTAAATACGGATGAATTAACTATTAGATCTAAGAGATCATCCTTAAAAATATTACCTATATATAAAACAGTTGATACATGTGCTTCTGAATTTTCTTCAAATACACCATATCATTATTCAACTTATGAGAGACCTGTTTTAAGGATTGATAATGATGGAAATATAATGGAAGAAATTAATCTAAATGAGATTAATATTGATAATAAAAATAAAATCCTAATTCTTGGTGGTGGTCCAAATCGCATAGGCCAAGGAATCGAGTTTGATTATTGCTGTTGTCACGCTTCTTATCAAGCTCAAGAGGATAATTTAACAACAATAATGATAAATAGTAATCCTGAGACTGTTTCTACCGATTATGATACTAGTGATATTCTTTATTTTGAGCCTTTAACTTTAGAAGATGTTTTAAATGTTATTGAATTTGAAAAACCTTTTGGAATAGTTGTTCAATTTGGAGGACAAACGCCTTTAAAACTGTCTTTGCCAATTGTCAATTGGTTGGAAAAATCGAACAATTCAAGGTCGCAAACTAAGGTTTTAGGTACATCTCCTAAGTCAATTGATTTGGCCGAAGATAGAGAGCAATTTGACAAGGTTTTGAGAGTTTTAAGCATAAGACAACCTAAGAATGGCCTAGCTAGAACTTTTGAAGAATCTCTTGTCATAGCAAATAAGGTTGGTTATCCATTAGTTGTTAGACCTTCTTATGTTCTAGGTGGTAGAGCTATGGAAATAGTTTATGAGCAAGATGAATTAGAAAGATATATTAAAGAAGCTGTAAACGTGGAGCCAGATCATCCAATCCTTATTGATCAATATTTAGAGAATGCAATTGAAGTTGATGTTGATGCTTTATGTGATGTCAGCAAAAACGTAGTAATAGGTGGCTTAATGGAACATATTGAACCAGCTGGTGTTCATTCTGGAGATTCCGCCTGTTGTCTACCTTCTATAACCCTTTCTGCTGAATCAATTAAAACAATTAAGGAATGGACTAAATCTTTAGCTATTGAGCTAAACGTTGTTGGTTTAATTAATCTTCAATTTGCTGTAAAAAGAGATAATGAAGGTAATGAGATTGTTTATATTATAGAGGCAAATCCAAGAGCTTCAAGAACAGTTCCTTTCGTTTCTAAAGCTACTGGTATACCACTTGCAAAAATAGCAACTCAGTTACTTCTAGGTAAAAACTTAAAAGATATTGGATTAAATCAAGAACCCATTCCACCGCTTCAATCAATAAAAGAAGCGGTTATGCCATTTAGACGTTTTCCTGGCTCAGACAGTGTTTTGGGTCCGGAAATGCGTTCAACTGGTGAGGTTATGGGATCTGCGAAAACTTTTGGCATGGCCTATGCAAAATCCGAACTAGCAGCCGGCGAGGGATTGCCTACTTCCGGTTTCGTTTTCTTGTCTACTCATGATCGAGACAAACCGGCATTAATTCCTGTCGCAAAAAAATTAATTGAACTTGGTTTCTCGCTTTTAGCTACCTCTGGGACTTCTAATTATCTTGAGAAGTTTGGTTTAAATGTAGAAATGGTTCTGAAAGTTCATGAAGGAAGACCAAATATTGAGGATATGATTAGATCTGGAAAAGTTCAGTTGGTTATAAATACTCCGATTGGACGTCAAGCTATTTACGATGATAAATATCTTAGAAAAGCAGCTCTTGACTACTCTGTTCCAACTTTGACTACGTTAAAAGGTGCTAGTGCAGCGGTAGAAGGAATTGAAGCATTGCAGAATCAGGTTTTATCGGTTTCTGCTTTGCAAGATATTCATAGGTAGAAAAATTCTTTTAGTATTATTCACTTTTTTTATGTGAATTCATCTTTTTAAAATTAATAAAGTTATTAATTTTATTTCTAAAATTATTGACTATTAAGTACTGAAGCATTCTTAGAATCTTTAATTATTAATTTTTTTTTGCTGTCTTAGGCAAAGGTCTATTACTACCTGGTTAAAAATTCACCTTTTTTCCAATTTAAGGCATACAATTGTGTTCTTGACAGATAATAGGAATGACCGCAACAGCTTCTTCTTCCCCAAAACTAAGAGTTGATACACGCGGAACAAATGAGTTGCCGCCTCATTTAGATGAAAACCTTTTAACACCTCGTTTCTATGTAACCGAATTCAAGAAAGCAGCCAAGACAGAATTAACTGATGCGCGTGAAGAGTTTGAAGCAATGCTTTCAGAAATGAAAGCAGATTATAACTGTACTCATTTTGATAGAAAGGCAAGTCTAGATAGATTACAAGATTTACCTCAGAAGGCTAAAGAGACTTATGAGAGTTATTTAGTTAGATCAGTTATTTCAGAGTTTTCAGGATTCCTACTTTTCAAGGAGATATCAAATCGTTTAAAGAAAGAGGGAAATAGGGATCTTGGCAAACTATTTCAGTTTTTAGCTAGAGATGAAGCTAGACATGCAGGCTTTCTTAGCAGAGCATTAGTTGCAGAGGGTATTGAAGTGGATCTTCCTCATCTAGGCGGAAAAAGAGCAGCAACTTGGTTCCCAATTAGTTGGGTAATTTATTCCGTCTATCTTTCAGAAAAAATTGGGTATTGGAGATACATCTTGATGGATAGGCACCTTAAGGCTAATCCGGATCAGGCTTTTGCTCCTCTGTTTGATTTCTTTGAACCATGGTGTCAAGACGAGAACCGACATGGTGATTGTTTTACAGTAATGATGAGATGTTGGCCTGGAATTACCAAAGGATTTAGAGGTAAGCTATTAAGTCGTTTCTTCTTGTGGAGTGTTTTCCTAACTCACACTTTGACAGTTTGTGAAAGGGGTGAATTTTATGAATTGCTTGGTATTGATCCAAAGGAATTTGATGAGGAAGTGATAAAAAGAACAAATCACACATCTAAAAATGCCTTCCCTTGGGTGTTTAATCTTGAGGACAATAAGTTTTGGGATTTGAGAAACAAAATTATCGAATCTTTCAGAGCTTTTGTAGGTGCTAAAGGTTTAACAAAACCAGTTAAATTTGTGAAATTCGCTACTTTAATATTTAAGCAATTTGCACTCCCAATGGAGAAGACAAATGCATTGAGATATGATAAAGATGTGAATTTTACAGGTCAGGATATTTTAAATTTTTGGACAGATAAATAAGACTATTTAGATAAATCAAATATCAAATGGATTACCGGCTTGTGTATCCAGCCCTTTGAAATATTTTCCAAATTGTGCGTTATAGACTTCGTCCTCATCTTGAGTCTCGCATTCCAATGGCCCAATAGCTTTTGAAACGCATAATAAACCGAATCCCTTATCCCTCATCTCTTTGGATAGACCAATACAAGCTTGTTGATCCATTTTTCCTGAAATTATCTTAACTGCGCATTCTGAACAACATCCATTTCTGCAAGAGAATGGCAATGTGTCTCCGATAATTTGTCCATTTTCATCTTTTGATTCAAAATTTCTCAATATGTACTCACCTTCAGGGACATCAAAGGTATATGTTTTTCCCTCCTGTTTATGATGAATAGTTATTTGGTGAATTGGTTTCATTTAAAATCTATTTTGGCGGTGTTATATCTCTTCTTTCTGGAGGTTCAGGTGGCTGACTTGCATATTGCCAAAGCTCTTCAATATCCAATGTTTTAGTTAACCTTTCTCCCCCAAATCGAAGTTTTAACCAAGCAATCGTTGTTGAATCTTCTGCTACAACAGCTTCATAACCTTTTTCCTCAGTGATATTGAATTTATTAACTAATGAAGAATTTAAGAACCACATAGGATAGTCATCCCCTTTACGAGACCTTCTCTCATGAAAGGATTCTCTTAATTGTCCATTACCCTGTAATTGGCCTTCTGGAGCAAGAAGTACATTTAGGGTTTTGGTATCCGACATTCTTTAAGAATCAGAAATGTAGTTGATCTTAGGATTGATATTTCCTAGGACCTTAATCAAATAACTTTAGTAAAAGGAATTACATTGACGCAAATAGTTTGATAGATCTTCACAAGATCTTCTTATTATCTTTCTACTTATTTAAAATAGCTAAATATATTTTCTTGATTCAAAATTAATTATTTAAGCCTCTTTTTTAGGAGATTCAGCCTTCTTTGCTTTAAGAGCTTCAGCTTCAGCGGCTTTCTTTGCTTCTTCAAAATCAATTCTGTTTTGTAGTTGCCCTGAAGCTCTCATCCAATCATTAACTGTAGCTTCCTTGCCAGCAGCTTCACATTCCTCTTGATACTTCAAGAATGGATACCAATGATGAGTTGCATTCTTGGAATCTGTAAGATTAGTCAATTTCTTAAGTATTCAATGAATTAATTATCGCATCATATTTTCTTCTTTTGGTGGCATATTAATTTTTTATAGTAATAGTTCAAACCCTTGTTGTACTTATTACTCTTAGTTCGTTTTAAATGAAAATTCGATTTTAATGAAATTAGCTTTCATTGGTCTTGGCGCTATTGGGAAACCTATGTCTGAGCGTCTCATTGATAATGGCTATGATTTGAATTTATATCAGAGAACTAAACCAAATAAGGACGCAAAAAGAAAATATTTTTTTGACCCTATAGAAGCTGTTAGTGACTGCGATGGCCTTTTGATTTGCGTGACTGATGATAATGCAGTTGAATCCGTTTTGTTTGGGGATAATGGAGTATCAGGCTCACTAAAGCCTAATTCATTTGTTATTGATTTCTCTACAATAAGCCCTGATAAATCTATCTCAATACATAAACGATTAGGTAAACAAAATATTTTTTATGTTGACTGTCCAGTTTCTGGAGGGACAGAGGGTGCTCATAACGGTTCACTATCTTTATTTATTGGTGCAAGTAAAAAAGATTGTTTATCTTTTGAACATATATTTCAAGTGCTAGGTAAATCAATTAATTACTTTAATGGTGTAGGTAAAGGTCAACAAGTCAAAGCTCTTAATCAGATACTGGTTGCAGGAACATATGCAGCTGTTGCTGAGGCAATGGAATTAGGTAAAATGCTTGATTTGCCAATGGATGATGTTGTTGCTGCTTTAAAAGTAGGAGCAGCGAATTCATGGCCATTAGAAAATAGATCAAAAGCAATGCTGATTGATAAACATCCATTGGGATTTAAATTAGAGTTGCATCATAAGGATTTATCTATTGCCACTGAGTTAGCTAAATCTATAAATATTGATTTACCCATTGCATCAAGAGTAAAAGAAATGGAGCAACGATTAATGCAGACTGGTTTAGGTGAATTAGATATTTCTGTTATTCATAGGTACATCTCAAATAAAAGAATAAATCACTAGAAATGTTGTAAATATTGCTTTTTGATAACTTACTTTATTTACAAATTCAAAGAAATATGTTATATTGATATTAATTATTTAATTCTTAAATTTGTTTTATGAAGTTGGAAAAGCAGCATGCGAAGCTTATAAAGTTACAAACTAAAGCTGAGTCTTGCATGTCTCGTGAAGAGGCTAAGAAGATTATTCGTAAAGCCGAGAAAGCTCAATCAAAGATTTCAGGATAGCTTCTAATTTATTAGGTCATTAAACATTATTCCTTCATGTTTTTTGAATTTAACACTCCAAAGATTGGAACAAATTGATTTTAATTTCTCTATTAATGTATTTGTATCTCCGTTATTAATCCAGTTAGATTTGATAACAGGTATATTTTTATGCATACTTTCAAAACTAATTTCGGCTAGTAATAATCCAGTTTTATCGTTTGATATTTTTAGACTTCCTTCAGTAGTTCTTTGAAATAACCTTAGTAATAAATCAAGTATTATCTTTTCGACTTCTTTTTTAGACGTTTGACTTGAAATATCAACTTCAGTACAATTTTTTCCTCCAAGAGGCATTAATCTTTTATTATTTTGCTCTGCAAGAGCTATCGCTATTACATATTTTTGTTCTTCCATTTAGTTTTAAAACCTATAGTTTTTTCTTTACTTTGATTTTATCTGCTATGTAGGCAAAAATGTTTTATCTTAATGTTGAAGCATTTGAAAATTAATTGCACAATAATCCTAATGACTTGATCGTTGTAGATCAGCTGAGTAAATATTATCGAGTTGCAAACAAACAGCCTGGTTTTAAGGGTACTCTTAAGCATTTTTTCGATCGAAAGACTTATGACGTCCCAGCAGTAACTGATATAAGTTTTAAAATCTCACCGGGAGAAGTAGTCGGATTTCTTGGGGCTAATGGAGCTGGTAAAACCACATTATTAAAAATGATGTGTGGTCTTATTCATCCATCTACAGGGTTAGTTGATGTTGGTGGTTTCTCTCCTCAAAGAAGGCAAACGGCTTTTCTAAAGGAGATAACTTTGGTTATGGGGCAAAAGCAACAGTTGATTTGGGACCTTCCTCCCATGGATTCTTTATATGTAAACGCAGCTGTATATGGTTTGTCTGACCACGAAGCAAAGGTAAGAATTAATGAATTAGCAGAGATGCTGGAACTAGGAGAAGAACTTACTAGACCTGTCAGAAAGTTGTCGTTGGGACAAAGAATGAAATCTGAAATTCTTGCTGCCTTATTGCATAAACCATCTGTCCTTTTTTTAGATGAACCTACTCTTGGTCTAGATGTAAATGCTCAAGCTAGAGTTCGTAGTTTTTTATCTGAATACAATAAAAGAACTGGTGCGACAATTTTGCTAACTAGTCATTACATGGCTGACATAACAGCATTATGTCCAAGAGTTATTTGTATTCATAAAGGAAAGCTTTTTTATGATGGTGACCTTGATTCACTGGCTAATTCATTATCACCCTCAAGAGAGGTAAAAGTTGAATTGAAAAATCCATGTGCAATTGAACAATTTGATAAATATGGTGAGATTCAAGATTTAAATGATCGTTTTGTATGTTTATTAGTTTCAAGGGATAAGTTGACAGATGTAGTAAGTAATCTATTAACTGATTTCGATATTATCGATTTAGAGATTAGTGATCCTCCTATTGATCAATTAATAGGAGAATTATTTATTAAAGGTGAAGTCAATTGAAAATATTTGGATTGTCTTTCAAGGTTATTAAGACCTTACTTACAACACAGTATGCGTACATGTTGGAATATCGCATCGAAATAGCTTTATGGGCTCTATCTGGAGTACTACCATTTATTATGTTTTCTCTTTGGAGTCAAAATGATGTTGGGAACTCATTTGGTCTAAATGATATAGGGTTGGCAAGATATTTTTTAAGTGCTTTTCTAGTTAGGCAATTTTCTGTTGTTTGGGTTGTTTTCTCGTTTGAGGAAGATTCTCTTTCTGGTCGATTATCTCCATATTTGCTTCAGCCTTTGCACCCTCTATTTAGATATGTAGCTTCTCACTTAGCAGAACAGGCAACAAGACTTCCTTTCGCAATAGCCATAGCTATTACTTTTTTTATATTAAATCCATCATCTTTTTGGCTTCCCTCATTACCTCAATTGTTTTTGGCGTACTTATCAACTCACCTTGCTTTTACTATCGCTTTCCTTCTTCAAAGTTTAGTCGCTGCACTTTGCTTCTGGACAGAAAAATCTAGTGCTCTTGAGAGATTAATATTTGTTCCTTATCTTTTTCTTTCTGGTTTATTAGTACCTTTATCAGCCTTTCCTTCTAACGTTCTAAAAGTAGCAATGATAACACCATTTCCCTATCTAATTAATTTTCCAGCAAAGGTTTTATCAGGGATGCCAGTTGATATTTTTAATGGGTTTTTAGCTCAGATTTTGTGGATTTCAATACTGGTTCCTTCTGTAAATATTCTCTGGAAACTTGGTTTAAAAAGATATACAGCAATGGGAGCCTAATATGCAGCGTTACTTTAAAACTATTAGATTATTTTGGTCTACAGCATTTGCTTCTCAACTTGAATATCAATTAAATTTTTTGATTGAGTTGCTAGCTATGTTAGGAACTCTTTTGGGAAGTGTATTTATATTATCCCTTTTTTTTACTGGAGGAAGGCAATTAGGAGATTGGACTTGGGAATCAGCCTTAGTTATTCAGGGTGTTTATACATTTCTTGATGGTTTAACGAATGCTCTTTTACGACCAAATTTAACCGAAATCGTTAATTACGTTAGAGAGGGTACTCTCGATTATGTTTTATTAAAACCAATTGATAGTCAATTTTGGCTATCAGTTAAAAAGTTTTCTTTTGCAGGATTGCCTGAAATTATTTTAGGACTTTCAATTGTTTTTTGGGCGGCTATCCAATCAGGTACAACTTTTTCAATTTACTCATTATTTGTATTCATTATATCCTTATTGATTGGTTTTATTATCCTTTATTCTGTTTGGTTCCTAATTGCTGCATCAAGTATTTGGTTTGTTAAGACATGGAATGCTACAGAAGTTCTTCGAGCTTTGTTAGCTGCAGGTAGATACCCTATTTCAGCTTATCCAGTTATTTTGAGATTCATATTTACTTTGGTTTTACCTGTAGCTTTTTTAACCACTTTTCCTGCTGAGGCAATTCTTGGAGAACTTAAATTTAATATTTTATTTTTTGGCCTAATATTAAGTAGTTTATTTTTTATTTTTAGTAGACTTTTCTGGAAATTTGCTCTTAAACATTATACTTCTGCCTCAAGTTAATTATTTAATTAATTTCATTAACTATTTTTTATTTTAACGATATTTATAAATTATGAGCTTATTGTCCAATACCAAAGAAAGAATTGAATATGAATAATAAACTAAAGACTGAGAGGAATGAAATCCCAAACCAGCAAATTGTTTTTAGAATAACTCCATAACGAAATTGACTTTTTACTAATGAGCTATTCATTGTATCCATAGCCATCCAGGCAAACAAAGGAGCTGTCAGGAAACTACCGGTCATAGCACCGAAAACATAGTCTTTAACTCCAATTCCTCCAGATTTGGCAATAAGAAGTGCACAAAGTGATGCAAAAACATGAAAAATGATCCATTTTTTTAAACGTTTTTTTTCAGTCAAAGTAGAACTATTTCCCTTGTCTAATCGAGCTATCAAGCCATGAGCTGATGAGATGCTCCTGGGATATGCATCTAGACATGTAAGCGTGGTGCTAAACATTGCAGCAAAAGCTGCTGGTACAATTATCCACTTTGCCCACCCACCAATGGATTCTGTATACAAGCGGATTAAATTTTGAGCAAAACTAACTCCTGATCCTGTTAGCATTTCATCGCCAGTGCCATACATTGTGTATGCACCAAGAATTAGAAAGAAAATTGCAGTTAAAACAGTGATGAAATATCCAAGATTGAAATCGAATTCTGCTTCTTTTAACGTAGCGGTGTGATCCGTCTCTTTGGCTCTTGAAAACATCCATAATGATGGCCATATACAAAGTTCTACTGGACCAGGCATCCAACCCATAAGAGGAATTAGAAAACCAAGGTTTGAGAGAGTCCAGGGAGATGGACTGCTATTAAAGAATGAAATATTGATATCTCCAGCAGGGCCTTTAATAAGTAAAGATATAACGGCAAAAAATGTTAATAATGTAAGCAAAAATACAAGAATTTTAGATATCCTATCAAGGGCTTTGTATTGACCTATAAATAATATTAATGAACATACTATTAGTATACCTATAGCTAAATCTAAAGCAGGAAATGATGAAAAAATTACTATATTTTTTAAAAGAAGACCCGTAACAAAACTAACTGCTGAAATGGTAAATGTACCTGTAATTAATCCAACAATTAAATAAATTGGTAAATATAATTTATTACGTTTTTGAAATCCTTGTAAAAGCGATAGTCCCGTAACAGCTGTAAATCTTGTACCTACAAGTAAAAAAGGATATTTGACTAGATTTGTTAATAAAATAAGTCCAATAAGCGAAAATCCAAACTTGGCTCCCGCTGTAGTAGATGACATCAGGTGAGAACCACCTATACATGCTGCAGCTAAAAGGATTCCAGGGCCAAGACTTTTTCTATAACCATTGGATTTACTAGGGACTACCTTTTCCATATTTTTGAGAAACTTTTTTTATTTTTGCAATAAAAATAATTTTTTCAATTTAAGTACATAAAGATTATTATTTTATAGGGAGATATCTTTTTATTAAATTCTCTTTTTCTAAGTTCTATTTATTGCCTAACTTCTATAGTATTTAATAAATGACTAAATCTGTTAATCTATATTTGGCATCAGGAGTATTGAAAGGAGTTGGTTTTTGGGTCGTTAACTTTACTGAGGAGGAAAATATTTTTAATTCTCTTGGTAGTAAATTACTTGAGTGCTATAGAAAGGAATTATTTGGTCTTGATGGAGCTATTGAGGTTAAGGGAGCAATTAATACAACATTAGATATCCTATGTTTAGATTCGAAATATGATCAATATAAATTAGATAATTACAATACAGGTTATTCTTCCGAGATTCCTATTAATACCATAGAGGATATCTTTGATCTATGGGCATATAATTTTAGTAATCGAACTCTATGGAAAAAATATATTGGTTTATTGAATTTAAGAAAAAAAATAAAAACAAATAATAATTATATTAATATAGGTCTAAAAGGAGATACTTATGAATTTGCGATGAAGTTAGATGGATTATTGAGTTTTAAGCCCATTAATTCCTCATCTAGAAAAGATAGAAGTAATGAATTAATGTGGTAAAAAGTTTAATGTCTAGATTTGCAATATCTCTCTCTATCTATATCAGCTAAATTTACATTTTCCCAAGGGAAAATAATCCATTCCTTATCTTTGATGTATTTATAGGTATTCCACCATGTTGGTTGTTTTTTGCTAATCCATACATGAGTTTCTGAACCTTTTAAATGCTTTATTTTCTCTAGAGTGTATCCAGTGTCGTAAATATCATCAACTATGAGAGAATTATTTTTAGGCTTGTCTAATAAGGGAAGTCCAAGTGAATGACTTAGTGCAACGGCAAGACATAGTCCACCCCTAGGGAAACCATATACTCCGTCAAATTTTTTATTTTTGCAACGCATAGATATGGAATATATGCATTCATCAAAATCTATCCACTTTAACTTTTTCATTTATAGGTTATTTATATTTATTCTTTACTCTTAAGATATAACTTCTAAAACTTCCTAGATAAACTGTAATACCCCATAAAGCCACCTATAGTCAGTATTCCAGCTATTGGAGCTGATAGATTCAAAGGTGTCGCCCATTCATGAACCATCAAGGAAGCCAACATAATTAATGATTATTAGATAAATATCAAAATACTACATTTAATATTGTTTTGTTATTTTAGTTTGCAATAATTCACAACTCTTTTGTTTTAATCAATATTGATTTTGTTTTAAATGTATTTATTTTATAGATATAAATATTTTTTCTTTGATTTTATCTACGAATCATTTTTATCATTGCTTTCGAAAAATTTGGCTACTTGTGCATATATTTTTCCAAACAACCATGAAATAGCTATTAGGCCAACAATACCTAAAATTATTGTTAATGCTGATATGCCGGCATCATTTGGACCATAATTTATAGCTGGGTCAAATGCTTCCACGATGATTTTAATTCATTTTCTCCATATTAATATTTTTTTGAATCACTATCTGATTTTTAACTTTTTTGAAATCTGAATATATCAAATTCGCTTATAGTTGAATAATTTATAATAAATATTATCATAAATTATATTTATGCATAGGAAAATCATGTAGTCCATCTCAACGTTGATGATTTATCAAGTAAACATGAAGAAGTAAGCAATCCCGAGGCTGAAAACGAAAAACTTAAAGTTTCACTGAGTCCAGATTTTCTTAAAGTTCAATTTTCAGACCAATATTAGGAAAATGAAGGTTTTTGCATCCTGTTATTCAGATATGTAAATTTCTAAATAAAAAGGGACTGGACAGATTGGATCTTTCATAAGAAATTTAAATTGGAAGCTAGTTATTTCTTATTATGAAATGGCAAGTTGATTAGTAGTTTAAAAAATATCTTTCATTGTAAATATTAGCCAGTTAATTAGATTGAGTGGATTTGCTATCTTTTTAATATTCCTATTTCCATCTATCTCGTAAGTCACTTTATATTTTCCTAGTATAAGATCACTATTCCTCAGATTAGTATATTTGTTAGTCTCTTCTAATCTATATTCTTTCCTAGTTTGTTCGTTTAATTCGGTGTTGAAAATCCAAATTTTTAGATTATTTTCAGTCATTAATACATATCCAATACCCATCCCATCTGTCATTTTATAATCAACAATTTCTCCATTAACTATTTGAGGTAAGTCATCCAATAATTTGTTTGACAGTAGATTTTCTATTTTTGACTTATCTACTTTTACCTTTGCCCCAATTGGTATTAGTGGATTTACTTCCATTATGATTGACTTTAGATTTTACTAAATTAACATATTTTTTGAATCAATGAATTAACTACCCATCTAATAACAATTCTTTTATGTGTTGGAAAGCCTATTATTATTATTATTTTTAATTTCTTTAAAAACCTTTGCTTTCGCTTTTGCTCTCCTTTCTTCCCCTTTGCGCTCCTTCTTCTTTTAAATAATTTATTTTTATATAGTTAATCCCAATTATCGTTAGTCTTATAAAGACAAAAGCCGTTGCTATGAATCCGATTAAGATAAAAGTTGATAAAAGGGCAGATCCTAGATCTATTTCAGATAATTTGGTCATGTGAATAATCTCTACTAATTTATTTAATATTTTATAAATCGAATTTTAATTCAAATTCATATTCTAAATAAAATTTAATTTATATTGGTTACAAGACATCCGTAGAAAAATTTTCTTAACGGATGCATAACTGAAATAGGAATATAAATTGAAAATGAATCAAACTCAATTTAAAATCCCACTTTCAAGCTTAAGGCCTTACACAGTTCATTATAGAAATTGTGATAATCAACGTCTTGAGAATTGCTTTTATGCATGTGATGCATATGAAGCAAGATTACTTGCAATGGAATTTAATAGGTATATTCATGAGCACCCAAATTGTATTGACCTCATTAGAAGGGAAATGATTAAGAATATTTAGATAACTGCATAAGTGATTATTTTTGTATAAAATATATCATTTAGATTTATATGTTACATAATGATTTTATTTCTCAAATATTTTTGGGATTAATATCATTTTTATCTAATTTCATTTCTGCTTTATCTGGAGGTGGCGCAGGTTTAATACAACTTCCAGCTCTCATATTTTTTGGATTACCTTTCTCAAAAGCTTTAGCTACTCACAAAGTTGCTAGTGTTGCTCTAGGATTTGGGGCTTCAGTACCGCACTTAAGGAAAAATAGCTTACAAATAAAGTACGCTTTTTTGATATTAGTTTCGGGGATGCCTGGCGTTTTATTAGGGGCCTATACTTCCTCCATTTTACCTAATAATTTTTCTACGACCTTATTAGGTTTTTTGACTTTGTTTCTTAGCTTTTATTCAATTAAGCAGAAAAAACTTGGCAGTTCAAATCAAAACATTCGAATTAATAAGTTAAGGATACTAATTGGCTCATTAGGTCTTTTTATAATTGGTTTCTTGAATGGTTATCTTTCTTCTGGTACTGGACTATTTGTGACGATTTGGATGATAACAATATTTGATTTATCTTTTTCTGTTGCAGTTGCTTATACCTTGATTTTTGTTGGAATCTTTTGGAACGGTATTGGAGCACTTTCTCTAGGATTGAAAGGGAATATTATTTGGAGCTATATACCTATCTTGATTTTAGGTTCACTTCTAGGTGGTTATTTTGGTGCTTATTTTTCAATAATTAAAGGCTCCAAATTTATTAAAGTTGTTTTTGAATTAGTTTCATTTTCTGTTGGAATTTCTTTACTAATAAAAGCTTACCTTTGATTGCTTTATTTGCTAATAAATTGTTTAGGAGCTTCCTGCCTTTTCTAAATCATCTTGTAATTTACTCTCACAATCTAAAACCCTTGCCCAGCAAGGTAGTTGTTGCTTGACAGGCGATTCGAGGAATTTATTAATTGCTGGTCTTAATAGTTTTCCAAAAGTGTGAACGGCTAGTTCCTCTTTATGTCTACTATATGGCAATTGATTCACCGAGGAATCTAAACTGAATTGTTTCACCCTATCTTCTCCAGCCCTTCTATATAAAACCTCCAAATTTGCCAATTGAGCGCTGGTAAGAGTTCTTGCTTCGTGCTCCATTAATCCTCTTAAAACACTAGATAAAATTTCCGTAGACATTTTTTGTAACCCCTCCGTAGATTTAGAACCTATTTCTTTATGTTTATGATCGAAAATACCTAAATCTACTTGAGCGATTCTTGATATCCTTACATTTTTATAAACCTCTGATAGAAGACCAATCTCTAAGCCCCAATCGCATGGAATTCTTAAATTCATTGCTAAGTCTGTAGTAAAAGCAAATTCACCAGCTAATGGATATCTAAATGACTGTAAATATTGGAGGAAAGGTGTATTCCCCATAAGCTGCTCCAAACTAGAAAGGAGAGGGCCTACAAATAATCTTGTAGCCCTTCCTTGAAGTGCATTTGTCTCAAGTGATAAGCGACTGTAAAAGGCTTTTACATAGGAAATTCCATTGGATTTTTCTAATAATGGACCCAACATTCTCGCTGGATAATTAGAGTTGTATGTTCTGATATCAGCATCAAATAGTGCTACTACTTCTGAGTTTTTTGTTGCCACACCAACACCTTGCCAGACGGCCCAACCTTTTCCTGGAACACCTAATAGATCCAATCCATTCCTCTCTTGGTCCTTTAGTAATTCAATTACTTTTGGACTGTTAGTCCATTGGACATGAACTGGAAATGGCATCTCTTCAAAGAAATCTCTTGCTTTAATTACTTCATCTCGATTACTAGCTGATAAGGCTATTACTAATTGGTTTAGATTTTTTAATTCTTTTAATGTGCTTTTAATCAGTGATAGAGCTGGCCTGCTGAATTCTTCGAATAGGCAAGGAATAAGTATTGAGGTTGGTCGTTTTAAGAGGTCTTTATTTAATTGAGATACGGGATCTTGTGCTAGTCCGTACTCATGAATAGTTGTAATTAAACCTTGCTGAAAGTCCATTCAAAAAAAAAGTGCTACAGATTCAAGGTGAGAGCTACGATGATGTAGAGAAGATTGCTTTCCTTTTAAGAGTGCCTGAGTTGGATAGTGAATTAGAAGAGCTGAGAAAGTCTCTCAGAGAAATTTATCCTGATCACTCTGTAGAAGAAATCAATTCAGTGTGGTCTCAATTGTTGCAGATTCTCGATCCTTATCATGTTAATAGTCAAACCAAAGAAGTTGAAAATGAATTGCTTTGGGATTCTTCATGTGTTGTTTTGATTACTTACCCTGATGCAATTTATCGTAAAGATGAATCAACTTTAAAAACATTAGCTGAATTCGTAAAAAATAGATTGAGTGGTCTTTCTTCAGTTATACATGTTTTACCATTCTTGCCTTCTACAAGTGATGGGGGCTTTGCAGTTTCTGATCATTTAAACATAGATGAGAATTTTGGTGATTGGAAAGATTTAAAAAATTTATCAAGTAATCACAAAATAATGGCTGATCTTGTTCTAAATCATGTCTCATCTTCGCATTCTTGGGTTCATCAATTTATGAAGTCTGAAAAACCTGGATCATCGTATATTGTTGCCCCATCTCAAACTGATATATGGGAAGAAGTTATAAGACCTAGAAATTCATCTCTCTTTACAAATATAAAAACTAATAATGGTTTTAAGAATGTCTGGACGACATTTGGACCAGATCAGATTGATGTTGATTGGAAGAATCCATATATCTTTTTGGAATTTTTAAGACTATTGATTAGATATGTTAACAACGGAGCTGATTGGATTCGACTTGATGCAATTGCTTTTATTTGGAAAGAGCCACATACAACCTGCTTGCACTTAGATCCAGTACATTTAATAGTTAAACTTTTAAATAAATGTTTAAAGATTATTCAACCTAACTCTGTATTAATCACGGAAACTAATGTTCCAGAAAAAGAAAATCTTTCTTATTTAGTTGATGGTAATGAAGCAAATTTAGCATATAACTTTACACTTCCTCCATTACTTTTAGAATCAATTTTTACCGGTAAAACAGATCTTTTAATTAATTGGTTATCTAATTGGAATGATTTGCCAAAATCTACATCTCTTCTCAATTTCACATCATCACATGATGGTATTGGATTAAGAGCTTTGGAAGGAATTATGGATGATAAGAGAATGCATAATCTCTTGGTCGAATCTGAGAAACGTGGAGGATTAGTTAGTCATAGGCGTATGTCAAATGGAGAAGATCAACCTTATGAATTAAACATTAGTTGGTGGAGTGCTATGTCAAACATAGGATCTGATATTACTTTATTTCAATTTGAGCGTTTTTTGCTCAGTCAGGTTTTTACTTTATCTTTAAAAGGTGTACCAGCTTTTTATCTTCCATCAATATTAGGTTCTCCAAATGATATTGATACTTTTAAGAAAACTGGACAAAGAAGAGATTTAAATCGAGAGAAATTTGAAGCTAATAAATTGCAAGAACTACTAAAAAATTTTAATTCTCCAGCAAGTAAAAATATTTCATATCTAAGCCACGTTGTTAAGGTTAGATCAAGACTTAAAGCTTTTCACCCAGAATCTTTTATGAGATGTATATCTCATAAAATACCTAATTGTATAATCATACAAAGAGGTGTTGATGAAAATAAATTATATGTGATTTGTAACATGTCTGATAAATGTATAAATTTCCACCTTTCAAATGAAATTGATTTAATGCCTATAAGTTCTAATAATCGTTTAATAGATAATATTACAGGTTCTATTCTAAATGCAGATAACATTGAACTTAATCCCTATCAAGTAGTTTGGGTATCATCAACTGACTAAATCTTATGTCAAATAATTCAAAATATTGGGTCGTTACAGATCTAGATGGAACATTAATGGATGAAAATTATGATATTTCTCCTGCAAAAAAAACACTGGAGTTATTATCTGAATTGAATATTCCCGTAATACCTTGTACCAGCAAAACAGCTTCAGAGGTTAGATATTTCAGAAAAGAGAATGGATTATTCGATCCTTTTATAGTTGAAAATGGTTCTGCAGTTTACGGATTCAATGCAAGTAGGTCTTCAGAATGGGAATTGATCTTAGGAAAAAGTTATA
The DNA here is from genome assembly GCA_003279615.1 of Prochlorococcus sp. AG-402-B19. Taxonomy (GTDB): domain Bacteria; phylum Cyanobacteriota; class Cyanobacteriia; order PCC-6307; family Cyanobiaceae; genus Prochlorococcus_B. Next base: position 119,228 of record QCHM01000003.1, read on the forward strand.
AGGAGTTGAGAAATATTTTAAAGAATATTTCTAATACTCTTAACTTTCATTTAACCCCTTTGAATGACTTGAACCAAAATCAAATATTTGAACTTACTGGTTTAAAAGAACAAGCAATTATACGAGCTTTGGATAGACACTGGAGTGTTCCTTTCTTAAACCCTCCTGATGAAATCTTTGAAAAAGTTAAGCTTATTTGTGATAATTATAATGTTCATGTATTTAAAGGCAATCGAATGAGTCATCTGCTTTCAAGTAACAGTCATAAAGGTGAAGCAGTTAATAAATTAAAGGTATATTTAAATAATAAAGATGTAAGGATTATTGCACTTGGTGATTCTCAGAATGATCTTCCTTTATTAGAGTATGCAGATATCTCAATTGTTGTACCTGGTAAGAATGGTCCCAATAAGTATTTGCAAAATGGTATTGATAAAAATTTATTTAGACTTGCAGACGCACCTCACGCTAGAGGGTGGTCAAATAGTGTTGAAGATGTTATTAGAAACCTTAAAGATTTATAATGTCTAATATAAATTCTAGTAAGGAGTTTAATATATTTTTCCCTAAGGAAATTAGTAATGAATTTCTTTTCTCTTCTGATTCTTATCTTGTATTTCTCGAGAAATTGTCGATTAATCCATTTTATTTCTTTGAAAAATGGTCAGATATAAATAGACAATCACTGATAGATGAGTATTGGAGGCCAAATACTAAATTAGATTGGAAATGGTCATTATCATTTCCATTATTTTCTCTATTGGAAAAATATGTTGATAACTTTAATCATCCAAAAATAATAGGTTTTTCAGGACTACCTGGTTCCGGTAAATCCACATTAGGGTATTGGATTGATAGTGTGGCTAGAGAATTAAGTTTAGAGATCAAAGTTATATCATTGGATGATTTTTATTTGCCTGGTAACGAAATGGATATAGCTATGCATGGTAATCCTTGGAATGTTCCTAGAGGCTTCCCTGGGAGTCATTCTCTAGAATTGTTAAATCAATCCTTAGATACCTTTTTGAATACTGGTATTTTAAAGAGTCCAACTTTTGATAAATCTTTGAGAGACGGTAAGGGAGATAGATCAGGATGGTGTGAATTTTCGCCTAAAGTTTTAATTTTGGAGGGGTGGTTTGTAGGATGTGAGCCTGTTTCAAATCTCAATGTAATAGATAATTCATCTGATGATAAATTTAATTTATGCTTAAGTAATATTGAAAAAGAGTTTCGTATATCTATTCAGGAGTCTCTTATTCAATATAGTAAAATATGGAAAAAGTTTGAGAAGATCTGGCACTTAAAATCTTCCGAATTTAATAATACGATCCTTTGGAAAACTCAGCAAGAAGATGAAATGATAAAAATAAAAGGATCAGGTTTAAAAGATCATAGATTAAGAGATTTTATTCGTATGATTCAGACTTCTATCCCACAACAATCACTATCATCTATTAACTCTGATACAACAGTTGAAATTAATCAGCATCGTAGGATTAACAAACTTTATACTAATGCTTATAAATTTGAATAGATATAACTAATTAATGAGTTTCTCATAGTCTATTAAGTACTAAATTTAATTTTTTATTTTTTGTTAAACATATAATTTTTATCCATTCTTCCCCCTATGATAATTAATATCTCTTACTTGCTCATAAAATGGCTTCATATGTATATTTAGTTCAAAATGGTGATCTCTTTAATATTGGTTCTACTAACAATCTCGAACGCACAAGAATTGAATTAAGACCAGGTGAATTGTTAGCATTTTCTATTACTGAAAAGCCAGAGGCCCTTATTAAAAGTCTAAGAAAAATTTATGTTGATAATAGATTACCGGGTTCAGACTATTATCGACTTGCTAATTCACAGGTTAAAGAATGTCGCTCTTTCTTAGAGGGAGATGGATCTAAGAATAATTATTTCCAGCCATTTTTAAAAGGTCCTAGCTTGTTTTTATTTTTTAGTTTGTCTTGGCTTTTAATTACTTATTTAATTATTGAATTTGCTGTTAATCCTATTTTTACTAGATTGAGCTGAAGACCCTTTTTTAATTGCCTTGATAGATTAATATTTTTTTCAGAATCAAATTATCAAAAGCATCAATTTTTTGTTAGATTTAACTTATTCTTGCAATATATTTTGAACTTATCTAGCTTCTTGATTTTTGTTGCTGTACCTTTTGTTTTATCTACCGTTTTTTTTGGCACCAAAAATGGTTACTACAACAGCGAAGACTATGAAGGTGATGGTTGTGCGCATGATGTACAGAGATAAAATTTTCTGAATATTTTCTTGTCAAATTGATATTTGATCAATTTAATTATTTGAATTTCTGATGCATGTCCATTTGCTATCAAACTGCCAGACAGGTTTGTAAATATCGTTTTCAATTTTTTTTCCAGCTTCTATACACATCTGTTTTGACCCTATTGGGAGCGCGAATAGTGATGGACTTGTAATTCCACTTACCTGAGGCTTTCCACCTGGACCTTGTCTATAGCTTCCTATTACAAGCCAATATTCTGCTTTAGCTTTTGTTTGTAACCCTAGTAAGGAAGTTAAAACAATAATTAATGAGAAAATAATTTTTTTTCTCATGATTTATTTCCACATTTATAATTAAATATATACTAATTCATATTTCTAGAAATTTAGAAAACTTGTGTTTTTCCTGTTTTTGTAAATATGCCTGAGGAATTAAAACATTTTATTTTTAATTGTATTCAATCATTCTTATTAGGAGTTATTCAGGGCATTACTGAGTTCCTTCCGATAAGTAGTACTGCTCATTTGAAAGTTATTCCGTATTTTTTAGGATGGAGTGATCCTGGCGTTTCCATTTCTGCATCTCTCCAATTGGGAAGCGCAATCGCTATTGTTTTTTATTTTCGTAATGATTTAGTTTTAATAATTAATTCTTTCCCTGGTCTTATTATCAAGCGTAACCTTATTAATGACGATAATAGTAGACTTTTAACCTATATTATTGTTGCTAGTATACCAATTTTAGTAGTTGGTCTAGTAATTAAGTTATTTTGGAATGATTTCTCGACTTCTTTTTTTAGAGGATTCAATTCAATAGCTATAGTTTCTATTGTTATGGCTATTTTTCTTGCTATTGCTGAGAAATATTTTTCAGGGAAAAAATTATTTAAAGATATTAAATTAAGAGATATTATTTTATTAGGTCTTTCACAAACTTTAGCAATCTTTCCTGGGGTCTCAAGATCTGGTGTTACTTTAACATCTGCATTGTTTTCAGGTATTGAAAGAAAGACAGCTGCAAGACTCTCTTTTCTAGTAGGTATTCCAGCGATTTCGATATCTGGATTTGTGGAATTGTTTTCCCTTTTTTATACTTCATCTTTAATAGATTTTTTCCCAATAATTATAGGTATTATTTCATCTTTCTTTTCATCAATAATAGCTATTGATTTCCTTCTTAAGTTCTTAGCTAAATATAATACTTTGATTTTTGTCTATTATCGTTTGGCTTTTGGGGTGGTTATATTTACCACTTTATATTTTTAAACTTTTACATCTATTTGATCTAGAATAGATTTATTATTATTATTGATTCGTTGATTTATGAATACACTAAACTATTTATTCACAATTTCTTTTGGAGAAATTGAGATACCAATCTGGATTTTTGCCTTCATTATCTTTATAACAGTATTTGTCTTTTTGGCGGTTCTAATTAGTACTAGCAAATTGATTCAATCTCTAGTTAATGATTCTGATTAGTTGTTTAATCTAACTTCATCGGAACGGCGGGATTTGAACCCACGACCCCCACTACCCCAAAGTGGTGCGCTACCAAGCTGCGCTACGTCCCGTCTTTTTAAGTTATCACAAGTACCTTCTGATGTATTAATTATTTAATGATTTCCATTTAATTCTTCTGCTTGTCTTTCTTTTTATTCTTCTTATTAGTGAGTTTCTACTCTCACTAGAATATCCATGAATACGAAGTTGTTTAGCCATTAATCTTAATTGGAAAATATTCATTTTCGAAAGTTTTAATTCTGTATTTGTTTCCCATTCTTCTCCCTCATTTTGTAAAACCCCTTTATGTTGTGATACTTCAAGTGAAAAAATTAATTCTGCAAAAAATTCTGGTATAATTACAATTAAAACTGCTAATATATTATATATATTGATTCTTGTCTTTTCTATATTCTTTTGGAATTCATTATTTTTCATATTTAGTCAATTTTTATTTTTATTATTTAGTTAGGTAAAACATACTCAGTATTTGTGGAGCTATCCATCCATTCAATTGTTTGCTCTTGTTCGATTTTCTGTGATTTAAAACTAAATACCATAAAAAAAACTAATAACAAAGTTGCTAGAATGATTAGTAAAACAGTTCTGTCTGGTAATTGATCATTCATTATGAAATAGATTTAATAGGACTATTGTCTCCTCTAAGAATACAATGATTAATATCCCAATCGTAATAAGACCAAACTGTTTTATTAAGTTTGAAATTGGCACCATTAAAATTCTTAAACTCTACTTTTGTTGGCATTGCTGAGCAATAGGGTCGACTGCCTGGCTTTGCTAAATATTGTTGGTGATATTCCTCCGCAAAATAGAATTTTTTATTAATTGAGATTTCAGTAGTGATTTCTCCAAAACCATTCTTTTGAAGTTCATTCTGATAACTATTTTTGCTTTCTATTGCTTTGTCTAATTGGTTTTTATTACTCGCATAAATTGCAGACCTATATTGGCTACCACTATCATTACCTTGACGATTGCCTTGTGTTGGATCATGACATTCCCAAAATAATTTTAATAAGTCACTTATATCAATTTCATTATTATTCCAAACAACTCTTACAACTTCAGTATGACCTGTTAGGCCTGAGCATACATCTCTATAGCTTGGATTTTCTTTCTCTCCGCCTGCATATCCTACAGCTGTAGAAATTATTCCAGGTAGTCTCCAGAAACCTTTTTCTGCTCCCCAAAAGCAGCCGCATCCGAATAAGATTTCTTGTTCATTATCTTTTAACTTTGATGAAAGTTCATTTTTTAAAATTGTATGGAGCACTTTCTTATTGATTTTTGTAGATTCGTTTTTTGAATATAGCTTATCAATAATAGTGGATAAATATTCGCTTATTTTTTTAATCATATCTTTAATTTATAGTTTCTATTTTTATATGATTTATTAGTGTAGTAACAAACGCAAATAATAAAAAAGGAAGGCTTAGTACAAGTATTAAACCTACACCTAAAAGGGCAAAAACAGGCCTTGATGAACCCATAAGTGCAAGTCCAGCGGCAAGACTTACAAATATTACCCCCATCCATGCAAGAATTTGTATGTATACATCACCAAATTCAAGGTCGCAAACAAGTTTATAATTTGTAAATGGGCTCATGATCTCATGATTAATTTACAGAACATAATTGTTTTCTCTTATTTTATCTTATTTAATTTGAATTAATTATAAAATTTTAATAAGTAATTATTAAACCTATGATTGGATTTTCTCTTTAGCTTTTTCCCTTTCCCACATGCTTTTATATAATCCATCTTTATTAATTAAATAATGATGTGTTCCTTCTTGTACGATTTCTCCATCATTCATTACTAAGATACGATCGCATGCAGCAGCAGCAGATAGTTGATGACTAATCATTAATACAGTCTTATTGAATTGTTTTTTTATTGACCGTAGAATTGCTGAGGCGGTTTTATTGTCGACGCTAGCCAATGCATCATCTAAGACTATGATTTTTGAATCTACCAAAAATGCTCTGCTTAATGCTGTTCTTTGCCTTTGACCTCCGCTTAGTGTTATTCCTCTTTCTCCAACAAGTGTTTTCAAACCATCCGGGAAACCTTTAATGTCATCTATCATTCGAGCTTCAGATGCAGATTCTTCCACTTTTTTGATAGAAGCTTGTGGTTTACCATACCTAATGTTTTCAGTAAGAGTTTCTGTAAACAGATATCCTTCTTGAGGTACTAAAGCGATATAACTTCTTAAATCTTTTAGCTTTAAATCGGTTAAATCATAATCGTCTAAAAATAAACTTCCTTTATCAATATTAACCATCCTTCCTAAAGCTCTTGCTAGTGTAGTTTTTCCGCATCCTACAGGTCCTACTAAGGCAACTATTTCATTAGGATTTATTGTGAATGAGATTTTATTCAGTATCTTTCTAGGAGAATCTTCATACTTTATTGAAAGATTTTTTGCTTCTATTTTACCTGATATAGGTTTTGATACATTGATTGTATTTTCATTATCTTTGATAGTTGGTTCATTTTTTAGGATTTCTTCTACTCTTTCTAAACTTACCTGACCTAATTGAAAAGTGTTAAGAGTAAAACCTAATAAAGCTGTTGGGAAAACAAGTCTTTCAACGTAAAGAATTAAAGCTACTAGTCCTCCTACAGTAATACTTCCATTAGAAAGCTGTCCACTTCCAATTGCAATAAGAAGAAGTAATGATATAGAAGATAAGCCTTGTAGTAAGGGGAAAAGTGTACTAGCTGTTTTAGCAAGATTAATTGCAGCATCTCTGTATCTATTATTTAATTTTTTGAATTCTTTTTGTTCACTTTGCTCTTGACCATAAATTTTAATAGCACTAATGCCTGAAAGATCTTCTTGTATTAATTCGCTTAATGCTGATAAAGCTTCTTGTTGCCTTTTTCTTTGTTTAACCATTCGCCCGCCAAATAATCCTACGGTTCCAAGCAAAATAGGGTAGATTGATATTGCAAAAAATGTTAAAAGTGGATCAATTGAAAACATTGCTGGCAGGGTGAAGGTATATGCCAATAACGTATTTGTAAGACTCAGAATCGTAAAACCTAGTAATCTTCGAATATTTTCTAAATCACTAGTAGCTCTTGTTATAACTTCACCAGTTCCAATTTTTTGTACCCAAGCTGGATCTTGTCCAAGCATGTGATCAAATAACTTTTGTCTTAGTGATACTTCTACTTGTCTACCAACCCCAAAAACGAGTTGTCTAGATATGAGTCTTACCCCACCCATTACAGTTGCTAGAAGTATTAACCATGTCGACTTGTTTATTACATCAAAAAATGTAAAGCCCTTTTTTAGATCATCCACGATATCTCTAACTTCCATTGGTATAGCAACGCTTAAGATATTTACAAAAATCAAAGAAATGCCACCTATAAACAACTCATTCCTATGTGGTCTAAGGTAGTTTTTAATAAGATCTAGTCGTAATGCAGTCATTATTTTATTAATATTCCCACTAACCTAGGCAATATAAGCCCATGGACGTGAACAAAACTAAATTCAAGTAATTTATGAATGAGGCTCAAAATCATCCGCTGTATTCTACAGATAGAGAAAATCTAGACCGATTAATCGGCATAGATGTTCCTGTAAATATAGATTTTGTTGAACTAGCAAGATTACTCATTCGTTATCAGGACTTTAGAGGTGCCGAAGATCTTAATTCTGATATAGAAAAATTAATGAACAAATGGAGCCTTAATCGTGATGAGCTAGAAGAAAAAACAAGAAAAATTTGGTCTGAGGGATTTCGTCCTAATAGTTCTCCCAGCCCTGATAACGTTGGTTCTGGATTTGACACCTCAGATTCCTCTCAAGCTTAATGTTAGGAAATTATTTTTTTATTTAAATAACTTCTAAAATTGATATATTTGTGACTAAGTTAATAAATATATTCAGCCTGTAATGCTAAGCAAGCAGGCATTTTTTATATATATGACCACTTCAAATCCTATAACTTTTTCTGTAATTCTTGAATCTCTTCTTGCAGCCAATGATTTAACTGATGAGCAGTCGAACTATTTGATGAATTCATGGCTTGGCAATAAAATTGAACCTGTTCAAACTGGCGCTTTATTAGCGGCATTTAGAGCTAAGGGAATTTCTGGTAATGAACTTTCATCAATGGCTAAAGTTCTTCAAAATGCATCAAAAAAAACATCAGATATTCCTGGATTTGAATTGGTTGATACTTGCGGAACTGGAGGAGATGGGGCTAATACATTCAATATTTCTACCGCAGTTGCATTTGTCTCAGCAGCTTTGGGTGTAAAGATTGCAAAACATGGAAATCGAAGTGCTAGTGGCAAGGTCGGATCTGCTGATGTTCTAGAAAATCTTGGTTTGCCTTTAAATGTTGCTTCAGAAAAAGTTATTGAGGCTCTAAAAGTTTTTGGGATTACTTTCCTTTTTGCTCCTTCTTGGCATCCTTCTTTGGTAAATCTTGCTCCTTTGCGAAAAAGTTTGGGAATTAGAACTATTTTTAATTTGCTTGGTCCCTTAGTTAATCCTCTTAAACCACAGTCTCAAGTCTTGGGAGTTGCAAAATCTAATTTACTTGATCCAATGTCTTTAGCTCTTAAAGGGATGGGGCTTAAAAAAGCTGTTGTTGTTCATGGAGCAGGAGGACTAGATGAGGCATCATTGGCTGGTTCAAATCAATTTCGTTTCTTAGAGAAGGATTCTATAAAATCTGAAATCATTCACCCTAATGATCTTGGACTTTCTGAAATTTCTAATGAAAGTTTAAAAGGTGATGATTTGCAAGCGAATTCAAAAATTTTAGAGTCTTTACTAAAAGGAGAAGGAAAAAAACATCATAAAGAAGTTGTTGCTCTAAATACTGCTTTAGTTTTATGGGCTTCAGGTGTTGAAGATAATTTGTTTTCTGGGGTAAAAAGATCATTAGATTGTTTGAATACAGATAAATCTTGGCTTATTTTTAATGAATTAAGAGATTTTCTAGCTAACTAATACTTTTAATCTTATACAACACCTTCCTTCTTATGTTTTTTAACACTGAAAGTTCTGCAATATTGTTATTAGATGATGGTACATATTTTGAGGGAATATCTTTTGGAGCAATTGGAACAATTACTGGAGAAGTCGTATTTAATACAGGTATGACTGGATATCAAGAAGTAATAACTGATCCTAGCTATTACGGACAACTTATTACATTTACTTACCCAGAAATAGGCAATACAGGTATTAATAATGAGGATAATGAATCATCTCATCCATCAGTAAAAGGTGTGATAACACGTGAAGTATCAATGACTTCTAGTAACTGGAGGCATGAAATATCTTTTGACAAATGGTTGAAAGATGAAAATGTTGTTGGGATTCAAGGAATAGATACTAGAGCTCTAGTTAGACATCTCAGAGAATCAGGAACTTTAAATGGAATAATCTCATCAGAACCCAAATATTCTATAGAAGACTTATTTTCATTTTTAAAAAAATCCCCTTCAATGATTGGATTGAATCTTGTCGACAAAGTTACTACTAAGCATCCTTTTAAAGTCAAAACTATTCGTTCTGCTTCATTCGATAAAAGAATAAAAAATAGAAAAACAAATCCTTATCATGTCGTTGCTATAGATTTTGGAATAAAGCAATCAATCCTTGATCGATTAGTTGCTCATGGTTGTGAAGTTACTGTTTTACCTTCAAAGGCTTCAATCTCTGATGTTTTAGATTTAGCACCTGAGGGTGTTTTTCTTTCTAATGGTCCCGGAGATCCTTCTGCGGTAGAAAGTGGTATTAAATTAGCCGAAAAATTAATTGACTATGAAAAGCTGCCTGTTTTCGGAATTTGCTTAGGTCATCAAATTCTTGGATTGGCTCTTGGTGGCAAAACATTTAAATTGTCATATGGACATAGGGGGTTAAATCATCCATGTGGATTAAAAGGAAAAGTTGAAATCACAAGTCAAAATCACGGTTTCGCTTTGGATTCAGAATCTTTAAATAGTGACAAAATTCAAATTACTCGATTCAATTTAAATGATCAGACCGTTGCAGCTATTTCTGTAGTTAATAAGCCTTTTTTTGGTGTCCAATATCATCCTGAGGCAAGTCCTGGTCCTCATGACGCTGATCATCATTTTAATCATTTCGTAACCTTAATAGAAGAACGACGAAGAATCGTGGATTAATTTGGTTTCTATCACTACACTTCCATCAAGAAGTAATAGGGGATTGATCCCATAGCTGAATTACAACGACTTACTGTTTCTCTTAGAGGTGGTTTTAACCAGCAAAATGGTTGTTTGGTGGTAAATTTCACTGGCCAACTAGATGCTTACTCTGAGAAGCAATTCACTACATTTATCAATGAAGTTTTTGATTCAAATCAACTATCTGTAGTTATTGATTTAAGTAATATCGATTTCATTGATTCTTCTGGATTAGGAGCATTGGTTCAAGCAGCTAAAAAATGTACACAGTCGAAAAGAGCATTTAATGTTGTTGGTAATCCAAGAGTTGTTCAAACTATTAAACTTGTTCGATTAGAGGATTTTTTACATTTAGCATCAGACTTGAATACTGCAGTTAGTCAATTATCAGCTTGACTGATTGGATTCGCTCTTATAAATCAACCATTTCACCAGATGGCTTGGGCCCATTGCAATTAGCTTGGTTGGGTGATGCTGTATGGGAAATGCATCAAAGGTTGCGATATTGCAATACTCCAATGCGTTCTAAGGATCTCCATAATGCAGTTGTTAATGAGGTAAACGCATCTAGTCAGGCTAGGGCGATTAGTAAAATAGAACCTTTTTTAACTGATACTGAAAAGGATTTCCTTAGAAAAGGTAGGAACAAAGCTGGAAGAGGTCCAAAAAATGTAGATGCAGCCACATATGCAATTGCTACGGGATTTGAGACTATTGTTGGATGGTTGTTTTTAAAAAATCCAAATCGGCTTGCTGATTTATTCGATCTTCTTGATCGACCCATTAACTAGAATATAGTTCTTATAAAATGAGTTATCGTTTCAATAAAGACACAAGGAATTCCAAAAATTCTTCATCTAATAAACGAAGTAGTAATTTTTATCGTCAAGATAATGATGCTTCTAGAAAGTCTAATTTTAATGATCGAAGAAGAACAAATAATAAATTCAACCGTCTTTCATCTGATCAAGTAAATCAATATTCATTAGATAGGCAATCTTCTGAATCAACAAGAAGTAGTAACAAGTCAACCTCCAACTACAAAGGATCTAATCGATTTGAGAGAAAATCGGCTAACCCTAAATATAGAAATCAAAATTCTCAGGAAACTAGCTATTTCAAAAGAATAGAAGATAAAGAACCACTTTCATATTCGGAAAGCTTCACTAAAACTTTAAGTGATGATTTGATTTGGGGTCGTCATTCAACTGAGGCAGCTCTTTTGGGTGGCAGAGCAATTCATAGGATTTGGTGTACTTCTGAATTGCGAAGTTCTCCAAAGTTTTTTCAACTTCTCAAAGATTCAAAAGCCTCTGGAGTCTTGGTTGAAGAAGTCTCTTGGTCCAGGCTTGGCCAGCTCACTAACGGGGCAGTTCATCAAGGAATAGTTTTACAAATTGGCGCATCAAAAACCCATGATTTGACGAATTTAATTGATGCTTGCAAAGCTTTTAGTGATTCATCATTGCTCCTGGCTTTAGATGGCTTAACTGATCCTCATAATCTTGGTGCAATAATTCGCTCTGCAGAAGCTCTCGGTGCACAAGGTTTGATCCTTCCCCAAAGGCGGAGTGCAGGGTTGACAGGATCTGTAGCAAAAGTTGCTGCAGGCGCTTTGGAACATATACCAGTAGCAAGAGTAGTAAATTTAAATAGGTCCCTTGAAAAATTAAAGAATGAAGGTTATACAGTTGTTGGCCTCGCGGAAGAAGGCCCTTCAACATTGTCTGAAGTAGAATTCAAAGGCCCTTTAGTTGTTGTTGTTGGTTCAGAGGATAAAGGGATTTCTTTGATCACAAGAAGGTTGTGTGATCAGTTAGTAAGGATTCCTCTTAAGGGAGTCACTACAAGTCTTAATGCATCAGTGGCTACTTCTATTTTCTTGTATGAAGTGGCTAGATCCAGATGGATGCGATCAATCTCTGGACAAGATCCATCTCCTAGATTATTGAAGCCTAAAATTTCTAATGAAAATAATAACTAATCTTTTTTAATTTAAACTTGAAAAGAAACGTATATCTTCTATTGATTTACCGTAATTTTTGAAACTACATAATCAAATTACATTATTAATTACATCACCTACAGGTTTTAATACTCAATATTTTTATGCTTCAAATATATGTTTCATCATCAAGTGAACATAATTTTCCTTTTTTATTTGATAAACATCAAATCAAGAAAGTATAATAAATTAAATGCAGTTTACTTATGGGTCCCATTAGGGCTCTTCGAAGCTTAGGTAATAGTTTTGGCTTGGCCTGGTGGGCCAAAGTTGAGACAATTCAACCTGAGGTGACATATTGGTTTGGACCATTCTTGACTCGTCGTAGCTTGAAAGTCAGTTTAAATGGATTTGTAGATGATCTTTCTGACGAGTCACCACAGGAAATTAGTCATAGTTTAATTAGGTGTCGCCGTAATGAGCCTTTAACGTCATAAGCTTAAAAATATTTTTTTTATAATTTAATAATGACTTTTGCAGACTTACGCCAAAAATTGAAAAGTGGTGAAGTCTCTTCCAAAGAGCTAGTTCAAGAAAAAATTAATCGAATAAAGAAATTAGATACTACTCTAAATTCTTTTTTAACTCTTAATACAGATCTGGCTTTAAGTAAAGCTGAAGAAATTGATAAACAGATTTCTTCTGGCGACCATATACCACCTTTGTCAGGGATACCAATTGCCATCAAAGACAACCTTTGTACAAAAGGAATTAAGACAACTTGCGCAAGTAAAATTTTAGGCAACTTTATCCCTCCATACGAGTCCACAGTTACAAAAAACCTTTTGAAGGCAGGAGCAATAATTATTGGTAAGACAAATATGGATGAATTTGCGATGGGGAGCTCTACTGAAACCTCTGCATTTGGACCTACATTAAATCCATGGAATATTACTAAAGTTCCTGGAGGTAGCTCAGGTGGTAGCGCTGCTTCTGTTGCTGCCGGATTATGTTACGGATCTCTTGGTTCTGATACTGGCGGTTCAATCCGACAACCAGCCTCATTTTGTGGCGTTGTTGGAATGAAACCTACTTACGGTCGTGTAAGTCGATGGGGGTTAATAGCTTTTGCTAGTTCTTTAGATCAGGTTGGTCCATTTACCAATAATGTTTCTGATGCAGCTGAAATATTGCAGGTTATATCAGGCAAAGATGTTTTTGATTCAACTACCGTTGATATCCCTGTTCCCAATTATTTAGAGCTCCTTTCTAAGTCAATTAAGGGTATGAAAATAGGTTTAATTGATAACTGCTTTGAGCATCAAGGTTTATCTAGTGATGTTAAAGATTCTGTTCTTGCCTCTGCCTCACTGCTAGAAAACTTAGGTGCTGAGATTATTAATGTTTCTTGCCCTCGCTTTAATGATGGGATTGCAACTTATTACGTTATTGCCCCATCTGAAGCTTCAGCGAATCTAGCTAGATATGACGGTGTCAAATATGGATTTCGATCTGAAGATGAACAATCTCTAATTGAAATGACCTCCAAAAGTCGAGCAATTGGTTTTGGAAGTGAAGTTAAACGAAGAATTCTTATAGGAACCTATGCTCTATCTGCTGGCTATGTTGATGCTTACTATAAGAAAGCCCAGCAAGTTAGAACTTTAATTCGTAGAGATTTTGATGAAGCGTTCAAAAAAGTAGATATTTTATTGGCTCCAACTTCTCCTACTACTGCTTTTGGTTCTGGAGCTAATATCGATAACCCTATGGCGATGTACCTATCCGATTTGTTAACTATTCCAGCTAATTTAGCTGGATTGCCTGCTATTAGCCTTCCATGTGGTTTTGATGAATCTGGTTTGCCAATAGGATTGCAGTTAATAGCTAATGTTTTTGAAGAAGGCAAGCTTCTTCAAGTAGCTAGTCAATTTGAGAGCGCTGCTGAAGTTTATAAAAACAGGCCTAAAACCGATTTCACGTTGTAAAGGTTAAGCCACTTTATGTGGAGCATATAATTGTCGCTACACTATATCCAGCGTAGCTTCGTAGAATATTTATGGCTTTTGTTCCAATTCATAATCATAGTGATTACAGCCTTCTTGATGGAGCCAGTCAACTACCTTTAATGGTTCAAAGAGCAAAGGAATTGGGGATGCCAGCTCTAGCCCTGACTGATCATGGGGTAATGTATGGCGCGATTGAATTACTGAAGTTATGTAAGGCAGCAGATATAAAGCCAATTATTGGCAATGAGATGTACGTTATTAATGGTTCAATTGATGACCCTCAGCCAAAAAAAGAGAAAAGATATCATCTTGTTGTCGTTGCGAAAAACCAAATAGGCTATGAAAATCTAGTTAAATTAACTACACTTAGCCATTTAAAAGGTGTTAGAGGAAGAGGTATATTTTCTAGACCGTGTATAGATAAATATTTATTTAAAAAATACAGTGAGGGATTAATTTGTTCAACAGCTTGCTTAGGCGGTGAAATTCCTCAAGCGATATTAAAGGGAAGAATTGATGTCGCTAGAGAAGTAGCGGCTTGGTATAAAGAAGTTTTAGGTGACGATTTTTATCTTGAAATTCAAGACCATGGATCAATTGAGGATAGAATTGTTAATAGTGAAATAGTAAAAATATCAGAAGAACTTGATATTCAACTTATAGCTACAAATGATGCACATTATGTATCAAAGAATGATATTGAAGCACATGATGCTTTGATTTGTGTATTGACTGGAAAATTAATTAGTGATCATAAAAGATTAAGATATACAGGTACTGAATATATTAAGTCTGAGGACGAAATGAGAAGTTTATTTACTGATCATTTAGACACGCATGTTATAAATAGTGCAATAGAAAATACCGTAAGTTTATCTAACAAGGTTGAAGAATATACAATATTAGGTAACTATAAGATGCCAAATTTTCCTATTCCTAATGGATATAAACCAATCGATTACCTTAAAGAGATAACAATTCATGGTTTGAAAGAAATATTAGATATTTCTAAATTTGATGATTTTCCAAGTATTTATAAGGAAAGACTTGACTATGAATTAAATGTTATAGATCAAATGGGTTTCCCCACTTATTTTCTTGTAGTTTGGGATTATATAAGATTTGCAAGAGAACAAAACATACCTGTAGGTCCAGGTAGAGGTTCAGCAGCAGGTTCTTTAGTCGCTTTTTCTCTTCATATAACTAATATTGATCCAGTTGAAAATGGATTATTATTTGAGAGATTTCTCAATCCTGAGAGGAAGTCAATGCCTGATATTGATACTGACTTTTGTATTGAAAGACGTGGCGAAGTTATAGAATATGTTACTAAAAAGTATGGTGAAGATAAAGTTGCACAGATAATTACTTTTAACAGAATGACATCTAAGGCTGTCTTGAAGGATGTTGCTCGTGTTCTTGATATTCCCTATGGAGATGCAGATCGTTTGGCTAAATTAATTCCAGTTGTAAGAGGTAAGCCTGCAAAATTGTCATCTATGATTTCAAAGGAATCGCCAAGTAAGGATTTCTATGAAAAATACAATAATGATTCAAAAGTAAAGAAATGGGTTGATATGGCAATTAGGATAGAAGGGACAAATAAGACGTTTGGTGTGCATGCAGCAGGTGTAGTTATAGCTGCTGATTCACTTGATAATTTAGTTCCTCTTCAAAGAAACAATGATGGTCAAATAATCACTCAATATTTTATGGAAGATATTGAATCACTTGGTCTTTTGAAGATGGACTTTTTAGGACTTAGAAATCTTACAATGATCGAAAAGACAATTAATTTAGTTGAGAAATCAATTGGTAAGAGATTAGATCCTGATTCTTTGCCTTTCACAGATAAAAAAACATTTGAACTGCTTTCTAAGGGTGATTTAGAAGGGATTTTTCAACTTGAATCTAGTGGAATGAGACAAATAGTAAAAGATCTAAAACCCTCATCTCTTGAGGATATTTCTTCAATTCTTGCCCTTTATCGTCCTGGTCCTCTTGATGCAGGATTAATTCCTAAATTTATAAATAGAAAGCATGGTAAGGAGAGTATTGACTTTCAACATCAATCACTTGAACCTATTTTAAGTGAAACTTATGGAATTATGGTTTATCAAGAGCAGATCATGAAGATTGCTCAGGATTTAGCCGGATACTCGCTTGGTCAAGCAGATTTATTGAGAAGGGCAATGGGTAAGAAAAAAGTATCCGAAATGCAGCGGCATAGAACTCTCTTTGTTGATGGAGCTGTTAACAATGGCGTTTCAGCCATCATTGCTGAACAGTTATTTGATCAAATGGTTTTATTTGCTGAGTATTGCTTTAATAAAAGTCATTCGACTGCTTATGGCGCGGTTACTTATCAAACTGCTTATTTAAAAGCACATTATCCTGTCGCTTATATGGCGGCATTACTTACAGTAAATTCTGGCTCGACTGACAAGGTTCAACGATACATTTCTAACTGTAATTCAATGGGTATAAGCATAATGCCACCAAATATAAATACCTCTGGTATCGATTTTACTCCGAATGAAAATTCAATTCTTTTTGGTTTTTCAGCTGTCAAAAATTTAGGTGATGGAGCAATTAGAAAAATTATTACTTCTAGAGATGAAGATGGTGAATTTACTTCTTTGGCACAATTCTGTGATCGAATTTCACTTAGCGCAGTTAATCGAAGAGGACTTGAGGCCTTGATTCATTGTGGAGCTCTTGATTGTCTTGAAAAAAATGCAAATCGCGCTCAATTAATTTCAGATTTGGATTTAACTATTGAATGGGCATCTTCGAGGGCAAAAGATAGGATTAGCGGCCAATACAATCTTTTCGATCTTTCTTCTTCCTCAAATAATAAACAATCGTCGATAGAGGATTATTCATCGGCTCCAAAGGGAAAACAAGTCAGCGATTACCCTCCTTCAGACAAACTTAAATTAGAAAAAGAGCATGTTGGCTTCTATCTTTCTGATCATCCTTTGAAGCAACTTTCAGAACCTGCAAAATTGATTGCTCCTATTAGCCTTAGTTCTTTAGAAGAGCAGAAGGATAAGTCAAAGGTCAGTGTTATAGCAATGATTCCAGAGATGAGAGAAGTCACAACTAGAAAAGGGGACAGGATGGCGATTATTCAGCTCGAGGATTTAACAGGCTCTTGCGAAGCTGTCGTTTTCCCAAAAAGTTATGAAAGATTGTCCGATCACTTGATGGTTGAAACTAGGTTATTGATATGGGGTGGCGTTGATAGGAGAGATGACACTGTTCAATTGATTGTTGATGATTGTCGAGAAATAGATGATTTAAGGTTTCTTCTTATTGATCTCCGTCCTGATCAAGCTACTGATATAAATGTTCAGCATAAATTAAGGGAATGTCTTTCGAAAAATAGACCTGCTAGAAATGAATTAGGTGTTCGTATACCTGTTGTAGCTTGCCTAAAGGATAATCTAAATACAAGATATGTAAGGTTAGGTGATCAATTCTGTGTAAAGGATACAGAGCTTGCGTTAAACACTTTGTCTAAGAATTCCTTTGTAGCAAGAGCAAGTAAAAGTCTTGTAAATTAATTTTTAATATTAATTACTAACTTCGTTTTTACTATTTTTAAATGCATCCTTAATCCTATTGATATTGGGCTTTATGTTTTCAAAACCTAGAAAACTTCCAGAGTTGAAATCCCAACTTGCAGAAAGAATTCCATAACTTAACCCTAATAAACCTAAAAGGAAACAGAATGCTGAGCTGACGAGTGTAACTGTGGGTGATATTTCGGCAATGCCTTTGCTGATTAAAAAATAACTCCCAATAAATACACCCATGCCACTTAAAGTTGGAATTCCTGTTGTAAATGCGATTCTTCTAGCCATTCTGTTTGCTACGTATTTTGGTATGCCGGACTTGTTGCTTGATACCTTGGAAGAGATTTTTTCTTCTATTCGTGGCGCAGAGGTATTGGTAGAGAATCCTATCTTTTCTTCTTTAGGTTGTGATTTTTTGTTTTTTTTTGCTCCCTTCATTGGTTTTTAATAAAGTGATAATAATAATTATCCCCTGATAGCTAATTTTTCTATTATTTCTGTATATCTTTTTTCACTTTTATTTCTTACATAACTTAAAAGTCTTTTGCGTTGTCCAATCATTTTAAGCAAACCTTGTCTTGAGGAAAAATCATGGATATTTCCTTGAAGATGTTTGCTTAATTTAGAGATCCTTGTCGTAAGCATGGCGACTTGTACTTCTACTGAACCTGTATCAGTTGGATGAACTTGATGATTGTTGATTAGCTTTTGTTTCTCTTCTGTGCCAAGTGACATTTTGTTTTGGTTCTTCTAATTTCTATCAATTCTAATTTAAGCCCTAGCCTTCAATCAAGTGCTCTTTTGACTCAATCTTATAAGAATCTCTTTAAGATGCTTGTCCATTAGATCTGTTCTTGCTTCTTCTGATAGAGAATTTATTAGTAAAGTGGTTTCTTTTTCTTTGGTTTCTAAGATTTTAATTGCATTTTTGATTTCGTTATCCATATACCCTAGTGAGTTGAGGATTGACTTTATTTCTTCTAGATATTTGAAAAAGATATTAGAATTATTAGCTTTTTTATTATCAATATTTATTTCTGTCAAATCTGTGAATTGCTCTAGTTTATTTTTGAGTTCAATAACTAATCTCTCAGCAATCCGTTTACCTATTCCTTGAGATTTAGTTAATAAATCGATATCATTTTCTTCAATAGCATCAACTAATTGATCTACCTCAAAATCTTCTAGTAATGCCATACCGATCTGTGGCCCTATTCCATTAACACTAATGATTTTGCGAAACAAATCTCTTTGACTTACCTCATTAAAACCATATAAGTTTATAGAATCATCTCGGTTGACCTGATGAATCCAAAATTCTTTTATTTTTTCATTATCGATAATAACTATTTGTTTTGATAAAAGTTGGACTTCATAACCTACACCTGCAACATTTATTACTACACCTTTCTTTGAGGATAGATGCCAATTCTGTATTACTTGACCTTTTAACCAACTAATCATTATTTGTTATTTTATGTAAAATATTTATTTTTATAGATTTTAACCACCATCAATTTGACAACCAGCAATTGATCCACCTATCACACCAGCAGGAATCGCCCACCAACGATCTTTACCTCTTGATATTGCCGTAGCCAATCCACCTCCTAATATTCCCCCAGCAATTTTGCCTTCTGTGCAATCATTATTATCAATTTTATTTTGATTAGTCGTTGAGCTAACTCCTGGACAAGGTACTTCTACTGTCTCTTCCCATTTCTTGACATATCCAGGGTCATTCCTTGTTCCTGGTACGTATTCCTCTCTATATTCGTTTCTTGTGCATGTTCTACTAGAAGAAAACCCCCGTTGATATTCGTCTGCAAGAATTGAAGTTGATCCAGTGCAAATAAGAAGGATTGAAAAAAATGCTGTTTTCAAGTTCATAAGTAAATTTAAGCTTGCGAGCTTTTTGACGCACTTATACTAATAATAGTGGAAATAAGTACGCAAAGACCACCTAGATAAATTGTACTTGTTATAGCTTCTTGGAAAATCAATACACCCCATATACAAGAAAAGATTACTTGTGAATAATTTAACGAAGTTGCTTGACCAGCTGGAATAAGTCTTAAACCTTCAGTTATACAGAGTTGACCTATTTGAGTAAAAAAAGCAATCCCAAATATCCAAATCCATTCAATTCCATTTGGTAAGACAAAATTATTAATTAGAAATGGAAGAGATAACGGAATTGAAACAAGAGGAAAGTAGTAAATAATAACAAGGGGGTGTTCTTTGGTCGACAATTTTCTTACGCATATATAAGCAAGGGATGTCATAAGGGCACCTATTATTGCAATAGATATAGCAATAATAGTTTCAAAATAATTATTATTTGAAATCCACTCTGGTTGACTAACTAAAACTATTCCTAACCATCCTAAAATGATGGAAAAAACTATTCTTTTATAAATATATTCTTTTAAAATAAAGTATGCACATATTACTGTAAAAGTTGGATATATATATTGTATTACTGTGGCAGTTGCTATTGGTAAAATAGTTAATGCTTTAAAGATACAAAATAAGGCTATTGTTCCTAGCAAACCTCTTATAAGCAATAATCGTTTTTGATTTCCCCAAGGGTTAATATTGTTCTTTAATAATAATATTCTTGTCATTATTAAACTCATTCCAGCTCTTGCAAATACCAATTCTGAAACAGGTATTCTGCCACCAATTGCTTTTACACAAACACTCATAAGACTAAATGCAAATCCACTTCCTATTAAATATTTGATTCCGTTAATAGTTCGCTCATTATTAGATATTTCTAATAGTTTTTTTTTTCTCAATTTCTAAAACTCTTAACTAAATATTTAAGTATCAATTAAAATTATCACATGGCTTCAGCAAGACTACATCCTAGGACAATAGAATCCGTAAAAGAGCGTGTAGACATAGTTGATGTTGTTGGTGAACATGTTGTCTTAAAGCAAAAAGGTAAAGAATTTGTCGGGATATGTCCTTTTCATGATGATAATAAACCTTCTATGTCAGTAATTCCTGGCAAACAATTTTACTATTGCTTCTCATGTGGTGCTGGTGGAAATGCGATTAAATTTTTAATGGAGTTTCAGCGACAAAGTTTTAGTGATGTTGTTCTTGAACTTGCAAAAAAATATCAAGTGCCTGTTGATACAGTAGAAGGTCCACATCAAGAAAAATTAAAGCAACAGATTTCACGGAGAGATACTTTATATCGTGTTTTAAAAATTGCTACAGGTTGGTTTAGAAATCAATTAAATTCTCCATGTGGCGAAAAAGCTTTAGATTACCTTAAAAATAAACGTCATTTAAGTGAAGGAACTTTAATTAATTTTGAACTCGGATATGCTCCAGATAATTGGGATTCATTGATTCGTTATTTTGTAGATATTGAAGAAGTCAGTGTTGATGTGTTGGAATCCGTTGGATTGATTGTTCCCAGAAAGGGTGGTAATGGTTTTTATGACAGATTTCGCAATCGCATTATTGTTCCTATTCACGATAGACAAAAAAGAGTTATTGGTTTTGGAGGAAGGAGTCTTGATGGATCTGAACCTAAATATTTAAATTCTCCAGAAACAGAAGTTTTTGAAAAGGGAAAAAATCTTTTCGGTTTAGATAAATCAGCAATTTCTATAAGAAAGAAAGATTATGCGGTAGTTGTTGAGGGTTATTTTGATGTTATGGCCCTGCATGATTCTGGTATTACAAATGTTGTCGCTTCACTGGGAACAGCATTAAGTCGCAATCAAATAACTCTTCTCTCGCGTTCTACTGATAGTAAAAAGATCCTTTTGAATTTCGATTCAGATAGTGCAGGTATTCGTGCTGCTAATCGAGCTATTAGTGAGGTAGAAAATCTTGCTATTCAAGGTCAACTAGACTTACGAGTTCTTCAATTACCATCTGGCAAAGATCCAGATGAGTATCTAAAAGATAACTCTCCTTCTGAATATGAAGCACTAGCTGCTAAATCACCTCTTTGGATGGATTGGCAAATAGATCAATCTTTGAAAGATCTAGATGTAAGTAGATCTGATCAATTTCAAGTTGCTGTTAGTGAAGTAGTAAGCCTTCTCGGAAAGCTTCCTCAAACTGCAATAAGAACTCATTATCTTCAGAAAGTAGCGCAACGTCTTAGTGGGGGGCAAGGGAGATTCGCTCTACAACTTGAGGAAGATTTACGTAATCAAATTAGTGGACAAAGGTGGCATGGTCGTTCTAAGAAATACGATAAACCTCAAGAAGTTAGTCATAGAGAAAAAAGCGAAGCAGATATATTGTTTATTTATATTCATTGTCCTAGCTTTAGGTCTTTTATACGAAATGAACTCCGCCTAAGAGATTTAGATGATTTTGCGATTAATCATCATCGATTAATCTGGTCGACAATAAATAATATAGAGGAGAAGAAATTTGGTTTTAAAACTGTTGAGGCGATAAATCGAGGTAGTGATACAAGTAATGTGTTAGCTGAACTTGATTTAATTAAAAGTCTATTAGATAACTTCCTGGTTAATAATAATGAAAATCTACCTAAATTAAATCTTTTTCTAGAGGCTAACGAGTTTCGTAAAGCTACTTTATTTGAACCTGAGTCAGAAATACGAGGTGCTTTAGCCGTGCTTGAAAAACAAAAATCCTTAAAACGCTGCAGACACTTAATTGACGCATGGAGTTCACAACGTTTGCAAACTCTTGAGAACTGTATTGCTTCACTTATTGTTCAAGAAAATTCTGAGCCTAGTAATTCTCTAGATATGGAAGAGCGTGTGATTAAAATGTTTGAAGAATTAAATAATGATGCTATAAGTTTTCAGGAACTTTACTATGCGGAGAGACAACATATATTACATTTAGATCAACAGAGATGTTATAAATAACTTTTCTATAGATTTATTTAAAAATGAAAAATTCTCCTTTTTTTGATTTTGATAAATGTTTTTTATCTAATGATCTATGGCCTAGCTTTATAAACAAAATTGGTATTTTTAAAGCAAATTTAGCTGTTCGCCAAGCTCTTGATCTTCAGAGAATGCAGGGAACCCCTTCTACATTACCTGTGCTTATTTTGGAGACATGTGGAGCAGCTCTTGTTAGCTCACAGATTGTGAAAACTTTTGTTGGTTTGTCATGTGTTGAACAAGGAATGCTTTTGATTTACAGTAATAAATTAAACGCTATTCAGTTACTTAGAGACAACTAAGATTTGAGTATTTCATAGACAATACTTTTCCAATTCTCTTTTAAGCATTTTTGGCTTATCTTCTAATATATATGCTTGCCTTTCTTTTTCTTCTTCTCCAGATATCTTAGTTGATCCTTTCAAAGCCTCATTCTTTGCCGGGTTCATTGATAATTTTTTTCCTATATCTAATAATTTTCCTTTATTACATTCCTGAGCGACATGAACAGCTTCATGTCTCAATGCTTTTTTCATATGTATCGCTGTTTTTTCAAATTCACTTTTAGCCCTCATTGTTCTTAGTATTTTATAACCTCCCTTTTTCTTTATATTATCTGTACAAATAATTATTGATTTTTGTTTCTTTTTTAAAAAGCCTACGTATCTTTCACTTAATAAACATAGAGGATCATTTTCTTCTGTTTTATATCCAGCTTTCTCGACTATACTAATGATTTCTAATTCTTCTTTATCTAGAAATTCAATGAATTCCATTATAATTCTTGATTTATTAACTACTTAATTTAATATAACATATTATTGTATGTTTAACTTTTAGATTTTAATTTGTGCATTTTAAATATTAAGCGAATTATTAATTAGCAAATACAGTTGGAATACTTTCTAGTGTTGTTGTACTTAAATAAGATAGGTTATCTCGGCGAGGAGTCCAATCTTTTTTAATTATTGACGATCCCCAATTTAGTGTATTTTTTTTATTTCTTTTGTTTATATTATCTATTATCTTATCTAGCCTTTCAAGATGTAATTCTTTTTGTCTATTTCCTTCATTAAATAGGATATTTTGTTTATAATTATTGCTTTGAAGTTTATGTAATATTATGCCAGCTTTTATTAAATTTTTATAAGGTTTAAATATTTTTTTTGTTAATGATAAACTTTGTTTAAGAATAATTGCTGAGTTAGAGGTTGCTATTTTTAATTTTTTTGTTGCCTCACTTTTATAAAAATCTTTTGAATAAATATTTGTAGTTGTAAAGATTGTAATAGCTGAAGATAATTGATTGTGTTTTCTAAGCTTAGAACTTGCAATTAGAACATATTGACTTATTGCTTGATTCAATTCTTCTAGGCTATCTATCGGATACGCAAAACTTCTACTTACGCAGATTTCTTTTCGAGCTGGAGGTTTCTCTTTGATAGTAATACAGGAATTCCCTTTTAATTCATTTTTTATTCGTATCCCAACTATGCCGTATTGTGCCCTGATTTGTACACTTGAAATATCTCTAAGTTCTTTAGCATTAGTTATACCTCTATCTTTTAGCCATGCCGACATTCTTTTACCGACACCCCAAATTTGATCTACCTTTATTTGATTAAGGTAATGATCTTTATTTTCAATAATACCTATATCAAATATCCCTGAATTCTTATGTATTTTTTTTGCTATATGATTAGATATCTTTGACAGAACTTTTGTTTCACCAATTCCTATTGATATAGGTATTCCTATGTTTTGATAAACTAATGCTCTTAAATCCTTTCCCCAATGATATAGGCATTTATCTTTTGGACGTTTTATAGTTGCAAATGCTTCATCTATCGAGTAGATCTCTAGTTCTTCACAATGTTTCTTTAGTAGCTCCATTAATCGATTACTCATGTCACCATAAAGCTCGTAATTTGAACTTCTTACTTTTATATTTAATTGTTTTAGTTTGTTTTTAAATTTGTAATATGGCTGTCCCATGGGAATTCCCATTTTTCTCGCTTCTGAGCTGCGAGCTATTATGCATCCATCATTATTAGAAAGTACAACTATTGCTTTTCCTTTTATTGATGGATCAATCATTTGCTCACATGAAGCATAGAAATTATTGGCATCAATTTGAATTATTGCTTTGGACATAATTATGATTTTAATTTTTGTAGTTCGTGTATTGAATAAATTGCTACTCCCCAAATCTGTATATCTACATATTCATATAAATTTATTGTTGGATAATTTTCTTTATCTGCTTTGAGATAATAATTATTTTTTTCTCTTATAAGCCTTTTTAATGTGAATTCTCCATCCAATAGCGCAACTACAATATGTCCAGGATTTGGATTGATACTACGATCTATTATTAACAAATCATTATTATATATTCCTGCGTTATTCATTGAATTTCCACTAACACGTAAACAAAAAGTACTTATGGGATTTTTGATTAAGTATTTATTCAGGTCGATTCCTAGTTCTATATAGTCTTCTGCAGGAGAAGGAAAACCTGCAGAAATAGTTTCTGTTACTAATGGAATTGATAGTGTCGGCGAGTCTTCCTTTAATGAAGATCTCGAATTCTTTAAAATCATCAGCCCAGATCAATAAATTTATTATAGTACAAACGAACTATAATCTTATGCTCGTGTGTGCTTTACTCTTTGTGGTAAGGCCCGCCTTGGGTAATGGTTTTTGCTCGGTAGAGTTGTTCTATTAGTAAAAGACGAGCTAATTCATGCGGAAAAGTTAAAGGCGAAAGACTTAATTGCCAAGAGGCTAATTTGTTGAGAGAAGGGGAAAGACCTGAAGCACCTCCGATTACAAAAGTAATATTTTGATTGTGAAAATTTAGAAGTTTTGTTGCTAGTTGCTTTGATGTGAAAGATTGACCATTTTCATTAAGAGTTACGAGTATTTCATTTTTGCTAATGACTTCTTTGATCGTATGTTCTTCTTTTGATTTGTTGTTATCTTTTATTTCTATAATTTCAAAATAAGGTAATCTTTTTAGATACATTTCTATTCCTTCTTGAATCCACTTTTTTTTTATTTTCCCAATAGCAATGATTTTGTAGTGTGAAATATTAAGCATAAAATCTATTTCTAATCGATATCATCTTCGAGTAGAAATTGTTGAAATTGGGTATATAGGTTTTGTGAGTCATCAGTTGAACGAACTTTAGAATTATTATTAATATATGGATCTGCATTGGAAGAAAATTTGGAAATATTTGATTCAAGTTTTTTCAGCCTTTCTAATAAATGAGGAGGTACGTTTCCATCAGGACTTATTTCCATCAACTCTCGAAAAAGTTGTTCAGGGTTGGTTTCGATTTCAGCAGGATGTAAATTTTGTTTTTTTGTTTCTTTTTGATATTTTAATTCATTTGATTGAGGTTTTGATATCTCTTTAGGAAGTTTTCTACCTAGTTCTTTTAATCGTTCAAGGCTATGGCTATCAAAAGTCATTTTAGAAAAAGAATATTGATTGAAAATCTTCTTATGAGTATATTCTAAATAATTTATTTTTATTTGAGTGAAATATGTGATCGTTTCTAATGTGGTTTAGAGATTGTGCGAATGGGTGATTACACTTTGAATGATTTTAGGCATATTCCTAGAAAGCGCTTTGGACAACATTGGTTGAAAGACCAAAGTGTCTTGGACAAAATAGTTAAGGCTGCGGAATTGAAGTCTGAAGATTGCGTATTAGAAATTGGTCCAGGTAAAGGTGCTTTAACTGAAAAATTAATTGAATCCAAAGCAAGGTTCATACAAGCAATTGAGCTTGATAGAGATTTAGTCGTTGGTTTGAAAAAACGTTTTAGTAATCAAAACAAATTTAGGTTGAGAGAGGGGGATGTTCTATCTGCTTCTCTGGATGCTGAAAATGGACTGAGTATTAATAAGGTTGTGGCTAATATTCCATACAATATCACGGGTCCATTATTAAAAAGACTGATTGGTGAATTAAGAAAAGCACCTGAAAATAGTTTTGAGACTTTAGTTTTACTTATGCAAAAAGAGGTTGCACAAAGACTTGTGGCTCTCCCAGGGACTAGCAATTTTAGTGCATTAAGTGTAAGGATTCAGCTTCTAGCAAAATGTAGGGAAATATGCGATGTGCCTTCTAAATGTTTTCACCCCGCCCCCAAGGTTGATTCCAAAGTCGTCATAATTAAACCCTTTGTATCTAGTGAGCCAGATTTTTATGAGATAGGGAATTTATTAGAGAAACTTTTGAAACATGCTTTTGCTGGTCGAAGAAAAAAATTACGAAACACGATTGGAAGTTTTGTAACTTCTAACGAACAAATAAAAGAAATTTTCGCCTGCAGAGGTATTAGTCTTGATCAAAGGCCACAGGAAATCTCACCTTCCAATTGGTTCGCCTTGGCAAAAGCTTTAAAAGACACTTCTGTTATTGAAAATGGTCACTTCCCAAGCAAATGAAGATTTCCTTGTAGCAAAGGCACATGCAAAAATTAATCTACATTTAGAGGTTTTAGGTCTTAGGAGCGATGGTTTTCATGAATTGGCAATGGTTATGCAAAGTGTTAACTTAAGTGATCAATTGAAGCTTATAAAACGTACAGATAATAATATTATTCTTAAATCTAATAATAAAGAAATTAGTAATGGTGATGATAATCTAATAATAAAAGCTGCTAAGCTGTTAATAAATAAAGTAGGAAATACACAATTAGGTGTTGATATTGAACTTGAAAAAAATATCCCTATTGGTGCAGGATTAGCAGGGGGATCTACTGATGCAGCAGCGACATTGGTTGGATTAAATAAGCTCTGGAAGTTAAACCTTAAGACTGAGGAATTAGAGAATATATCAGAAGAAATTGGATCAGATATACCCTTTTGCATCTCTGGAGGTAGACAAATATGTTTTGGACGAGGAGAAGTTCTAGAAAAATTAGAGTGTAATGAGTTTAATTTGGGTATTATTTTGGTTAAAGATCCTTCAATTCAAGTTTCTACACCAGTTGCTTATAAAAAATATAAAGAACAGTATGGCCATACTTATCTTCAACATGAGGAGGATTTCGAAATCAAGAGAAACTTAGTCAGGTCTATTAAGTGGTCTGATCAGTCTTTGTTTGAAAATCGTAAAGTTATTCAAAACGATTTACAAAAAAGTGTTTGCCCAATGGCACCTGAGGTAGATAAGTCTTTAAAAATCTTGTCAGGACTCCCAGGAGCTCGTCTTGTTTCAATGAGTGGTTCGGGACCAAGTTGTTTTGCCTTGTTTGAAAATTATGATCTAGCAAATAAAGTGCTTAAAGAACATGTTCAAGAATTTGAAAACGCTGGTTTATCAGCTTGGGCATGTTCAATGATGTCTAATGGAGTTCAACTAAGAAATGAATTCACCTATTAATGGGTTTAAAAATGAATCTGATCAATTAGCTCCTTCATCATCAAGCCCTTTAGATTCTGTAGGTTCTGAACCTAAGAAAGGCCCCTTAAGCTTTATTTCGGGTTCGATTACGAGTTTATCTTTTAGCTTATTAAGCCTTTTTATTAGTAAAAAAATAGCTTTATATTTTTCTATTCATACTCCTAATTATTCTTCGCCAATTGCTCAGAGTATTGCTTCTGGTTTCAAAACACTAATTATTGGAATTAGCTTTCTTGCAACTTTTACATTTGGTTTTATTGGACTGGGTTTGTTTTTAGTATTTATTCGAAGTTTGATAGAAGGCAATAATGCAAAAACAGACTAGTATTTAACTATTAAATTGTCATATATACATCTTTCTATGACTCTTCATGATTTAGGACTTTTGGTTTTATTACTATCTCCTGGGATGTTGCTTTCCATATTGCTGTTATCGACTTTTGCGGCAGGTGGGTAATTAGGCACTGTTTGAGATAGTTTGGAATAACAAACCGGTAGTCCGGACGATCTGTTAAAGCTGTGAAAGGGACTCTTTTATTTAATGCTCTTCGTGAAGCAATTGATGAAGAAATGGCCAGAGATCCCATGGTCTGCGTAATGGGTGAAGATGTTGGGCAATATGGCGGGTCTTATAAAGTTACGAAAGATTTATATGAAAAATATGGAGAGTTCAGAGTACTAGATACACCAATTGCTGAAAATAGTTTTACTGGTATGGCTGTTGGAGCAGCTATGACAGGTTTAAGACCAATTGTGGAAGGTATGAATATGGGTTTTCTATTGCTGGCTTTTAATCAAATTTCCAATAATATGGGAATGTTGAGATACACCAGTGGTGGAAATTTTACTATTCCAACAGTTGTTAGAGGCCCTGGTGGAGTTGGAAGGCAATTAGGTGCTGAACATAGTCAAAGACTTGAAGCCTATTTTCATGCTGTCCCGGGCATAAAAATTGTAGCTTGTAGTACTCCTACGAATGCTAAAGGTCTTATGAAAGCTGCTATTAGGGACAATAATCCTGTTCTTTTCTTTGAACATGTTCTTTTGTATAACCTCACAGAAGATCTGCCTGAGGGTGATTATGTCTGTGCCCTAGATCAAGCCGATCTTGTAAAGGAAGGATGTGACATTACTATTTTGACTTATTCGCGAATGCGTCATCACTGTTTAAAAGCAGTTGAGCTTCTTGAAGAGAAAGGAATTGATGTTGAATTGATTGATTTAATAAGTCTTAAGCCTTTTGATATGGAGACAATTTCTAAATCTATCAAAAAAACACATAGAGTAATTATTGTTGAAGAATGTATGAAAACTGGAGGAATTGCAGCTGAATTGATGTCTCTAATTACTGAGAATTGCTTCGATGATTTAGATTCTCCACCTGTACGTTTAAGTAGTCAGGATATACCGACTCCTTATAACGGAAACCTAGAAAATTTAACTATTATTCAACCTCATCAGATAGTAGAAGCTGCTGAGAAAATTATTAATAATGGTGGAGTAGATTAATAATGGGTAGAAAGAATTATTGGTTCCTTGTTGTTATTATTTTTGCAGTATTAAGTATTTTTATATGTGCTAATATACCTTTCCAATTAGGACTGGATCTTCGCGGAGGTAGTCAACTAACTTTGGAGGTACAACCTACTCAGGAAGTTACAAAGATCACCCCTAATGAAATAGAGGGAGTTAAGGCTGTTCTTGATAAAAGGGTAAACGGATTAGGAGTATCTGATTCTCAACTTCAAACTGTAGGATCAAATCAATTGTTATTAGAACTTCCTGGTGAGCAAGATCCTTCCGGAGCAGCGAAAGTATTAGGAGAAACTGCTCTATTAGAATTCAGAATCCAGAAAGATGGTACAGAAAAGCAATTAAGTGATCTACAAACTCAACGAAATAGTGTTGATTCTATTATTAAATTATTAGAAGAGAATAATAATTCAGCTCAATTAATTAAGGAGATTAATATTAATAATCAAATTAATCAGTTATTCGAAAGATATAACATTCAATCTGATCAGATATTAGATTTAGTTCAGTTTAACCTCTTAAAGAATAAATTAAGTAGTGACATAGCAGCTCTTTTTGAACCAACATCATTAACAGGACAATATTTGACAAATGCAGGAAGACGACAAGATCAAAATACGAATAAGTGGGAAGTTACTTTAAGCTTCAATAATGAGGGAGGTGAGTTATTTGCAAATCTTACAAAATCAATTGCTGGTTCAAGTAGATTGCTTGGAATTGTTATTGATGGTATTTCATATAGCGAGGCAAGTGTCGGTAAGCAATTTGAAACTGCAGGTATAACTGGTGGAGCAGCTACAATAAGTGGAAATTTTACTGCTGAAGACGCTAGAAATTTAGAAGTTCAATTAAGGGGAGGAGCTTTACCTCTACCTATTGATATCATCCAGATAAGAACAATAGGACCTTCTCTGGGGAGTCAAAATATTCGTCTAAGTCTTTTTGCTGCTCTAACGGGATTGCTATTTGTAGGTATGTTTATGATCTTCATCTATAAACTAGCTGGGTTTGTTGCTGTCCTTGCATTGTCCTTTTATTCGCTATTCACTCTTTCTATTTATGCACTGCTACCAGTAACTCTTACTCTTCCAGGTATTGCAGGCTTTATATTAAGCATAGGAATGGCTGTTGATGCTAATGTTCTTATTTTTGAAAGATTAAAGGAAGAATTATGCAATGGAAACACATTGATTCGTTCAATAGATGCAAGTTTTAAAAATGCTTTTTCATCAATAATTGATGGTCATTTAACTACTTTAATAAGCTGCATTACGTTATTTTATTTAGGCACTGGATTTGTAAAAGGTTTTGCAGCTACATTGGGTATTGGTGTTGTATTGAGCTTATTTACTGCCTTAACATGTACAAAAGCAATATTGAAGTTCTTAATGAGTTTTCAAAGCCTTAGAAAAATCTCTAACTTTATTAATCCTAATCAAATTCCATCACCGTCTATCAATGTTCAATAGTTACCAAATCAAATCATTCAAATTATGAAAACTAAGTTTAATGTTCAACTCTATAAAAATAGAAAAATTGTTTGGCTTGTATCTTTTTCATTATGTTTTATATCTATAGTTGGAATGCTAATATGCTTCAAAAGTACTAATATTAATGCCCCTTTAAATCTTGGTTTAGATTATACAGGAGGGACTCAAATCACATTAGAGAGGAGTTGTAACGATGATTGTTTTATATTAAATACAAGTGAGATTTCTAATAATATAATTGATATAAAAAATAAGGATAAAAAAAATTTTAGTTCAAATACTTCTCCTAATTTAACTAGATCACAAATACAATTACTCGATAATTCAAAATTAATATCTATTAGGCTTCCATTTTTATCTGCAGCTCAATCTGAATCTATAGTTGACGAGGTTACTCAATCTTTTGGACCATTTAACAATGAAAATACTTCAGTAGAAACTATTGGTCCAAGTCTTGGGAAGCAGTTGCTAAAAAGTAGTTTAATTTCTTTATTCTTTGCTTTTCTTGGCATAGCTTTATATATTAATTTTAGATATGATAGAAGATATTCATTTTTAGCTTTACTGGCCCTTTTGCATGATGTATTAATTGTTTGTGGTGTATTTTCGTGGTTAGGATATTTTTACAATGTGGAGGTTGATTCATTATTTGCTGTATCTCTTCTAACCATTGCAGGTTATTCAGTAAATAACACTGTCGTAGTTTTTGATCGTATCAGAGAAAAATGCTTAGTAGATAATCAATTGAGTTTTAAATATCAAATAGATAATGCTGTTGGAGCAACTTTAACAAGAACCTTATATACAAGTTTTACAACACTACTTCCATTAATTTGTATATTGATATGGGGAGGCTCTTCCTTATATTGGTTTGCTTTTGCTTTAATCATTGGAGTTGTAGCAGGATCATGGTCAAGTATAGCCTTGGCACCTTCCTTATTATCCATAACTAGTAAAATAGATATTGATTAACTAGAAATGGATTACAGATATATAGACAAATTAATTAACTATTTAAAATATAATTGGATAAGAATTATTCTTATAATACTTTCAATATATGATCTAAGGGTTGATCTTCGACTCCTTATAGACTATTTTACATTTTCATCTCTTTTCTATACTATTTCCGAACACCCGTTAGCAATTACAGTTTTAATAACTACATCATCTTTGTTCAAATCTTCATATAAATTTAATCAGTGAAAATTGTTAATATATTATATTTTTTACTATGAGTTTTTTTGTATATAAGAAAACAAGCTATTTATTACTATTTCTTGGCTTTTCTTGATGATTTTGGTTCGATTACTAATAAAAGTTCTTCCATTTGTGTCATTAATTTCTTGACTTCTGTAGGCTCTGGTAATGATAGTTCTTCGGTTACACCTAGATGCATTTTTCTCAATTCAGCTCTTAAAATTTTTAAAGAAGCTTTTACTTCCTCTTTCTTCTCTTTAGCGGTTGCCATTTTTAATTTTTTTTTAAATTATTTTTTATTATACATGATATTAATAATATAATCTCTCTTTGATTCCCAAATCAAATTACACAGGATATAATTTGTTTTTAGAGTATTGTTCAGTTTAGTTGAACTCTAATCATATTTAATCATGATAAATATAACCAAACAAATTATTAATTATAAGAATATTCAACTAGGAGTACTTAATTTCTTGTTAAAGCATAAAAAAATAATCATACCTTTTCTTTTTATTTTTTCATATCTATTGCTTTATTTTCTTATAGATTTTTCTACTCAAAGTCTAGTCGCTCATGATGAGGGACTTTATGCAAGAAGATCAAGAATTCTTGAAGAGTCCCACAATTGGTTCTCTTCCCCATTCCCTTCACCTCATCATAAGACTATAGGAAGCTACTGGTTAATAGCATTATCTATTAAGTTATTTGGTTACAGCGAATTCGCTCTTAGACTTCCAAGTGTTCTTTCTTCATTTGTTTGTTTAGTTATTTCATATTTAATCGCAGTAAAAATTTCCAATAAGAAATCTGCATTGATTTCTATTGTTTCATTATCTTCTATGCCTTTATGGATTCAATATTCTAGGTACGCCAGTCCAGATTTTCCATTTGTATTGTGTATTCTTTTAGTTATATTATTCTTCTTAAAATTTATTGACTCTATATTATTTACTAATAAGTATTTATTCATATTTCTCTCAGGCTTCTTTATTTCTATTGCCTTTTTTATTAGAAGTTATATGATTTTTGCCCCACTTATTGGACTTTCACCTTTCCTTGTCTTTAATTTATTAAGATCAAGAAAAATATTTACATTTACTTTTATATCTGGAATAATATTTGGATTAGTACCAACCGTTGTAAGTCTATATTTTTCATATAATAAATTTGGATATAGAGGGATTACATTGTTATTTGATTTCGCTAAAGATAAAGCTATTGGTGGATTAGCTTTAAATAATGTTTTACTTTTACCTTTAAATTATGTATATCTAACTTTTCCGATTGGTATATTTATGACCATACTTTTCGTATTTACTAAATCTAATATTAGAGTTAAGTACCCAACATTAGTATATTTATATCCTCTTATATCACTTGTAATTCTGTTATCTATGTCTACTTCATATCTTCATTATTATCTATTTCTTTTGCCTCCTTTCTCTATATTGTTTGCTGTGCAATTGCAATCAAATTCTTTTAGATTTTCTATATCAAAGTATAGTATTAAGTATTCATTCCTAGCATTCTATATAGTCTTTGGCTTAACTCTTTCCTCTTTAATGTTCTACTATAAGGATTCATTGTTAATGTATTCTCATGGTAATATCCTAATCATATATTTCGTTTTCATACTCTTACTACTCTCTTTCATAATTTCAATTAAATATCTTTTTGATACTAATAAAACTAATTACAATTTAACTAAGTTCTTTTATAACTTAGTTATTCCCCAATATGTTTCCATATCATTATTATATAACTTTGGAATAGTCGGAAACCCCAATTATCAATTAAAATCATTTTTAAATGATGAACATGTTTCATCAATTTTGCAGTATAATACTATTTATCTTTTCAATGTTGAAAGTAAGATGAATACTTTATTATCATATTATTTACCATCATCAGTTAATATAAAATCTTTGGATTCACTTAGTAATAATAAATATATTATTACCTCAGACAAGAAATATTTAGATAGCATTTCGGGTAATTCTTTATTCTCTCCAATAAAGTTTTTTGATAAGCACTACCTTTTAATGAAAAGTAGTCAATAAGAACTTAATGTAGTAGATTTAAACTTAATTAGATATTAAAATAAAATATGCTAAAAATCGCATACAAGAAATTTTGGGTACCTGTTATGGGTAGGCTTCTTGCCAAATTAATACCTTTTCTTGAAGGAAAGACTCCAAAAACGTTACCAACTTATGATATTGATGGAGATAAAAGGAAAGAGAAGAATATCTAATTATTTTGGTAATGACCCTCCATGACAATAACCAACAGCAAGTGAATTTAAATCCATCATATTTTTAGCATCATTCAAATTGTTTGATTTAAGGTATTTAGTAGTTTTTTCAATGCAAGAGGCACTAGAAGATGTATACCTTACGATCGGATATATATATATAATACCCGAAATTAACAAAGTACAATAAAATATATATTTTTTATTTTCACTTATAAAGTTATATGTTTCTCTCTTTTGTTTTAAGAATTTAGAAAGCCAAGAGTCTGGTAAACCAATTTGAACAAACAAAAGTTCAACCCACCATGGAAGTTTTGTTTGATTTTTATTTGAATTGCTTTTCATAGTGATAGTTAGATAAGATTGCCCTTCATTAATTAACTGTGGGCTATATCACATATATATTGTAGCAATTAAAATATATCTCATATTTATAAAAAATGGAACACTCTTATAAATGGTTTATGAGTATTTACTCTTATTCAACTATTATTAATGTTCGTGAGCTGTTTTGATTGATTTTTAGATTATAGATAGTGTATTATTTTTTAGGATAGGATGCATTCAATGCCAAAAAGAAGACGAAAGCTAAGTCCTGAACTAGAGAAGCACATTTCATTGGCTAAGAAACAAATTGAACTAATAACTGCAATAATCCACGATATTGATGAAGAAGATATACAGGAAGAATATAAAGCCGCCTTTTTACCAGTTATGAGTACATATATGTCTCTTGATCAAATGTATAAGGAATCAGGTTTTAATGAAAACACGGAAAATCTATATAATCTATACTGTTCAAATTTAGACAA